>JAUNNP010000112.1 GCA_030531385.1 Eubacteriales bacterium
GGAAGTTAGTCTTACAAAGTGGAATTAACTTTTACAAGTGACCTAAAACTTTCGAATACTTTCTAATAAAACTCCCCAAAACTGTCTAAAGGCGATATAAAATCTTAAGTTTGGATAAAGAAAAGACAAGGTGACTTTTCAAAATAGTCAAAAAGTGGTAACACTTTCTCAAAAGTTGAAAAGGTTTTTGGCGGGCGGCATAAGTCCCGGATAGTGTCATATGAACTATGACAAAGCGGCGTATGAATAAGTCCTGCCGGGAAGGAAATAAATGAAGAAGAATTTTGTAAATATTATGATGATATGTCTTGCGGCAGGTATGCTTTGCGCCTGCGGCGGAAAGAATAATGCAGCGGAGACTACTGCGGCAGCAGCTGCCGCAGAAACAACTGCAGCTGAGACCACAGAAGCACAGACAGGCGCTGAGGAAACCACGGCGGCCGCAGAGGAAACTAAGGCGGCTGACGAAAAAGAGGCAGCCGCAATCATGAAGGAGCTTGCCGGAAGCTATATGCAGGAGTTTACAGAGGAGATCGAGGGCAAGGAGGAGACCTTTAAGTACTTCATATTATTTAATGAAAACGGTACAGGTACCTGGCTTGGTCAGGATATGTTCCCGTTCACCTGGGATGCTGAAAAGCTTATTCCCGATTTTGGAGGAGATGAGTACAGACTTGCCTTCTCCAATGAGGACTTAATGGTTATCTTCCCTGACGACAATAATACTGTTTTTGTTAAGGAAGCAGCTGTCTCGGACGAATGCAAGGCTGCGCTTGAGGAAGCTGAGAAATTCGGACTTGCTGCTGATGCGAATGCTGCACCGCTTGTTACTGAGGCTGAGACCGTCAGCATTAGCGGAAAGCTTGTAAGTCCTATGCCGACTGTCGTTGTGGCAGGAGCTATTCCTGACGGCACCTATCCTGTAACCTATAAGTTCAGCGAGCTTAAGGACCAGGCAGGTGAGCCGCTTGTGGATATGGATTTCTACGAGGTGGAAAAGTATGCCGCAGAGGATATGGAAGCACTTAAGGAAGGCGACGGCGTAGAGTATAATGGCAATACAGTTGCGGTCGACAGCATTGACAGCACAAACGGCATGGTTATGGTGAACGGCGGTATCGATGAGGGCGGTGCTACCTTTAAGCTTGCAGAGGGAGAGGAATATTACACTTTCTTTGGCTGGGATGATATGATGACTTATGCCCATATCGGCGGCTGCATGCTCGGCTTTGCAAAGGACCTCAAGGTGATGGATCAGACTGATCCTATGAATCTTGCAGGAACAGAGATCACGCTTTCAGAGCTGCAGGAAAAGTACAGTGAGCGAGCTGACCAGAGAACAGCCACAGCCACCGTTAAAGATATGGAAATTACGGAGCTTACGCTTAATTACGTGCCGTAAGCGCAGGAGGCCTTCACCGGACGGGAATGTGTTCTGCGAGGCTGAAGTATGATTCATAAAGAGGTCCGATGAAACTTATCAAAAGGATTTTTAAATTAATATTGATATTGCTGGGGGTATTATTTCTACTGGTGATGTGCAGCGATGACGAGGGGGACATGAGCTCCGAAAGTCAGGCTGCTTATGAAGCTGAGCTTTCAGGCTCAGCTTCTTCGCATTCCATGGAGGCGCCTGAGGGCGCATCGGGCGGCGGTATGGCTTCAGTTCCGCTGCATCCCGGCACGGGCGGGACTTCATCGCATTCCGGTTCAGGCACGGGCGGGACTTCGCTATCTTCAGGTACGGGAGCGGCTTCTCACTATTACGGGTCCGGATACGATCCCAAGTATGTCAGGGAGCTTGTGAGACTCGGCGCGATCCGCGATAAGCAGGTAAAGCTGAAGGGAAACGGCGAGGATACGGTCACGATGATGATCTATATGAATGGCTCGGATCTTGAGAGCGAAGAGGGTGAGGCTACCACCGACATTGCGGAGATCCTCGCGGCGGGAAGCTCAGACAAGGTCAACATCCTCATAAAGACCATAGGCACGAAAAATTGGCAGAATTATGGCATTTCCTCGAAGAGAAGCCAGATATACAAGGTGACCGGAAACGGGCTCGAGCTTGTTAAGGATGACCTTAAGCAGGAGGCGGTGGGAAATGCTGAAACCCTCAGTGATTTCATAAGCTGGGGCGCGCGAAACTATCCGGCAGACCGCTATATCCTGCAGCTTTGGAATCATGGCGGAGGTCCTGTCTACGGCTTTGGAGGAGATGAGACAGGAGATGAGGAGGATACACTCACTCTTTCGGAAATGCAGCGGGCGCTGAAAAAAGGCGGTGTGTATTTTGATTTTATCGGCATGGACTGCTGCCTCATGGCCTGCCTCGAGGTCGGATGCGCGCTGTATGATTTTTGTGACTACCTGATAACCTCAGAGGACTTTGAGTCCGGTCTTGGCTGGAGCTACACAGGGTGGGTGAAGGCACTTTATGACAATACTTCTATCCCGACGCCCGAGCTTGGCCGTATAATAGTTGACGATATGGTACGTGACAATGAGGACGCAAAGTCTTCCGGCTGGGGCGATTCCGCTATTTTGTCCGTGATAGATGTCTCCATGGTAAAGGTGCTTTATACTGCCTGGAAGCAGTTTGCCTATGCCAATGAGGCTGTGCTGCTCGGAGATAACTACAGCCGCGAGCTCACGAGGAAGAGCTACGGACGCTTAAGTCCCGCCGCAAAGAAGTCCCTTTTCGATCTGATCGACATTCTTCTTAGTGAAGACACGCAGATGTCGGATTATTATATTACTGATATCATGGCTGTGGCTGACAATATAGAGTCAGACGAGTCCGATGCTCTCAAGGCGGCGGTCAGCCAGACTATCGTTTATATGAATGCCACAACTGAGGACATGGAGCTTACAGGCATATCGGTAACACTTCCGTACGGTGACGGAAGCTTTTACTCTGAGCTTAACAGCGAGTTTACCTCGGCGGGCTTTGATTCGGAATATGTCGGCTGGCTCAAGCGTTTTGTTAATGCTTCCGGCGCCGATTCCTACTATAACTATGATGAGTGGGATGAGAGCTGGGATGGCTGGGGCTCTTTTGTGCTGGAAATGCTGGCTCTGGAGCTTTTCAACGACTGCTGTAGTGACTAAATAATTGACTGCGGGTGAGGATGCTATGTTGGGTAAAATATTTAAGTTTATTAAAGGGATACTGATAGTACTCGGAGTACTGTTTGTGATTATTATGCTGATTCCGCTGGATGATGAAAGTGAAACTGCTGTGGCGGAAACGGCAGCAGAGACAGTGACGGAGATGAAAGGCGAGGCGGCAGCTGGGACTATAGCAGGTATGACGGGTGTGCAGGCTGATGCCGCGGCTTCCGGTGAATCTGCGGCCGGGCCTGATTACAGCGGCTCTGCCACTGCACAGATGTCACCGGAGGAAGCATTGGCATTGATCACACATAACTATCAGCATGGCAGCAGTGCATCGGGCGGCGCCGGCGGTGGCGGCTCGCAGGCAGGAAATGAAGCAGCGGCGCAAGGGGGATCTGCGGCGGCACAAAGTTATACCTGGCAGGGGAATCCGGCCTACGATTTTAGTGCAGTCACATTGCAGGGCGAGAAGTTCAGGCTCTCGGAGCAGGCAGGCAAGGTAGTGCTCTTAAATTTATGGGCCACCTGGTGCCCGCCGTGTGTAGGTGAAATGCCGGCACTGCAAAAGCTTTATGAGGAATACGGCACGGACGGGGATGTCCGCATCGTGCTTGTAAACTGCGGAGAGAGCAAGAGCACTGTGCAGAAGTTTATGTCGGATAATGGTTACAGCATGACCATGATCTGCGACACCGATGAAAGTATCTCGGAGCGGTTCGATGTGCAGAGCATACCAAGAACTATTGTTTTTGATAAGAACGGTAAGGTGCAGGATGACTTTGCGGGTGCCTACGGGGCAGATCAGCAGTATATCGAGGATAAGAAGCTTATAGAGGCGCTTAGATGATCGGCGTAGCCGAGATGAGGAGTTTAAGATGAAAATATTTAAGATCCTTGTTGGAGCGGTCCTGCCAGCTGTGATTATTGCGGCATGCGTGATGCTTGCGGGCTGTGGCAGGTCGGGCGGATCCGGAGAGACAGAGGCCGGAAACAGTACTGAAGCAGCAGGCTTGCCGAAGCCTGATATTCAGGCTCCAAGTATAGGGACGAATGCCGGGAAAAACGCTGCATGGACCTTTATATGTGAGGATGAGTCAGGCGAGCCGGTTCCGGGAGTAAAGATTCAGGTCTGCAGTGATAGTCTTTGCTCACTTGTGAAAACGGATGAAAATGGCAGGGCCGTATATACCGGTGAGCGTTTTGCATATGAAATTCACGTCCTTGAGACACCTGAAGGGTATGAAAACTCCGGGCCGGAAGCATTTGCAGCAGAGGAAAGCGGCGGGGAGACGATACTTAAGTTCGAGAAGAGATAAAGAACTGAATTAAGATGGGTCAGTTGCCTCGGGGCATCGGAGACGGACAAAAAGAGTGTTTCCGATGCAGTGTGACTTATCGGATTGTGGCTTCATGCATCGGAGACGGACAAAAAATTCTGTTCCCGATGCTTATTTTATTGAAAAAATCGGGGTGTGGCATCGGAAGTGTTATATAAATGAAATCCCGATGCATTTTATCCTAAAATAGTTGTAAGTAAGCATCGGAATAAGTAAATATCAAAAATCCCGATGCATGTTGACTGAACGTCAGAGCTGTGATTAAACTATATCTTGCGGAATGAGAGACGCTCTGATACAATATGATGACATAGGGTCAGGAAATCCGAAAAGGATGCGGGTGGCCGGATGTCACAACAGAGGTCGATGAATCTAAAACGAAACATGTTAGTCAGGAGAAATAATTATGAGCTACATCATTGACGGCGAAAAGGTAACAGAGAGCTTTTTCTGGATCAGTCTTCAGGGACTTGCCAGCGAGCCACAGACACAGCGTCTTTTAGAGGGCAGCCATCTTGATATAGGTGGAGTTATGTACCACATCGATGGGATCGAATGACCCGTCAGAAGGATCATGTTATACCTGCAATAAATACCTATAATATATACGTGCAATAATAAGCAAATAATTAAAAATATTGAATTCCGGTTCCTTTTTGGGACCGGAATTTTGTTAGCAAAAGCCCGTCAAGCGACTGCCGAGCTCGCTTTAGCGGATATTTGACTGATCGTAAAGGGCATGATCTATCATACATTGCGGAATAAATATGCGTTTGTTAAAATCAAAACGATTGATATTTTTAGATCAGAAAGAGATGACGCGCATATCGCAAGCGCCATAGAGAAGTACTATGCAAGAAAAAGAATCTGAAATTGAAGCTGCTGAGGCAGAGGCCGAAGAGGTAAAGGCAGAGCCTGCAGAGGAAGCTGCGGAGGCAGAGGCTGAAGAGGTAAAGGCGGAGCCGGCCGCGCATCAAAAAAAACCGAATTACAAGAACTGGATGCCGCTTGGTATGATCGTATGGCTCATTATAGGCTGCATCGCCTGCATTGCGGGAATAAGAGCGGTGTCGATATTTACCACGGGAATCATAAGGGTTGCGGCGGTCAGCATTTGCAGCATAATTATGCTCGTGTGCGCGGCGTCGGCTGCGTGGTGTATTGTGCTCTACAGGGCCTTTGATTTTAATGGAAAGCGCGGCCTGTCGCGGCAGATCATCGACGGGATCGCTGAATATATCACGCTGCCGGAGGGCGGAAAGGGTCTGGATGTCGGCTGCGGAAGCGGGGCGCTGACGATCGCCTGCGCGAAGAAAAATCCGCAGGGCAGCATGCAGGGGCTCGACCTTTGGGGCATGCAGTACATCTCGTATTCCAAATCGCTCTGCAAAAAGAACGCCGCTATCGAGGGCGTTGCTGACAAGACCGAGTTTACGCAGGGTGATGCCTGCTGGCTGCCGTTCGAGGACGAGACATTCGACGCGGTTACGAGCAACTATGTATATCACAATATAACCGGGCTCAGGAAGAAGGATCTCGTGCTTGAGACGCTGCGCACTTTGAAAAAGGGCGGGTGCTTTGCGATACATGATATCATGTCTGAGGCACGCTATGGTGATATGGAGGCCTTTCGGCAGATGCTGATAAATGAAGAGGGCTATGAAAGGGTGGAGCTTATTGATACCACCGACGGCAAATTCATGAGCAAAAAGGAAGGGTCAATCATTTTTTCTATGTGATAGCTCAGCCGCTGACCCGGCGGCATAGT
>JAUNNP010000113.1 GCA_030531385.1 Eubacteriales bacterium
TTAGCGCTCTCACAAAGGTTGCGTGTCTCTAAAGTCTGAATGTGCTTCATATTTTTCATCCTCCATAGGTTATTTGTTCAGGAACATTATCGGATGTATTTTAACATACAATCTGATAAATGTAAACAATTACGGGAAGTGTAATGATACATAAAAGTGTGGTTATTGCACTTATTGCAGAAGCAAACTCTGCCCTTCCGCCAAAGAGTGCCGACATGTTTATTACACCCGTGGCGGTAGGCGCCGCACCTCCCATTACGATAACAAGCAGTACCGCTCTTGCAGCCTCTGAACTGCCCGCAAGGCCGCTTATAAAGATCACTGCTATAAGAATAAGCGGAAATACTATCAGCCTCAGTGCAAAGATCGCCCAGCATCTCATGCTCATAATCACGGACCTTAAGTCTATCTCCGCGAGAAGCATGCCCGTTACCAGCATTGACAGCACTCCCGTACTTCCGCCTATAGTGCTGACTGTATCCGCCAGTATGGCAGGAAGCTGAAGGTTGCAGCTAAAGAATATTATTCCGAGAGCTATCGCTATTATATTGGGATTAAGCAAGATCTTCTTTATATCCGGCTTGAACCTGCCTGCAAAAAGTGATGGAAGGTGGGTCCACAGGCATATGATATTTGCTGCCATAAAAGCTGAGGAATAGAATACATATTCACTGCTCAGCAATCCTGAAATAAGGGGAAGAAGCAGGTTTCCGCAGTTTGTATATGCCAGACATGCCTGCTCTGTCGGGTCTGCCTTAAACGGAGATTTTTTCACAAGCCATGCAAGGAAAATAAAAAATATCTGGGCAAAGACACCCCCTGCCATCGCGAAGATGAATACTTTAAACATTTCCGCGGAATATGGCATCATAAAGCTGTTAAAGCCTATGCATGGCACGAATACATAAAGCAGCAGAGTCGAAAGTATCGGTGTGTGCTCCGGATTTGCGAGCCTTACCTTTATAAGCGTATAGCCTGTCATCAGGATGATAGCCATCGATATGATTTTTTTAAATAGCAGTATGCTTAATTCCAAGCACATACCTCCTGTTGCCGCAGTATCAGTGCCTGTATTAGTAACTGTGTCAATGAATATGTACGTGAGAATGCTTCTCTCTGACACCGCGCCGTCAGATCTTATCAGTCTAGCTCAGCCTTGCCTGTATAGAGTTCATAGTAGCGTCCCTTCATCTCAAGCAGCTGCTCATGCGTGCCGCGCTCTATTATTACACCATGCTCGAGCACCATGATGGCATTGGCATCACGGACAGTCGAAAGCCTGTGGGCAATGACGAAGGTGGTGCGGTCGCTCATAAGTCTTGCCATGCCCTGCTGGATAAGCTGCTCAGTACGGGTATCGACTGATGATGTCGCTTCATCAAGGATAAGGATAGGTGCCTTGGATACCGCAGCCCTTGCGATATTAAGGAGCTGTCTCTGTCCCTGGGAAAGATTGCTTCCGTCAGCGTCTATTACAGTATGATAGCCATGCGGCATATGTTTTATAAAGGAATCCGCCGAGGCTATCTTTGCCGCTGAGATCACTTCCTCATCCGTTGCGTCAAGACGCCCGTAACGTATGTTTTCCATTATTGTGCCGCTGAAGAGATGCGACTCCTGGAGTACCATGGTCACATTATTTCTCAGCACTTCTCTGTTATAATGTCGGATATCTACTCCGTCAATAGTTATTTTTCCCTCACCGATATCATAGAATCTCGGCAGCAGATTCATGACCGTTGTTTTTCCCGCTCCCGTAGAGCCGACAAATGCTATCTTCTGCCCTGGGTGCGCGTAAGCGCTGATATTCTTAAGTATGAGCTTTTCCGGCGTATATCCGAAGCTGACATTTTCAACTACGATATCGCCCTTAATTCTTTCCGGTGCATAGGCATCCTCATCATCCGCGGGCTCCGACGGTGTATCCATAACTGCGAACACGCGCTCAGCTCCTGCTATTGCGGAAAATACCGATGTGATCGTCATTGAGATCTCATTTACCGGACGGTTGAACTGACGCGAGTAGTTAAGGAATACCGTAAGTCCGCCGATATCAAAGCCCCTTAAGATGCAGAGCGTTCCGCCTACCACTGCGGTAAGGGTATAGTTGATCTGGGTGGAGAAGTTCATCACAGGACCCATAAGTCCGCCGAAGAACTGGGCCTTCATCTGGTTGGCCCTCAGCTCATCATTCAGAATATTGAACTCATCCATCGCAGTTTGCTCATGGTTGAATACCTTTATGACCTTCTGTCCTGTAACAGCTTCTTCTATATAACCATTTATGGCACCAAGCGAAGACTGCTGCTTCGCAAAGTATTTTGCCGAAAACTCTGCGATCTTCCTTGCCGCAAAAAGCATGAAAGGAACCACCGCCACCGTGACAACTGTAAGAATCGGACTTGTATAGATCATGAGTGAGAGCGTTCCCACTATGGTAAGAGCAGCAGTAAACAATGATATCAATGTCGAGGACAGCATATTTCCGATGTTGTCGATATCATTGGTAAAGCGGCTCATGAGATCGCCTCTTGGATTGGTATCGTAGAACTTAACAGGAAGAGTCTGCATATGGTTAAACAGATCCTCTCTCATTCTCTTGAGACAATTCTGTCCAACCGTGAGCAGGAGCTTTGCCTGAACATAAGTTCCGACTATACCTATCGCATATACCAAAAGCATGAACATAAGTGCTCCGGCAAGTCCCCTGGGATCTCCCGGAGACCCGTCGGCCGGAGCTATATAGGTATTGATAATCGGCCTGAGCATATATGAGGCGCCAAGCTGTGAGGCGATATTGAGGAATGCGCAGATAACAGCAACTATAAGCCTTGGCTTTTCATCAAGCACATATGCCATAATACGCTTTATAGTCTCTCCGGTCTGCTTTGGCTTAACCTTCTGCTGTGCCGCCATCCTGCCGCGCCCGCCGGGACCGCCGGGTCCGCCCGGGCCGGGACCTCCCGGACCTTTGGATGCCGCGGCGACCATCTTCCCGTATCTTCTTTTAAGGGACTCTCTTAAGCGTTCTTCTCTTGTCATATAACAGTCCCCTCTTTCTGCTTTTCAATCTGGCTGTAGTAAATATCCTGATACTCTGCGCAGCGTTCAATGAGCTCGCTGTGATTTCCGATATCCACTATCCTGCCGTCATCCATTACTATGATCTTATCCGCATCCTTAACAGAGCCGATGCGCTGTGCAATTATAAGCCTCGTGGTGTCCTTAAGTTCATTTGCAAAGGCCTCATTGATCCTGCGCTCAGTCGCCGTATCAACGGCTGAGGTGGAGTCATCGAGTATAAGTATCCTTGGTTTTTTAAGCAGTGCCCTGGCAATGCAGAGCCTCTGCTTTTGTCCGCCTGAAACATTGCTTCCGCCCTGTTCGATCATGTAATCATATCCGCCCTTAAAGGTACTTACAAAGCTGTCAGCCTGGGCATATTCTGAAAACCTGACAATATCCTCGTCCGAGGCATCCTCATCGCCCCATCTTAAGTTCTCGGCTACAGTACCCGAGAAAAGTGTATTGTACTGCAGCACCATTGCAACGCCCTCCCTGAGGTTGTAAAGCGAATAATCCCTTACATCCACCCCGTCAACGAGGACCTGCCCTTTTGTCGCATCATAGAGACGCGGAATGAGCTGAACCAGAGATGTCTTGCCGCAGCCTGTGGCACCGAGTATACCCACTGTTTCACCGGGGGCAATGCTGAAATTTATATCCTTAAGGACCTGCTTATCCGAGTTTCCCGCAGCATCACCTAATATCCCGTCAGAGTCATACTCAAAGTAGACATGACAGAATTCAATGCTTCCCTCTCTGACTATTCTGTCCTTTTCCTTTGCATCCTTATCTGTAAGGCTAGCCTCGTAGTCCAGCACCTCTGACACACGCTTAAAGGAAGCCATCGCTCTTGAGGACTGCAGAATAACCATAGCCAGCATCATAAGTGACATAAGTATCTGCGTAATGTATGTTATAAATGCGGTCAGCTCTCCAACCTGCATTTCTCCCGCGATGATGCGGTTTCCGCCGAACCAAACAACAGCCGCACTCGTAAGATTCATGAACACCGCCATTACAGGCTGCATGAAAATAACAACATTCATCGCGCTTAAGGACTTTTCCATCATACCGCTGTTAAGCTGCTCAAATTTATCCTTTTCATGCTCCTCCCGCACGAAGCTCTTTACGACCCTGACATTCGTAAGGACCTCCTTTATTCCGTTGTTAAGGTCATCCAGCGCAAGCTGCATCCTCTCAAATCTCGGATATGCGGTCTTCATTATGAAGAAGATGGAAAGTCCGAGCAGCGGGATCACGATGAGCAGCACGATCGCCAGATCGCGATTTACGCTGAGCGCCATAATAAAGCCTCCGACAAGCATGCCGGGAGACCTCAGAGCCATCTTAAGCATGGTGACCACCAGCTGCTGTATCTGCTGCAGATCATTGGTAAGCCTGGTCACAAGCGAGCCCGTCGAAAAATTATCAACATCCGCAAAGGAGAACTCCTGTACCTTTGAAAACAGGTCGCTTCTTAAGTCAGCTGAAGCGCCGACTGCAGCCTTGACCGAAAAAAAGTTGCCGAGCGTCCCCCCGCAGATCATCAGAAGACAGGCCCCGAGCATAACGAAAGCGATCCTTATTACGTAGGCAATATCGTGATTTCCGATACCGTTATCGATGATAAGAGACATGAGCTTCGGTATCCATACCTCACCGAATACCTCCGTCAGCATCATCACAGGTCCCGCAATAAAGAAAAACGCGTATGGCTTAATATACTTCATATATCTTTTCATGTGCGAATCCTTCTATTCTTTTTATATATTATTATAAGTCCCTTCATCATAAGATGCTTATCCGTGAAATGCTGACGCCGGCAGCACTGTGCCACCATATCGCCATACTCTCCGGTAAACACCAGGCTGATATCGGAAACTCCAAGTTCTTCCCTTATACGCTCGGTAAGCCCCTCTATGCTTGCCGCGCAGCCGTAAATAACACCGCTCTGCATAGACCTTTCGGTACTGTTTCCTATCAGTCTGTCAGGAATTCTTGCTGCAACCTTCGGAAGCGCAGCGGTGGAAGCCGCAAAGCTCTCCAGACCGGTTTTTATTCCGGGAATTATAAGGCAGCCTGTAAACTTCCTATCCGGATCTATGACTGAAAGTGTGCCCACTGTACACAGATTTGCAATAACGAGCGGACTTCCATACTCAGAAATACCGGCTGCCGCCGCTATCAGCAGATCCGCCCCCAGAGTTGCCGGATCATCGATACGGATATCAACTCCGGATTTAAGTCCCGGTCCCACCTCAAGTAATCTTACTGACAAAACCGCTTCTGCCGCGGCTTTTATGATATCAGTCATATCGGAAACGCAAGAAGCTATTATACCTCCGTTTATTTCGGCAGGATCAATTCCCTTGACTTCCAGAATATTTTTTATCATAAATTCATACTCGATCTGAGTGCGATCCCGTGCCGTACTGATGCAGGTTTCAAACAAAATTCTGCTGTCACGCTCATCGGCACAGCCTATATAAGTATTGGTATTTTCTATAATAGCTGTCAGGATCATAATACCTCCCACTATAGCTCCTAATGGTGAATTATATGTGAAAATTATAGAGAATCCGTTTATTCCCTGCAATACTGCCTGCTATTATATACTGTTATTATATTTAGACAAAACCGGCAGATTTTATTTGCACTTAAATAAAAACAATGATATTCTTGATTTAAGTACAGGGACCCGTGTCAGACGGGCTCTGATTCTCAAATTATCTTAATATCTTTTCTTTTTTCGATTTTATCGAAGTCACATCGGGTGAACATTGAGCAAAGCCTGTTTCGACTGACCGATATACCGCTCTGCCAGTGATTCTGCATAAAACTGCGGCAAAAGCTGCTTATTTCAGGTTATTATGTAGGAGGTTCACTATGAAGCTTGATCAAAGTAATGTCAGACATGCAGCTTCTTATAAGGAGCAATTTACTGCACGAGCCATAATTATAGGTATTATAGGCTCGATCATCCTTACATGCTCGTCTATGTTTGTTGCCTTAAAGGCATCTTCACTTCCCTGGCCGATCATGTTTGTCGCACTTGTTTCCATGTTTTGCCTTAAAGGGCTCGGAAACACAAATGTTAACGAGATAAATGTTGCCCATACGGCAATGTCGGCCGGTTCAATGGTTGCCGGAG
>JAUNNP010000114.1 GCA_030531385.1 Eubacteriales bacterium
AGGTATTCAACTGGATCAAGCGCACCGGCGGACTTGAAGCAATGAAGGAAAGAAATGAGAAGAAGGCAGCCCTTCTTTATGATTATCTCGACAACACCTCAAAGCTCTTCAAGGGTACAGTACGCAAGGATTCACGCTCGCTTATGAATGTTCCTTTTATTACCGGCGACGCTGAGCTTGACAAGGCATTTATCGCAAAGTGCGGACAGAGCGGCATCAAGAATATCAAGGGACACAGATCCGTAGGCGGAATGAGAGCTTCCATTTATAATGCTATGCCATATGAGGGTGTTGCGACACTTGTCAGCGTAATGGAAGATTTTGAGAAGGCAAACAGATAAAATCCCTATGCACCGGAGCGTGCATTTGATAGTGTCAGGTGACCTATGAAAACACAGAAAGGCAGAACAATGAAGGACAGAAAGATTTATCTTTTAAACAATATCAGCGATTACGGTTTAAGAGAGTTCAGAGACGGATATACGATCACACAGAAGTTTGATGAGGCTCACGGCGCGCTCGTAAGATCACAGAAGATGCATGATATGGAATTTCCAAAGTCATTAAGAGCTATTGCCCGTGCAGGCGTAGGTCTTAACAACGTTCCTATCGACAGGTGCACAGAGCAGGGCATCGTTGTCATGAACACTCCGGGTGCAAATGCCAACGCCGTTAAGGAGCTCGTTCTTGCAGGCCTTATGCTTGCTTCAAGAGATATCGTAGGCGGTATTGAGTGGGTAAAGGCAAATGCCGACGACCCTAACATTGCGGCAAGAGCTGAGAAGGAAAAGAAGGCTTTTGCGGGAAATGAAGTCATCGGAAAGAAGATCGGCGTTATCGGTCTTGGAGCTATCGGTATCATAGTCGCAAATATGTGCGCTTCACTTGGCATGGAGGTCTGGGGCTATGACCCATATATCTCTGTAAATGCGGCATGGAGACTTAAGAGAGAGATCAGACATGCCGAGAATCCGGAGCAGCTTTATGAGATCTGCGATTTCATCACAGTACATGTGCCTGCTGTAGATTCAAGCAGAAATCTTATTGATAAGATCGCTATTTCAAAGATGAAGGATGGAGTAAAGATCCTTAACTTCTCGCGTGAGTTCGTTGTAAATGATGACGATATCATGGATGCTTTGGAGAGCGGAAAGGTAGCAAAATATGTTACCGATTTTGCAGGTCCGAAGACTGTAAAGATGAAAAATACCATAATCACTCCGCATCTTGGAGCATCTACCGAGGAGGCTGAGGACAACTGCGCAAAGCTCGCTGTTGAGGAGCTTCAGGACTATCTTGACAACGGAAACATTCGCAACTCCGCAAACTTCCCGGATATGCAGATGGGAATATGCAAGTCAGAGACAAGGATCGCCTGCCTTCACACAAATATCCCAAATATGCTCGGACAGTTCGGTGTTGTACTTGGAGTAGATAAGTACAATATCATAAATATGCAGAATGCCAGCCGCGGAAAGTATGCTTATACACTTATGGATCTTGATAAGAGACTTTCGGATGATGCACTCGCAAAGCTCAAGGCTATCGACGGTATGCTCAGAGTTCGTATCGTAAAGTAAATGCCGGAAGCTCCCGCGATATGCGGCGGGATCGGCCGCGCTGAAAAACAGGCGGCAGGCGGAGAGGAATACATGGCAGATATCAGACCATTTAAAGCAGTAAGACCGGTCAAGGCCAAAGCAGCAGAGGTTGCTGCACTTCCCTATGATGTTTATTCAAGGGAGGAAGCGGCTGAGGCTGTAAATGGAAAGCCGCTCAGCTTTCTTAATATCGACAGACCGGAAACTATGTTTGAGCCGGATCATGATATGTACGCGGACGATGTTTACATGGCCGCAAAAGCAAGATATGAGGAGCAGAAGGCTGAGGGCATTTATGTCATGGATGGCTCAGAATGCTATTATATCTATGAGCAGACAATGAATGGCAGATCCCAGACAGGGATCGCAGCCTTGTCTTCAGTCGATGATTATCTGAATGACATTTGCAAAAAGCATGAGAAGACCGTGGAAAAGAAAGAGGAGGACAGGGCGAGACACGTAGATACCCTGTCAGCCCAGACCGGTCCTATATTCTTAAGCTATCACGCAAGGGCTGACATTGATGAGATAGTCAGGGAATGGAAAAACAATCATGAGCCGGAAAATGACTTTGTTTCAGAGGATGGCATAGGACACAGGGTATGGGTCATAGATGATGCCGGGACGATAGCAAGGATCAGCAGCGCGTTTTCAAAGCTTCCCTGTACATATATTGCGGACGGACATCACAGATGCGCTTCGGCAGTAAGGGCTGCGCTTAAGAGACGAAAGGCAGCCGGAGAAAAGTATGACAGGAATGCTGAATATAATTATTTCCTTTCAGTTCTTTTTCCTGATTCCGAGCTTGCGATAATGGATTATAACAGAGTTGTAAAGGACCTTAACGGTTTCGACTGCGGTGAGTTCCTCGAGGCTCTGGAGGAGACCTTTGAGGTCGAGCTCACCTCACTTACCTGTGAGGCAGAGAAAAAGGAGCTCGTAAATTCCTCCGGTACCATGCTTGGAGGATTAAGAGCTTATGCGGATGATGTGCTCCGTCCTTCCTCAAAATATGAGGTCGGAATGTATCTTAACGGACGCAGCTATCGCCTTAAGGTAAGACCTGAGGTCATTGAAAAGTATGCGGGAGATCCGGTAAAGAGTCTTGACGTATCCATACTTCAGGATGAGGTGCTCTCTAAGCTTCTAAGCATTCAGGACCCGCGTACGGATTCGAGGATCGAGTTTGTAGGCGGTATCCGCGGACTTGGAGCACTTGTAAAAAAGGCAGATGCCTATACGGCGGAAGGAGTAAAAACCGGACGCCACAGGCTTGGACCGTCGGCAGCATTTGCAATGTATCCTACATCAATAGCTGAGCTTTTTGCAGTGGCTGATGAGGGACTGCTGATGCCTCCTAAGTCTACCTGGTTTGAGCCTAAGCTAAGAAGCGGATTGTTTATACACGAGTTTGAAAGCTGAAAAGCAAACATTTAAGCAAAGGGGCAGAACTTATGCATCACTTCTTTGTAAGCAGCGAAAATATAGATGAGACGGCAGGACTTGCCGTTATAGATGACAGCGTGGATTACAACCACGCTGTTAATGTTTTGCGCCTCAAAGCGGGCGAGCAGATACTTATAAGCGATTCAGACGGCTGCGATTATCTCTGCGCGGTAAGGCAGGCGGCTCCGGATAAAAGGCTCGAGCTTGATATTATAGAAAAGGCCGGGGAAAATCACGAGCTTCCGGCACGCGTTATACTTTTTCAGTGCGTGCCTAAGTCGGACAAAATGGAGCTTATTATTCAGAAGGCTGTTGAGCTTGGTGTGACGGATATCGTCCCTGTCTTCTCAAAGTACTGCGTGGTAAAGCTCGATGATAAAAAGGCGGAATCCAGGATAAAGCGCTGGCAGGCGATTTCGGAAAGCGCCGCAAAGCAGTCAAAGCGAAGCGTGATCCCGAAGATACATAAGCCTGTGGATTTTAAACAGGCTGCCGAGATGTGTGAGCAGTGTGACGTAAGGATAATACCATATGAGGCTGAGGATGGCCTTACCGGTATCTGCGAGGCCATAGTTAATTTCCTTCCGGGACGCAGCATAGGCGTCATTGTCGGACCTGAGGGCGGATTTGCCCCCATGGAGGTCACGATGGCAAAGCGGCATGCGATAGTTCCTGTGTCTCTCGGAAAACGTATATTGAGAGCTGAAACTGCGGCCATAGCCATTTTAAGTCTTATTATGATAAGGCTTGAAATAGCTGCCGGGATCGATCTGAGCACGGAAGAGTAAAGAGATGAAAGAAATTTATTTTGATAATGCGGCAACGACCAGGGTGAGACCTGAGGTCATTGAACTAATGGACGAGGTGATGGGCGAAAATTACGGCAATCCCTCTTCGAGGCATATACTTGGCGTCCGAGCGGAAAATTATATAAAGACCGCCGCGGGGCAGATCGCGGCCACACTTAAGGTAAAGCCTCAGGAAATAGTATTTAACTCCGGCGGCACCGAAGGAAACAATATGGCGCTTATAGGAACTGCCCTTGCGAGAAAGGGCTATGGCAAGCACATCATAAGCACCAATATCGAGCATGCCGCTGTTTATAAGCCGCTTGAGCTCCTGGAGTCGCTTGGCTTTGAGGTGAGCATTATAGGCACAGACTCAAAGGGACATGTGGATATGGAGGCCCTGAAGGCGGCTATACGCAAGGACACTATTCTGGTGAGCTCCATGTGGGTCAATAATGAAATGGGGGCCATAGAGGATATTGCCGCTATGGGCAGGCTGATAAAGGAAGCTAATCCGAGGACCTATTTCCATTCCGATGCCATTCAGGCCTACGGAAAGCTCACGCTGCGCCCGAAGGAAGCATTTGTAGACATGATGACTGTAAGCGCCCACAAGATACACGGACCAAAGGGAGCCGGCTTCATTTACATAAATGAGAAGGCACATGTGGACCCGACGATACTTGGAGGCGGTCAGCAGAAGGACAGAAGGTCCGGCACTGAGAATGTTCCCGGAATAGCAGGCACCGGCCTTGCGGCTGAACTTTACAAAAAGGAGCATGCGGCCATAGAGAGCAGGATGCTGGAGATAAAGGACAGACTGACAGACAGGCTGAATGCGATGGAGGGAGTTACTGTAAATTCTGAAAAAGGCAAGCTTTCCGCACCGCACATAGTGAGTGCTTCGTTTGACGGGGTGAGGGCGGAGGTTCTGCTTCATGCATTGGAGGAAAAAGGAATTTATGTTTCCTCGGGCTCCGCGTGCTCCTCGAATCATCCTGCCATAAGCGGAACTCTTAAGGCAATCGGCGTAAAAAATGAGCTGCTGGATTCAACACTCAGGTTTTCGTTTGGAATCTATAATGAGCCGGAGGAGGCCGATGAGGCAGCAGACTGCATAAGTGAGCTGCTCCCGCAGCTCAGAAGGTTCAGAAGATATTAAACAGGCTCCGCACCGGGGTCTTCGACTCTGCTGTGCTTCAAGCGAGGCCGGCAGCGGGTGCAGCAGTGGGTGCGGTCAGAATGTGTATCAAGAAAACCGTTTTGGCAGGTATAAAAAGATTGCTAAAAAATAAGTGGAAATGGTATAATATTTTGTGAACTTTTATGACCTGCCTTAAAAGGCAGGCTGCTGAATATAAAAAGGGGGAGTTATACTATGGCACTTGTTACAACGACAGAGATGTTCAAGAAGGCCTATAACGGCGGCTATGCTGTTGGAGCATTCAACGTAAACAACATGGAGATCGTTCAGGGCATTACTGAGGCCTGCAGGGAGGAAAATTCACCGGTTATCCTTCAGGTATCAAAGGGCGCAAGGGCATATGCAAATCATACTTATCTTGTAAAGCTCGTTGAGGCAGCAGTTATTGAATGCCCGGATATTCCGATCGCGCTCCATCTTGATCACGGTCCGGATTTCGAGACCTGTAAGTCATGTATTGACGGCGGATTCTCTTCAGTTATGATCGATGCTTCATCTATGAGCTTCGAGCAGAATATTGAAGTTACAAAGAAGGTAGTTGAGTATGCACACGCACATGGTGTTGTTGTAGAGGCTGAGCTTGGAACACTTGCAGGCGTTGAGGACGATGTACAGGTAGACGCTGCTGATTCTTCATACACACGCGCTGAGGACGTTCAGGAGTTCGTTGAGCGTACAGGCTGCGATTCACTTGCCATCGCTATCGGAACATCACATGGTGCATATAAGTTCACTCCTGACCAGTGCACAAGAAATGAGAAGGGCATCCTTGTTCCGCCGCCGCTTCGTTTCGATATCCTTAAGGATGTTGAGGCAAGACTTCCTGGCTTCCCAATCGTTCTTCACGGATCATCATCAGTTCCGCAGGAATATGTAAAGATGGTCAATGAAAACGGCGGAAAGATGCCTGATGCTGTAGGTATTCCTGAGGAGCAGCTTCGTGAGGCAGCTAAGATGGCAGTCTGCAAGATCAACATCGACTCAGATCTTCGTCTTGCCATGACAGGAACTATCCGTCAGTTCATGTGCGAGCATCCTGATAAGTTCGATCCAAGAGAGTATCTTAAGCCTGCACGTGCGAATATCAAGGAAATCGTTCGCCACAAGCTCATCAACGTTCTTGGATGTGCCGGAAAAGC
>JAUNNP010000015.1:0-24608 GCA_030531385.1 Eubacteriales bacterium
TTCTGATGAAGACTTTAATATCCAGGCAGGCGACAAGGATGTCCTTGTGATCGATGTGGGCCCGTGACCAAATGAAAAGTAAATGGTTTATTTATTCAAAAAAAGCTGATTTTAAGGCGGTCGCCGCGAAGTTTCATATCGATCAGCTGACAGCAAGGATATTGAGAAACAGAGATCTCTGCTCTGATGAGGAGATAGAGCTGTTTCTTAATGGCACGCTTAAAGAGCTTTACAGTGAGGAGCTGCTGCCGGATATCGATAAGGCTGCAGGTCTGATCTCTGCTGCTGTCAGAGAGAAGAAGCATATAAGGATAGTCGGCGATTATGATATAGACGGAGTCTGCTCTACTTATATACTGCTTGACGGACTAAGCAGGGCAGGGGCAAATGCTGATTACCGGATACCTGACAGAATAAGGGACGGCTACGGCATTAATGTAAATATCGTTGAAGAAGCCTTCAGGGACAGGGCAGAGCTTCTTCTTACCTGTGACAATGGAATAGCCGCGGTAGAAGCACTCGCTCTTGCAAAGGATCACGGAATGACTGTGATCGTAACGGACCACCACAATATAAGGACTGATGATAATGGGAATGAAGTCATTCCTCCGGCTGATGCAGTCGTGGATGTAAAGCTTGGCAAAAGCATATACCCTACTGAAGAAATATGCGGAGCAGTGACGGCATGGAAGCTCCTGAAAAAAGTATATGCATCACTTGGACTTGATGAAAATGCCTGGCTGGATTACCTGGAATTTGCGGCAATTGCCACTGTCGGAGATATCATGACCCTGACAGGTGAGAACAGGATCATTGTAAGGGAAGGACTGAAGATCTTAAATGGTCAGGTTCATCCGGCGGATACAGTCCGGATGGGGACGGCAAATATTGGACTTCGGACTTTGCTTGATGCGCTCAATATAAGCAATAAGCATATAGACACCTATCATATCGGCTTTGTAATAGGACCATGTATAAATGCAGCGGGAAGACTTGAAAGTGCCGATACAGCGCTCAGACTGTTTACAACAAAGGATGAAGCGGAGGCTGCGGAGATATCGTCGCATCTGATAGCTCTTAATGAGAGCCGTAAGTCAATGACTGAAGAAGGCGTTCTGGACGGGATAAGGATCATAGAAGAAAGCTATGGATCTGACAATGTTCTGACGGTATATCTCCCGGAGCTGCACGAATCGCTTGCGGGTATAGTTGCGGGACGGCTCAAGGAAAAATTTTATAAGCCGGCTATTGTAGTGACTAAGGCCTCTGACGGACTTAAAGGGAGCGGGCGGTCTATAGAAGCCTATAATATGTTTGAAGCCCTCTGCGCGGCTGAAAAGTATCTGACTAAATTTGGCGGTCATAAGCAGGCTGCAGGACTTAGCCTTAAGGAAACAGAGCTTGATGGTTTCAGGGATTTTCTTAATGAAAACTCCGGATTAAAGGATACGGATTTTGTGAAAAAGGTCTGGATAGACGCGGCAATGCCTTTTGGATATATCAGTTTTGAACTGATAAAAGAAATCGAAGCGCTGGCACCGTTTGGGTCCGGCTTTGAAAGACCTGTGTTTGCTGCGAAAAATGTCAGCATTTCCGGAATGAGAATACTTGGGAAGAATAAAAATGCCTTAAAGCTGAGAGCTGTAGATGAGTATGGCGTGGGCGCCGATGCAGTCATGTTCGGAGATGCTGAAAATTTATTGAGGGAACTGTCAGCGGCAGGAAAAATAAGTATCCTTTATTATCCTGTTATCAACGAGTTTGGCGGAAGAAGAAGTATTCAGCTGGAGATCAAAGACTATAGTATATAAAGCACAGATTTCTTGACATCCAGAGCAAATTTTTGTAAAATTTTTATAACTATCTATAAAATTCCGGAGGGCACGAAATTGTCACTTAATTCCAATGAGTCAAGGGAAGATTATATTGAGTCTATTCTTATTCTCAAAAGAGAAAAGGGAGCGGTAAGAAGCATTGATATTGCCAATCACTTTGGTTATTCCAGACCCAGCATCAGCAGGGCTGTGGGACTTCTCAGGAAGGATAACCTTATCAATGTTGACGACAGCGGATATATTGAACTGACTCCGCAGGGGCTTGAACTCGCAAAGGGCGTTTACAGCCGTCATAAAACTCTTATTAAATTTCTTGAAAAGATAGGTGTAAGTCCGGAAACAGCAGAGAATGACGCCTGCAGGATCGAGCATATCTTAAGCCAGGAAAGCATGGATAAGATCAAGGAGTTTGTGACACAGTAATTTCCGTTTGACAAATTTATTCAATATGGTATAATGTCATTCGTGTCTGATGACCGTGCACTAGTAGCTCAATTGGATAGAGCGTTCGGCTACGGACCGAAAGGTTGGGAGTTCGAGCCTTCTCTGGTGCATAAAAACGAAGCTGATGAAGCTTCGTTTTTTTTATCTTTGGAAGTTTGCATAAGGGAAGCCGGGGCTATGGTGCCTTCGAGGGACATTCCTCCATTGCGGGTTCACCTGCAAATATGATATAATCTCAAAGATGCAGCTACTTGCATGTATAATGGGAAATGGAGGCCGCAGCTATGGCTTATGCTGATGATGTATTTATAAAAATGTGCACTGACATCCTTGAGAACGGACAGGATACCCGCGGTGAGAAGGTCAGACCTCATTGGGAGGACGGTACCGCCGCGTATACAGTTAAAAAATTCGGCGTGGTCAACAGATATGATCTTAAGAAAGAGTTTCCTATCCTTACACTCCGCAAAACTGCTATTAAATCCGCTACAGATGAAATACTCTGGATCTGGCAGAGAAAGTCAAATAATATTCACGACCTTAATTCACATATCTGGGATGAGTGGGCTGATGAAACAGGAAGCATAGGCAAGGCTTATGGATATCAGATGTCGGTAAAACATCAGTACAAGGAGGGAATGTTCGACCAGGTGGACAGAGTCCTTTATGATTTGAAGAACAATCCTTACAGCAGACGCATTATGACAAATATTTATAACCATCAGGATCTTAATGAGATGCATCTTTATCCCTGTGCTTACAGCATGACCTTTAACTGTACCAAGAATAATGAGACAGGTAAGCTTGTGCTTAACGCGGTGCTTAACCAGCGGTCGAATGATGTGCTTGCGGCAAATAACTGGAATGTTGTCCAGTATGCTGTGCTTATGCACATGATGGCGCAGGTGAGCGATATGGAGGTCGGTGAGCTGGTACATATGATCGCGGATGCCCATATTTATGACAGGCACATCCCTATGATCAGGGAGCTTATCAGCCGTGAGCCGTACCCTGCTCCGGAGTTCAGACTCAATCCGGAAATTAAGAATTTCTATGATTTTACACCTGATGATGTAAGTCTCATCGGCTATCAGGCGGGAGAGCAGATAAAGAATATTCCGATAGCTATTTAAAGGAAACAGCCATGAGAGCAATAGTTAATGTAAATAAAAAATGGGGAATAGGCCGCGACAATGATCTTCTTATAAATATTCCGGAGGATATGAAATTCTTTAGAAAGACAACGGCCGCCAAAATAGTTATTATGGGCCGAAAAAATCTTGAGAGCTTTCCGGAGATGAAGCCGCTCATAGGCCGCGTAAATATAGTGATCACATCTGACCCGGCCAGGATAAAAGAGGAGAGCAGGGCCGGCGCAACTGATTATATCGGTGATATTTCAGATGAAAATGTAAAAAAGAAGCTTGCAGAGCTGACTGATATGGTACTGTCCAACAAGGAGGCTAAGGCCTCTGAAAGACCTACGGTTCTTGCATTAGCACGAACACCTGAGGAGGTAATTGATTTCTGTTCTGAATATCCGGAAGGTGAAAGCTTTGTTATAGGCGGAGCTTCCATTTACAGGACTATGCTCCCTTACTGCAGCACTTGTATAGTTACGGTCAATGATGCTGACATAGAGGCTGATACTTATTTCCCTGATCTTGAGACCATGGATGAATGGGAAAGAAGTGAGACCGGTGAGGTCCGCGAATACGAAGGCATAAAGTATCATTTTGATACTTTTGTCAGAGTCTGAGAAAGCTGTAATTACAAACAACATTTTTAGTAAAACAATAATTGAATGAGATTAGATAAATTTCTAGCAGAGACCGGCAGGGGGACAAGGACAGCCGTTAAAAAGCTTGTAAATGCCGGAAAAGTAAAAGTCAACGGCGAGGTCGTTAAGGACCCTGCCGCAAAAATCGATGAAAACAAAGACGAGGTCAGCATTGATGGCGAAGTAATTGCCTATGCGGATCTTGAGTATTATATGCTGAACAAGCCCAAGGGTGTGATCTCTGCATCGCGGGACAAAAAAAGCAATACGGTATGCGTTACCGATCTTATCAAAGAGAAAATAAGGAGTGATCTGTTTCCGGTCGGAAGACTTGATAAGGATACAGAGGGACTCCTTATCATCACAAATGACGGCGATCTGGCCCACCGCATGCTTTCACCAAAAAAACATGTGGATAAGACATATTTCACCGAGCTCGACGGAACCTTGTCAAAGGAAGCTGCCGAAAGGATAATGAACGGTGTTGATATAGGTGATGAAAAGCCTACGCTTCCATGCAATATAAATATATTGTCTGACAGGACCTGCTTTATAACGATCCATGAGGGAAGATATCATGAGATCAAAAGAATGTTCCAGACTGAAGGACTCAGGGTGACCGGGCTGAAACGCATATCCATGGGACCGATATCACTTGATCCGGAGCTTCAGTCAGGAGAGTACAGATGCCTTAGTGAAGCAGAGATAGAATTACTGAAGAATTTTGATAAAGCCGATAAAAATTAAAATTTGTTTATAAATTTAGGCTTTGATGGTAAAAATATATGGAAAATACTGGAGATTATATAGTCAGAGCAACAGCTGCCGATGGAATGATCAGAGCGTTTGCTGCCACGACCCTGCAAACTGTTGAGGAGGCAAGACGCCTTCATGGATTATCGCCTGTAGCCACAGCTGCTCTCGGAAGACTTATAACTGCCGCTCAGATGATGGGCAGCGATATGAAAAACGACAGGGATATTCTCACCATAAGGATCGATTGCCAGGGACCTATAGGCGGACTGCTTGTTACCGCAGACAGTAAAGGACACGCAAAGGGTTATGTAAAGGACCCGATGGTATGCCTGCCTCCAAATGAAAAGGGAAAGCTTGATGTTGGAGGTGCACTTGATCTTGGCGTACTCTCTGTCATAAAGGATACAGGACTTAAGGAGCCCTATGTTGGACAGACCATACTTGTTTCGGGTGAGATCGCGGAGGACCTTACATATTACTTTGCTACATCTGAGCAGGTACCTTCAACGGTGGCTCTCGGCGTCTTGATGAACAAGGATAATACCGTAAAACGGGCAGGCGGATTTATAATCCAGCTTATGCCGGGGGCATCGGATGAAATTATCGACAAGCTGGAAAAACGCATAGGAGAGATCAGCAGCATTACCGCCATGCTTGATTCGGGAATGACACCGGAGGATATATTAAAATTTGTTCTGGGAGATTTTGAGCTTACGATCAATGACAGCATGCCGGTATCCTATGAGTGTGACTGCAGCCGCGAAAGAGTATCAAAGGCCCTCTTAAGCATAGGCCGCAAGGATCTTGAGGAGCTTAAGAACGAGGGCAAGGATGTGGAACTGCAGTGTCATTTCTGCTCAAAAAAATATATTTTCAAGCCTGAAGAGATAGAGCATATGCTTGAACAGGCCTGATCATAAAGCAAAAATTTATTGTAGGAGGAAGAGAGATGAAGAAATTCATTGAAGAATTTAAGGAGTTTGCCATTAAGGGCAATATGATCGACATGGCTGTCGGTATTATTATCGGCGGTACCTTCTCAACTATTGTAAAGTCACTTGTTGACAACATTTTCATGCCGCTGATCAGCCTCTTAACAGGCAAGGTCGACTTCAGCAACATGTTTATTGCACTCGACGGAAACAAGTATGCCACACTGGCTGATGCAGAGGAGGTTGGAGCGGCCCTCATCAAGTATGGTCAGTTTATCACTGATATCATTAACTTTATCCTTCTCCTTCTGATCGTATTCATATTTGTAAAGCAGGTGAATATGTTCCGCGCAGCTCAGGAGGCAAAGAAGCCTAAGGAGGAAGAGGAGATCACAGAAAAGGAGTGCCCATACTGCTTCACAAAGATCAGCGTAAAGGCAAAGCGCTGCCCATGCTGCACATCAGAGCTTCCGGAGGAATAACTGATCTTGGATGAGGTTTCACGCATCGCTGTTTATAATTTTTTAATTTGTTTTTATCTGAAAATGCTGATAGTATAAAAGCTGTGATAAGGCTGACGTCCGGTCGGCACAGGATGAATAAAAACAAAAAGAGATCAAAATTAATAATAATCGCAGCCGGTATATTGATATCGGCTGCTTTTTATGTATCTTCGGCTGAGGGAAGAGGACTTTTAAACGGCGGGGAAACTGTCTATATAGGTGATGAACAGGTGGACGCGGCCGGAGAGTCCGGGGAGAAACCCGCTGCTGAAGACAGGGGGCTTGCAAGTGATGTGCCGGCGGCCCCCGGAAGCGCGGACTCCGAACAGGAGAAACCCGCAGGAATTACAGAGGAGGAGAAGGCTGAGCTTACTTTGCTTATAAGGGCCGCTGTAAGAGATGAGCTTATCGATATGTGTGAGGAAGGATACCTGGAGGCAGCAGTGCAGCAGGCGGATGAAGAAGCAAAAGCAGAGGCGGAGAAAAGGAAAGGAATGGTGAACATCAATACCGCAGATGCAGCCGAGCTGATGACACTTGACGGGATCGGAAAAAAGCGCGCGGATGATATAATCTCTTACAGAGAAAAGAGCGGGGACTTTGCGAGTACCGAGGATATAATGAAGGTCAGCGGAATAAAAGAATCAGTATATGATAAGATAAAGGATAAGATATATGCGGAATGAATTCCTTGTGAATATTAATTCATGTATGCTATACTATAGTCAGTTTTTTATTTTGAAGGAGTATGCTTCAACAACAAATTTCAGGAGGTTGCAATGACTGATAATTTCGATATAACAGGTACCGCGGATATGGAGCAAAATGACAGCGTTAAGATAGCTGATGATGTTGTTAAATGCATAGCTGCCCTTGCGGCTATTGATATCGACGGAGTCGCGGGAATGGCGGGAAATGCCAAGAATGAGATCATGTCCGCTCTTGGCGGAAAGGCACTTGATAAGGGCATCAAGTTGTCTATGGAGGATGATGTCGTAAGACTCGCTGTGTCTATCAATGTAAAATATGGATACAGCATTCCGGATGTCAGCAGAAAGGTCCAGGAAAAGGTAAGAAGTTCTGTTGAGAACATGACAGGGTTTAAAGTAGATGAGATCAGAGTCAATATTGTCGGAATAGATACGACCTCAGATAAACCTTGAGCGGGGATTTACATGTCTATGAATAAACATGAAATGAGAGAGGAAGTCTTTAAGATCATATTTGGAATAGACTTCCATGACGGCGAGGATATAGGTGAACTCGTAGAAAAATATATGACTGCCTCATGTGATGTGGATGTCAGCAGCAGGGAATACGGACTTATTGCCGGCAAGGCGGAAGCCGTGGGACGCATGCTGCCGCAGCTTGACAGCGAAATCGATGCTGTGGCAGAGGGCGGCTGGAAGACCAACCGCATGGGCAAGGCAGAGCTCAACATCATAAGACTCGCACTGTATGAGATGAAATATGACGACAGCATTCCGGTAAAGGTCGCGATCAATGAGGCAGTCGAGTTAAGCAAGGAATACTGCAATGATGACGCGCGTTCATTTATCAATGGCCTGCTTGCCCACTTTGTCTGAATGGTGAGGAAAAAATGGCTGAGGCATTTACCGTCACCCAGGTAAACAATTACATAAAAAATCTTATGTCCAGAGATTTCGCTCTTAACAGAATAACCGTTAAGGGCGAAGTCTCAAATTGCAAATATCACTCTTCCGGGCATGTTTATTTTACGCTTAAGGATAGTGGCGGAGCCCTTAACTGCATCATGTTCGCGGGCCAGAGGCAGTCGCTCACTTTCAAAATGACTGACGGACAAAAGGTAGAGGCTTCCGGACAGATAAGCGTTTATGAGAAAACAGGTTCATACCAGCTTTATGTAAGGAAGTGTACACTTGCCGGAGAGGGCGAGCTCTACGAAAAATATTTAAAGCTTAAGAACGAGCTGCAGGAGATGGGCATGTTCGATGAGCTTTATAAGAAGAGCATTCCGAACTACTGTAAGAGCATCGGAGTAGCTACCGCGCTTACCGGAGCCGCTGTAAGGGATATTATAAATGTCAGCAAAAGGCGAAATCCTTATGTGGATATCGTTGTGTGCCCCACCCAGGTACAGGGGCAGGGCGCGGCCGAGAGTATCGTAAGATCCATAAAGCGTCTGGATGGCATGGGACTTGACGTCATTATTGTAGGACGCGGAGGCGGATCAATAGAGGATCTGTGGGCCTTTAATGAGGAAATAGTTGCAAGGGCTATCTTTGAGGCTGAGACTCCCATCATATCCGCAGTCGGACATGAGACGGATTTTACCATAGCCGATTTTGTGGCGGACTTAAGGGCTCCCACGCCTTCAGCGGCAGCAGAGCTTGCAAGCTTTGAGTATGAAGCATTTGCAGAGCAGCTTTCGGCGGAAAAGCTGCAGCTTAAAAGGGCAGTCGATTATAAACTCAATATATTAAGGTCTTCTCTTATGCGAAGATCGGAGCGCTTAAGGCGGCTTTCTCCGGAAGCTGTGATGGAAAATCACAGACTGAGATTAGGGGATATCAGGCTGCGTCTAAGTAAGGGAGCACTGCTTAAGCTTGAGCAGAATAGGCTGAGGCAGTCAGCATTTGCGGAAGGCATCGAACGGGCCATGAGTACGAAGCTGTCCGGGACAAAGCAGGAGCTTCAGGTATATGCGGCACGGATGGACGGGCTGTCCCCGCTTAAAAAAATGAGTGCCGGCTATGGTTATTTTACGGACAAAAACGGTCATTCCATCAGCCGGATAGATGATGTTCATACCGGAGACGAGGTTTCGGTATATATCAGCAACGGCAAGGTAAACAGCAGGGTTATTTCACTGGAAAGATTAAGCTATGAGTAAAGCAGAAACTGAAGATGCGGTTCCCGCAAAGGAACTGACTATAGAAGAGAGCTTTGACAAGCTCGATGAGATCCTTGAAAAAATGGAAGATGAGAATGTTGGCCTCGAGGAGACCTTTAAGCTTTATGAGCAGGGCCTTGGGCTTATTAAGAGCGCAGGGGACAGCATTGACAGGATCGAGAAACAGATACGTGTACTTAGCGAAGAGGCGTAAAGATGAATTTTAAGGAAGAGTTGAAGCAGTTGTCGGCTGCTGTGAGCGGAGATATTTTCATGTATCTGCCGGAGGAAGAGGGCTTTCAGAAGCGCATTTTTGAGTCCTGCAATTATTCTGTGGTAAACGGCGGAAAGAGACTTAGGCCGATCATTATTCTGAGTTCATATATACTCTGCAGGAACAGCGGCACCGATACCTTAAGCGCAAAGGAAATGTCGGCGGTGCTTCCTTTTATGGCTGCAATGGAAATGATCCATTCGTCATCACTTGTGCATGACGATCTTCCATGTATGGATAATGATACCTTAAGACGCGGTGTTCCAAGCACCTGGGCAAAGTACGGTGAGGATTTTGGAACGCTTGCAGGCGACGGACTTATGCTGTATGCGTTTGAGACTGCGTCAAAGTCAGCGGCAGCTCCTGAATTAA
The DNA here is from genome assembly GCA_030531385.1 of Eubacteriales bacterium. Taxonomy (GTDB): domain Bacteria; phylum Bacillota; class Clostridia; order Lachnospirales; family Lachnospiraceae; genus Avilachnospira. The sequence continues at coordinate 9,772 of JAUNNP010000015.1, forward strand.
AATGCCGCTGCATTGAGCTGCTGGCGAAAAAATCCGGAATCTATGGCATGGTCGGAGGACAGGCCGTGGATGTTGAGCTTACCGGAAAAAGGCCGGAAAAGGAAGAGCTTAAGTTTATCTATAAGAATAAGACCGGAGCGCTTATCGAAGGTTCATTTATGATAGGCGCTGTGCTTGCGGGAGCCTCTGATGAGACAGTAAAGAAAATGGAGGAAGCAGCCGGCTGTATAGGAATGGCATTCCAGATACAGGACGATATCCTTGATGTTACGGCAACTGAGGAGGAGCTTGGTAAGCCTATCGGTTCAGACAGCGATAATGGTAAAGTCACATGGCTGACCTACTATGGTATGGAGCAGTCGAAAGAGGATGTGAAAAAATATACGGATAAGGCCCTGGAAATAATCAGAAGCATAGGACACTATGAGTTCCTTGAGGAGCTTCTGCTGAGCCTTATAGACAGGAAGTCCTGATGGCTAAGAAGAGACTGGACGTACTGCTTTTTGAAAGAGGCTATGCGGAGAGCAGGGAAAAGGCAAAGACAATAATTATGAGCGGCATCGTCTATGTGAACGGTGTTAAGGAAGATAAGCCGGGGTCAGCATTTGCCGATGAAGAGAGCCTTGGCATAGAAGTAAGGGGCAATACGCTTAAATATGTTTCAAGAGGCGGTCTTAAGCTCGAAAAGGCTATAGATGTCTTTGGGATAAGCGTAGATGGTTTTACATGCATGGATATAGGTGCCTCTACCGGAGGCTTTACCGACTGTATGCTGCAAAACGGCGCGGCAAAGGTGTTTGCCGTGGATGTGGGACATGGACAGCTTGCATGGAAGCTGAGAAACGATGAGCGTGTCATCTGCATGGAAAAGATGAATATCAGATACATTCAGCCATCAGACATAAATGATGAAAAGCTGGATTTTGCTTCGGTCGATGTTTCATTCATATCTCTGGACAAGGTGCTTCCGGCAGTCAGGCCGCTGCTTAAGGACGAGGCCCATATGGTATGCCTTATTAAGCCGCAGTTTGAGGCCGGCAGGGATGAAGTGGGAAAAAAAGGCGTGGTAAGAGACAAGGGCGTTCACAGAAGCGTAGTCTCAAAGATCACCGGATTATGCACAGAGCTTGGCTTCTCGGTGCTCGGACTGACCTTTAGCCCTGTAAAGGGACCGGAGGGCAATATTGAGTATCTGATATATATTTCAAATACAAGTGATGATCCGCTTGGTATAGCTTATGACGAAGCGGTGATAGAAAGGCTTGTTGAAGAGGCTCATGGAGAGTTGGATAAATGAAGAATTTTTATATAATTATCAGTGAATATACTACAAGGGTCAGGTCGATAACCAATGTAAGAAAGAGGCTTGAGGAGGGGCTCAGAGCCCGCGGTGCCAGGGTGGATGTCCATGAGGGTTATCTTGACAGAAATTTTATGATTCCCGAGGATGTTGACTGTGTTATTACTGTCGGCGGAGACGGAACCGTTCTTCGCGCTTCAAGAGCTGCCTTTGGAAGGAAGGTAGTATTTCTTGGCATTAACCGCGGACATATGGGCTATCTTACAGAGCTTACGGATATTGCAAACTATGATGAGATCATGGACAGGCTCATAAACAATGATTTCAAGGTAGAAGAGCGAATGATGCTGAGCGCGGCAGTTTACAGAAACGGAAAAAGAATATTCCGTGATTATGCGCTTAATGATGTGCTGCTCGGAAAAAACGACTGTGTGCATATGATGACCTTCGAGCTTTACATCAATGATACCTTTATAAATTCATACAGGGCTGACGGAGTTGTGGTATCGAGCCCGACCGGATCGACCTGCTATTCCATGTCGGCGGGAGGTCCGATAGCGGAGCCTACGGCAAAGCTTCTGCTGGTATCGCCGATTTGCCCGCATGCTGTAAATACGAGACCGCTCGTACTGTCTCCGGATGATAAGGTAAAGCTCATTCCAAAGCACACGACCCAGCTGGTATCCTGCGATGGAGCTGATGGCACCGAGCTTCTTGCGGATGATGAGCTTGTGGTTGCCAAATCCGTACATTCCATGAAGTTTATCAGATTTAAGGAGACCTCGTTCCTCGATACACTTCGTGAGAGAATGAGATATGTATAATGCTGACAGGCTGCAGTGATCCGGAATGTGAACAAGGACTGCATTCAAACTGCTTTTAAAACAGACAGGTATAGTGATATGAAGGTCGGAAGACAGGCAAAAATAATTGAACTCATAGGCAGATATGATATTGAGACACAGGAGGAGCTTTGCGCCAAGCTCAACGCTGAGGGCTATGAGGTAACGCAGGCAACCGTATCAAGAGATATACGCTCGCTTAAGCTTACAAAAGTAACGAATAATGAGGGCAAGGCGGTATACAAGACTGTTCCCGGCAATATGGATTTTTCGCAGAAATATCTCAACATATTAAAGAATGGATTTATCTCCATGGACATGGCGCAGAACATACTTGTTATCAAAACGGTCACCGGTATGGCCATGGCTGTTGCCACAACCATAGACTCAATGGCATTTAAGGATGTACTTGGCTGCATAGCAGGCGATGATACCATAATGGTGGCGGTCAGGACCGTGGACGGCTGTCTTGAGGTCATGAAAAAAATAAGAGATATAGTAGACACTTAAGGGCCGGGGGAATATATGCTTCTTGAACTTAATGTAAAAGATATAGCGCTTGTAAGGAAAGCTTCCGTAGCGTTTGAAAAAGGCCTTAATATTCTGACTGGTGAGACGGGAACAGGTAAATCAGTTATTATAGATTCAGCCCTGCTGGCCCTCGGAGGAAAAATCAAAGGGGATATTATAAGACGCGGCGCTGAGTATGCCTATGTTGAGCTTGTGTTCAGTCCGGATGAGACAAGGGCCGGACAGCTTAAGGAGGCCGGCTTTGAGACAGATGAAAGCGGGCTTGTGATCATAAGCCGCAAGATAATGCCCGGCAGAAGCATTAGCCGCATTAATGATGAGACTGTCACGCTCGGCCGCCTTAAGGAGGTCGCCTCCCTGCTGCTGGATGTTTACGGGCAGAATGAGTACTATACACTCATGGATAAGAAACAGCATCTTCGTATACTGGACGAGTATATGGGCGATGAAACGCTTGCTTTAAGGGACGAAACGGCAAAGGCCCATGAGTGTTATAAAAAGGCACTTTCAAAAGCTGAGAGCTTTAAGCTTGATGAGAAGGAGAGAGCAAGAGAGACTGATCTTATAAGCTTTGAAATAAATGAGATCGATTCCGCGGGACTTGCTGCGGGAGAAGAGGAGGAGCTTGCCGCTAAGTATAAACGGCTCAATAATGCCAGAGATATTATTGAGGGCCTGAACAATGCGTATAAGGCGCTTGAGGGCTGTGACACCGGACATGCGGTTTCGGAGGTCGGACATGCAATGCGTTTTGATGAAGCGCTTAAGGATATTTACTCAGAGCTGCTGGATGCACAGTCTATTCTGGAATCGGTAATGAACGATATCAGCGCTTACGCGGATGATCTGGATGTCGATGAAGCAGAGATTGCTGAAACAGGCAACCGCCTGGACCTCATAAGAAGGCTTGAGTTAAAGTATGGACAGACCATAGAGGATGTTCTGGAATACAGGGAAATAAGGGCTGAAAAGCTTCGCGATATGCAAAACTATGACAGCGATAAGCTTATTGCCGAAAAGGAACTTGAGGAAGCCCGAATAAAACTGGCTGAATGCTGTGAAAAGCTTGGAACGAAAAGACGTAAGGGGGCAGAAAGGCTCAGCCGTGCCATTATCACAGAGCTTAAGGATCTTGGCTTTGAAAAGCCTGATTTTGGTATGGAATTCAGTGAGAAGGATCCTTCCGCGGACGGAAGTGATGAGGTATGGTTTACCGCGGCGCTTAATCCGGGCGAAGCGCTTAAGCCTTTAAGTGAGGTTGCCTCAGGCGGAGAGCTATCCAGAGTTATGCTTGCCATTAAGACTATACTGGCGGAAACAGACGATATGCCGACTCTGATTTTTGATGAGATAGATACGGGAATAAGCGGAAGGACTGCGCAGAAGGTTGCTGAAAAGCTTGACGTGATCGGAATGCGGCACCAGGTGATATGCGTGTCACATCTTCCTCAGATAGCTGCCATGGCCGATACACACTTTGTTATAAGAAAGACAGAAATAGAAGGCAGAAACATTACGGAAATAGAAAAGCTGGATGAAGCCGGGGCATACGGAGAACTGGCCAGACTTCTCGGAGGAGCTGAAATAACCAAGGCTGTCAGTGACAATGCTGAAGAGATGAAGCGGCTTGCAATGAACGGCAAGATCGGGAGAAGAAAAAAGTGAAGTACATTACACCGGGCAATCAAATATTGATTTCTGTAATTGCAGCATGGGCTATGGCACAGATAAGCAAAACACTTATCACCATGTATTTCGAAAAGAAGTTCATACCGGAGCGCCTTATCGGACCCGGAGGAATGCCAAGCTCACATTCTGCTACAGTATGCGCGCTTGCTGTTTCTTCAGCGCTGAGATACAGCCTGTGTTCATTTGAGTTTTCCATAAGTCTTGTGCTGGCTATCATAGTAATGCATGATGCCATGAATGTAAGACTTGAAACCGGCAAGCAGGCAAAGGTTATAAATGCCATGCTTAAGGACAAGCCTATAGATGTGCAGGGAGTACTGCTTGAAAAGCAGCTTAAGGAGCTTATAGGACATACACCGACTCAGGTGGTTGTCGGAGCTGCTTTAGGCAGTGTAGTGGCGCTTCTTGTTAATTTTATCGTCAATCTATGAATCTGAAGAAAAAGCGGAAAAATTTTATATTGAAAATGACTGCGGTGCTGACGGCTGTTCTGGCTTCTGCTTTTTTAAGCTCCTGCAAGGGACTGGAGCTTGAAAATAAAACTGAAATAGTCGAAGAATATACTGAGCCGCAGGCGATGATACTTGTCGCAAATGAAAGAAACCGTTATGAAAATATATATTCTGACAAGATATGGGAGGTCTCCCTCGGAGACGAAAACACAGGCTTTGATAAGCTGACTGTCCAGAATGTAAAGCAGTTTATGGAAGAACTGAAGCTCTTATGTATGCTTGCCGAGGAACGCGGCATTACCGCCACGAGCCAGGAAAGAGATATGATAAGACAGGCTACGGACGAATATATGAACGGACTCACAGAGGCGGATATTGCATATATCGGCTGTGACAGAACAGATGTTCAAAAGCTGTACACTGACTATTTTATCGCGGACAAGCTGCTCAAAAGCATCACCGATAAAGTTGACTCGGAAATCAGTGACTCTGAGGTAAAGGTAATAAAGATCCAGCAGATCGGAACGACGGATCTGAAAAAAGCAAAGGCTATTTTAAAGAGAGTCAAGATAGACGGAGTGAATTTCAATTCTATGGCAAGCCGCTATACTGAGACGGATACCATTGACAGAATAATCATGAGAACAGGCAGCGATGATCTTCTTGAAAAGACTGCCTTTGCTCTGGAGGAGGGACAGACCTCGAATATTCTCGCAATCGGAGATATGTTCTATATTATAAATTGTGTAGACGGTTATGCAGAGGATGAGACCTTTGCAAGAAAGGAGCGACTCAAGAAAGCGTTAAATAATGACACCGTCATGAAGGAGCTGGAGCCTTACCGTAAGGAGCATAACATAATCTTTGTTGAAAGATTCTGGAATGACTTGGAGTTTTCGGGCGCAACCGGTTCTACGGCAGAAAATTTCTTTGATATATATAATGAAGTAATGGGCCGGTGATGCCGGTAAATTCTGCATTTATCAAACTCAGAATAAAAGTTAAAGTTTTATAAAATTGGCACTCAAGACTTGAAAGTGCTAACAAATGTGATATACTTAAGGGGCTCTGTACGAAAAGGTACAGGGCCCATATCTTTATTAAAACGAAAGAGGTTACATATATGGCAAAGATCAAAAAGGGAAACTTAAATATTAACAGCGAAAATATTTTTCCTATTATTAAAAAATGGCTCTATCAGGACCATGACATTTTCTATCGTGAGCTCATTTCAAACGGCTGCGATGCGGTAACTAAGCTTAAAAAGCTTGCTCTTATCGGGGAGTATACAGCATCTGAGGATGAAAAGTACCGGGTAGATGTAGTTGTGGATCCCGAGAGCAACACTATCACCTTCACAGACAACGGTATCGGTATGACTGATGAAGAGGTACAGAAATATATCAATGAGATAGCATTCTCAGGTGCTGCAGACTTCCTTGAGAAGTATAAGGACAAGGCCAATGATGACCAGATCATCGGACATTTCGGACTTGGTTTTTATTCTGCCTTCATGGTATCGGATAAGGTCACCATCGACACACTTTCGTATAAGCAGGATGCCGAACCTGTATTCTGGGTATCGGAAGGCGGCATGCAGTTTGAAATGAAGGAAGGCAGCAGAAAGACACACGGAACCACCATCACACTTTATATAAATGATGAGGAGCTTCAGTTCTGCAATGAATATAAGGCGCGTGAGGTCATAGATAAGTACTGCTCATTCATGCCGGTCGAGATATATCTTAAGGATGCCGCAAGAGAAAGAAGGGAAGCAGCCGAAGCAGAGAAAAAAGCAGCTGAGGCAAAGCCGGCCGAGGTCAACGAGGACGGAACAGTAAACGCTCTGAACGTAGAGGAGATCAAGGAAGAAAAGCCGGTAAATGATACGAATCCGCTCTGGAACGAGAGCCCTTCACAGGTAAATGAGGATCAGTACAAGGAGTTTTACCGCAAGGTATTTAAGGACTATAAGGAGCCGCTTTTCTGGATCCACTTAAATATGGATTATCCATTCAACCTTAAGGGCATACTTTACTTCCCTAAGGTAAACAGCCAGTATGAAAATATAGAGGGAACGATCAAGCTCTACAATAACCAGGTATTCATTGCAGACAACATTAAGGAAGTTATTCCCGAGTACCTGCTCCTTCTCAAGGGTGTTATCGACTGCCCTGATCTTCCGCTCAATGTTTCAAGATCGGCACTTCAGAATGACGGCTTTGTAAAGAAGATTTCAGACTACATCACCAAGAAGGTATCAGACAGGCTTACCGGCATGTTTAAGACAGACCGTGAGAATTATGAGAAGTATTGGGATGATATTAGTCCATTTATTAAATATGGATGCATCAAGGATGAAAAATTCGGAGATAAGCTTAAAGACGCTATTATCTTTAAGGACATTGACGGAAAATATCTGACAGCCGACGAGTATATCGGAAAGAAGGACGAGCCCGCAGCAGAAGCTGATGCAAATGCTGAAGCACCAAAGGCAGAGGAAAAGCCGTCGGAGACCGAAAATCAGTCAGAGGATAAGCCGAAGAATAAGGTATTCTATATCACCGATGTCAAAGAACAGGGACAGTATATCCGTATGTTCAGAAATGCGGGAAAGAATGCTGTTATCCTGAACTACGCAATCGATACTCCGTTTATCTCATACATGGAAGCAAAGCATGAGGACTTAAGCTTCATCAGGATCGATGCGGATATCACAGATGAATTCATGGATACTGCTGAGAAGACGGATGAGGACAATAAAGACGGCGATAAGCTCATAAGTCTCTTCAGGAAGGTACTTGATGATGCCGAGCTTGATGTTAAGGTAGAAAAGCTTAAGGACCGGAGCCTTGCGTCAATGATGACAATGTCTGAGGAAGGCCGCCGTATGCAGGAGATGATGAAGATGTATGCCGCATACGGAATGGATCTTGGCAACAACACGGATGCCCAGACTCTTGTGCTTAATTCAAACAATGCTCTTGTGGCAAAGCTTAAGGATGAAAATGCTGAGGAACCTTCCGAGACAGGAAAGCTTATAGCTGAGCAGCTTTATGATATGGCACTGCTTTCAAGGGGCGGACTTAACGATGAGCGTATGGAGAACTTTATAAAGAGAAGCCAGGAGCTCCTTCTGAGACTCTGATCAATACGGTAATGTAAACTGCGGGGCTGCAGCGCGGCCCCGCTGAAACCATTTATAAAAGGATAAAAGACATGACTAAAAAAAGCGAAGGTAAGAAGCTTAAGGAGCAGCTTGAATTTTCATTTGAGCATATCGGAAACACACATCCTGAGGACGTAGAAAAGGCTATAGAATTCTGCGAGGAATACAAGACCTTCATGGATGTCTCCAAGACCGAAAGGGAGTGCTGCAGCTATGTAAAGGGACTTGCGGAAAAGCAGGGATATAAAGCATTTTCAGCAGGTAAGAAATATAAGTCCGGAGATAAGGTATATTTTATAAACAGAGATAAAAATATTATCCTTGTTACCTTTGGCAAAAAGCCGCTCGAGGAGGGCGTAAGATTCAATATAGCGCATATCGACAGCCCGAGGCTTGATCTTAAGCCATTCCCTCTTTATGAAAAGGACGAGGTGGCATATCTTAAGACCCACTACTACGGCGGCATCAGGAAGTACCAGTGGGGCACCATTCCGCTTGCCATGCACGGAACAGTCATGCTTAAGGACGGAACAAAGGTAAGCATTTGCGTTGGAGAGGATGATAATGATCCTAAGTTTGTTATCTCAGATCTTCTTCCGCATCTGTCAGCAAAGCAGAACAAGAGACCTCTTAACGAGGGCTTAAAGGGTGAGGAACTCAATATTATCATTGGAAACATCCCTTATCAGGATGAAGAGGTGAAGGAGAAATTCAAGCTTCAGGCATTAAAGCTTCTCAATGACCGTTTTGGCATGACTGAAAAGGATTTTACGAGAGCCGAGATCGAGATGGTACCTGCTGTAAAGGCGGCGGATATAGGCTTTGACAGGTCGCTTGTAGGCGCTTATGGTCAGGATGACAAGGTGTGTGCGTTCACAGCGGTAAAAGCTGCATTTGAAATAACTGCCCCTGAATTTACTATCATCACTGTACTTACCGATAAGGAAGAGATCGGTTCAGAGGGAAATACCGGCATGGCTTCAAAGGCACTTGCCCACTTTGTCGAGGATATCTGTGAGTCTTTCGGCGCAAAGCCAAGAAATGTTTACAGACATTCAATGTGCCTTTCATCAGATGTAAATGCTGCATATGATCCGACCTTTGCCGATGTTTTTGATAAGCATAACTCAAGTCTTCTCGGACACGGACCCGTACTCACAAAGTACACCGGCGCACGCGGAAAGTCAGGCTCAAATGACGCGTCTGCAGAGACAATGTATAAGGTCATTTCTTTTATGGAGAAGGAGGATGTCTGCTGGCAGATAGGTGAGCTCGGAAAGGTCGACGAGGGCGGCGGCGGAACCATCGCGTTATTCATGGGAGATATGGACGTGGATACAGTCGATCTTGGCGTACCGGTGCTTGCAATGCATGCTCCGTTTGAAATAACCTCAAAGCTGGATATTTACCATACCTACAAGGCATTCTGCGCATTTTACAGGTAAGCATTAAAAAAATCTTGACATTTAACATCTGATGCATTAGAATGTCAAATGTTCACGAATTCGAACAAATGGGGTCTTAGCTCAGCTGGGAGAGCATCTGCCTTACAAGCAGAGGGTCACAGGTTCGAGCCCTGTAGGCCCCATCGATTTTTTGAGCATTATTTGGCGGAGTAGCTCAGCTGGCTAGAGCACACGGTTCATACCCGTGGTGTCGAGGGTTCAAGTCCCCCCTCCGCTATTTTATTTCCGGAAGCGATGCCTTCCGGTTTTTTTTTATTATTGAAAACATAATAAAGGTAGTATAAAATTTACGGAATGAAGTACTATTTTATTGTAAATCCAAATGCAAACGGCGGAAGAGGTCTCAAGCTCTGGAACAGGATGCGTTCCTATCTTTCAAAAAGGAATGCCGAGTATGAGATCTATTTTACTGCGTCTTCGGGAGAGGGAGCAGATATTGCACGCTTTTTGACTGAAGGGCTTTCCGACGGATCACTCAATATTTTTGTTATTGGTGGGGACGGGACTTTAAATGAAGTACTAAATGGACTTCATCATGTTCATAAGGTAAATTTATGCTATATTCCGACAGTGCCCGGGGAAGGCCTTGCGAAGAGTCTTAAGCTCATCGATAATCCTAAAACAGTCATTGGAAGGATGAATGCGAATGACGAAAGCGCCAGGATAGAGGCTATGGATTATGGCGTCCTTACCTGTGAAAACGGTGAGATGATCAGGCGCTTTGTAAACAGCTCCGGAATAGGCTTTGACGCCGCACTTGCGCAGAGGCTTAAAAACAAGAGGAGCTCCAATGACGGACCGGCAAAAAAAATCGGACGTATCACACTTTTAAAGGAGTGTGTCAAGGAACTGATATTCAGCAGACCTGTAAGCGGATATATTATTTTAGACGGCACAAAGCGAGTTGAGTTTAACAATCTGATATTTGTTTCCGCGCACATCCATCCGTATGAGTGGAAGTTTAAATTCGGAAGCTATGCCGATCCAAAGGACGGAATATTGGAAATATGCGCTGTCAATTGTAAAAACAGAGTTAAATTTGTTCCGATGCTGCTCGCAAGCAGATTCAAAGGAAGGGCCGGAAGCCCAAGGATGAAAATGTATCAGTGCAGTGAGGCCCATATACATTTTGACCGGCCTGCCGTGGTCCATACCGATGGAGAGTGCATAAGGAGCCAGACGGATATTGATATAAGATGCATAAGGCAGCAGCTCAATATTTTCAGATAAAGGCTTTTGACCGGAATGTCATAATATCCACAGATAAATATAAGAAAAGGCAAAACATATGAGAATAGGTCACGGATATGATGTCCACAGACTTAACAAAGGACGAAAACTGATACTTGGCGGAGTCGATATCCCATACGAGCTTGGGCTGGACGGACACTCAGATGCAGATGTACTGGTGCATGCTGTGATGGACGCGCTGCTAGGGGCAGCGGCACTCGGTGACATAGGTCAGCATTTCCCGGATAATGATGATAAGTATCTGGGAGCAGACAGCTTAAGGCTCCTTGCCGAGGTAGGGAATATTTTAAAGGAAAATCATTACTGTGTAGGCAATATCGACAGTACCATAATATGCCAGAGACCTAAGCTGAAGGGCCATATTCCGGAAATGAGGAAGCATATCGCCGATGCGCTCGGGATAGATGCGGAGCTTGTCAGCGTAAAGGCCACAACGGAAGAGGGACTTGGTTTTTCAGGACGCGGAGAGGGAATTGCCGCGCATGCAGTCTGCATAATAGACCGATGCTGACGCAAAGGATTTATTTCAGTAAAGGAGAAAACAGATGAAAATTTTTGATACCTTACAGAGAAGAAAAATTGATTTTGAACCGATAGAGCCGGGAAAGGTCGGCATTTATGTATGCGGACCTACCGTTTATAATCTCATCCACATCGGAAACGCGAGACCTATGATAGTTTTCGATACCTTCCGCCGCTATCTCGAGTATAAGGGCTATGACGTAAACTATGTTTCCAACTTTACAGACGTCGATGATAAGATCATCAAGGCTGCAAATGAAGCCGGCGTTCCTTCCTCTGAGATCTCGGAAAAGTATATCGCTGAGTGCAAAAAGGATATGAGCGACTTAAATGTTAAGCCGGCAACCGTTCATCCGCAGGCGACAAAAGAGATAGACGGCATGATCAAAATGATACAGACGCTTATCGACAACGGCCATGCGTATGTTGCTGAGGATGGTACGGTTTACTTTGCGGTAGGCACCGACAAGGGCTACGGAAAGCTCAGTCACAAGGATATGAATGAGATGATGTCGGGCCTTAGAGACTTAAAGGTTAGCGGTGAGGAGCAGAAGAAAGACCCAAATGACTTCGTGCTCTGGAAGCCAAAGAAGGAGGGAGAGCCTTACTGGGAGTCACCCTGGTGCGAGGGCCGTCCGGGCTGGCATATCGAGTGCTCAGTCATGAGCCAGAAGTACATCGGCGACACCATCGATATCCACTGCGGCGGCGAGGATCTTATCTTCCCGCATCATGAAAATGAGATAGCCCAGTCAGAGTGTGCGACAGGAAAGCCATTCTGCAACTACTGGATGCACAACGGCTTCCTTAAGATCAACAATGAGAAGATGTCCAAGTCACTTGGCAACTTCTTTACAGTAAGAGACATTACAGCACAGTACGACCCGATGGTATTAAGGCTCTTTATCTTAAGCGCGCAGTACCGCACACCGCTTAATTTCTCAAAGGAGCTCATGGACCAGACCAAGGCATCATATGAGCGTATCCTTAACTGTACGGATAAGCTTAAGGAGCTTATGGGCAAGGCAGCCGCATTGGGCATGACTGAAGCTGAAAATGAGGGCAAGGCCCAGGCTGAGCAGTTTATTAAGGACTTCGAAGCTGCCATGGATGACGATAATAACACAGCCAATGCTGAGACCGCTGTGTTTGAGCTTGTGCGCCTTGCGAACGCAACAACGGATGAGTCATCCTCGAAGGAATATATTGAATACATAAGCGGTGTTATCAGAACTCTGTGCGATGGCGTACTCGGAGTTATTTCCGAGCGTAAGACAGAAAGCCTTGATACTGAGATCGAGGAGCTTATCGCAAAGCGCCAGGCAGCAAGAAAGGCTAAGGACTTTAAGACAGCAGACGCGATCAGAGATCAGCTTAATGCCATGGGCATCATACTCGAGGATACAAAGGACGGAGTCAAGTGGAAGAAGGCCTGATGAATGGTTCGACCCTTGCCTATATAGGTGATGCGGTCTTTGAACTCATGGTAAGAAGCTATGTGCTGGAGCATGGCTCAAAGCAGCCGGATAGACTCCACAAGCATGCAACGGCCCTTGTTAATGCGGCAGCCCAGTCGGAAATGATAGGCAGCATTCTGGATGAGCTTACAGAGGACGAACTTGCTATTTTTAAAAGAGGCAGGAACTCAAGCACTGTGACCAGCGCTAAGCATCAGACAGTGGGTGACTACCGCAGGGCGACCGGCTTGGAGGCATTGTTTGGGTATCTTTACCTTGGCAGAAAATACGAAAGGCTGCAGGAGCTTTTTAAGCTCGGACTTGAGAGAACGGATCATGACAATGACTAGATATACAGCAGCGGTAATACAGCTTGATTCTCAGGATGACAAGAAGAGAAATCTGGAAGCTATCGTCCGCTTTGTAAGGGAAGCTGCGGAGCATGGAGCAAAGCTTATTGCCATGCCGGAGAACGCGAACTATGCAGGGCGTGACATGAAGGCTGAGGCAGAAGCTGTGCCCGGAGGAGAGACCTTTAATATCTTAAGTGAGCTGGCTTTGGAATATAAGGCATGGATCCACGGCGGCAGCATTTATGAAATAAATGAGACAGCCGGAGATGAGAGACCATATAATTCCACTATGCTTATCGGGCCTGATGGCAGACTTGCGGCTAAATACCATAAAATCCATCCGTTCGATGTGAAGCTGGCAAACGGCGGTCCTTCGATCATGGAAAGCGACAGAGTGTGCCCGGGTGATAAGATAGTAACAGTTGAAACAGGAGAGCTGGGAACTCTTGGATTATCCATCTGTTATGACATCCGGTTCGGAGAGATATTCAGATTAATGGCGCTTAAGGGAGCGGAGATCTTTCTCACACCGGCCAACTTTACACTGAATACCGGTAAGGATCATTGGGAGACTATTTTAAGAGCCCGCGCCATAGAAAATGGCTGCTATGTCATCGCGCCGGGGCAGACGGGAAAGAAGCTTAAATATCAGGCCTACGGCAATTCAATGATCATAGACCCATGGGGTACGGTCATCGCGAGAGCGGGCGAAAGACCGGGCATCATATACGGAGAAATAGACCTTGATCATCTTAAGAAGGTGAGGAGCCAGGTGCTCACCCTTGAAAACCGCCGCGAGGATATCTACAGCCTTGTGGAAAGATGATGAGGTGTCAGGGGTGTCAGGGGGACGGACACCCCTCAGTCGGAGAATTTTTGCTTGAGCACCGCGCTTGCGATAATGATCGCATAGCCCAGAAAGCTTAAGGCATCCGGCAATTGGCCCAGGAAAGCCATGCCGAGCAGTGCCGCAAATATTATCTGCGTATATTCAAAAACAGAAATATTTTTTGCGGGAGCCAGTGTATAGGCTGTGGTGATAGCAAACTGGGCCGCAGCTGCGCTTACTCCTGCAAGCACCAGAATGCCGAGCTGTGTCATTGTCATGTGAAAGCCATAGAAAAATGACGGCGGCAGGGCAAACAGGCAGGAAAAGGTCGAAAAGCCCAGGATGATGACCGAGCTGTCCACACCATCCGTTCCGAGCTTTCTTACGAGAGTATATGCGATTCCCGTAAAAAGACCGCCGACGGCGGCAGTCATTCCGTAAAAAAACTGCATATTGAAGGACGGCTTAAGTATAAGCAGGGCACCGGCGAAGGCTATCACAACAGCGGCCCAGTCAGTCTTTTTTGGTATCTCGCTGAGAATGAATATCGATGCCAGTATCGCGAAAAAGGGCGACAGCTTGTTGAGCATATTGGCATCCGAAAGATTCATGTGATCGATGGAATAATAATTAAGCAAAAGGCCGAGAGTTCCGCAGAGGGATCTGAAAAAGAGCGTTGTAAGGCGGTCCTTTCCGATATTGAAGGTCTGATGCTTTTTTAGGAATATCGGAAGCGCGCAGAGCGCTGCTATAGCATTTCTGAAAAAAGACTTCTGTACAGTCGGCACATCACCGGAAAGGCGCACAAAAAAACTCATCAGCGCGAAAAAGAAGGCTGACAAAATTATACACAGAATGGCTTTGTTTTTGCTTGTCATTATGGTCTCCTTTTCATAGTTTTGATGGCCATACCCCAAAAGGTGTCAAAAGAACCGTCCCCCTGACACAAAAAGGTGTCAAAAGAACCGTCCCCCTG
>JAUNNP010000015.1:24618-35474 GCA_030531385.1 Eubacteriales bacterium
GTATAGCATAATTCGCTTGACAAAAGCAAAAACTTAATATATGCTTTACGAGCAAATTAAATATTTCGCGTCGCAGTGACGGGAATAACCTACTTTAAGATGCCTTTAGAGAATAGCCGGGTGGTGCAAGGCTTAGGGTCACTGTAGGGTCTCACCCCTGAGCGACAACCCTGTTGAGAGGGCGTTGATGGACGCCAAGAAGAGTGGTACCGCGGAAACATAAGATCAATAGTTTTCGTCTCTTTGTATTTTCTGCAAAGGGGCGTTTTTTTTGTCTCTGGCAGTTATCAAAAAAATTGTGTAAGGAGTAAAGATCATGAAAAATTGCAAAAAGTACAGTCCGGGATATTATTTACCACCTGTAGGCATTGAGGAGCTTACATGGTATAAAAAGGATTATATAGAAAAAGCACCGACCTGGTGCAGCGTTGACCTTCGAGACGGCAACCAGGCACTTATCGTTCCAATGAACCTTGACGAGAAGCTTGAGTTCTTCAACCACCTTGTAAAGATCGGATTTAAAGAAATCGAGATAGGCTTCCCGGCAGCGAGCCAGACAGAGTTTGAGTTTACACGCTGCCTTATCGAGAACGATCTTATCCCGGATGATGTAACTATCCAGGTACTTACACAGTCAAGAGCACATATCATTGAGCGTACCTTTGAGGCTGTTGAGGGAGCTAAGAATGTTATAGTTCACCTTTATAACTCAACTTCATTTGCACAGCGCCAGCAGGTATTCCGCAAGTCTGAGGAGGAGATCATAAAGATCGCCACAGACGGAGCGCAGCTCATGCTTAAATATCGTGAGATGTATCCAAGCACAAAGTTCCAGTTCCAGTATTCACCGGAGAGCTTTACAGGAACAGAGATGGAATTCGCGCTTGATATCTGCAACGCAGTAATCGATGTATGGAAGCCAACACCGGAAGATAAGACTATCATCAATCTTCCGGCAACAGTTGAGATGAGCCTTCCGCATATCTTCGCAAACCAGATCGAGTACATGAGCAAAAACCTTCATGAGCGTGAGAACGTTGTACTTTCACTTCATCCGCACAATGACCGCGGAACCGGTGTTGCCGATGCCGAGCTTGGTATCCTCGCCGGAGCAGACCGTATTGAGGGAACACTTTTTGGAAACGGTGAGAGAACAGGAAACGTAGATATCGTCACACTTGCCATCAACATGTATACTCACGGCGTTGATCCGCATCTTGATTTCACAAACATCAAGGAGTCGGTAGAGATCTATGAGAGAGTCACCGGCATGAGCGTTGGACCTCGTCAGCCATATGGCGGAAAGCTCGTGTTCGCAGCATTCTCAGGCTCACACCAGGATGCGATCTCCAAGGGAATGAAGTGGAGAGAGGAGACAGGCGAAGATAGATGGACCTGCCCATACCTTCCGCTCGATCCTCACGATATCGGAAGGACCTACGACAAGGATATCATCCGTATCAACAGCCAGTCCGGAAAGGGCGGCGTAGCATACATCCTCGAGAACAGCTACGGCTACATTATTCCGAAGGCTATGATGAGCGAGCTTGGCTACTTTATTACAGGTATTTCGGACAATGCTCAGGTCGAGCTGCAGCCGCGCGAGATCTACGATGCATTCAAGGCAGAGTATGTTAACAGGTTCGCTCCTATCGATATTATCGACGCGACCTTCAACCACCTTTCATCCACTAAGGATGAGGCAGCAGACAGCATGTCTGTAAGAATGGCTGCAGTTATCAACGGTCAGAGATTTAAGCTTGAGGGAGATGGAAACGGTCGTCTCGATGCGGTAAGCAATGCCTTAAGGACAACACGCTACAACTTCGATTACGATTTCGTAACATACTCAGAGCACGCCATAAGCGGAGACTCTAACTCCAAGGCTGCTGCATATGTATGCATCGCGGATAAGACAGGCAGGCAGTTCTGGGGAGTTGGAACACATGCGGATATCATCCTTGCATCTGTCAATGCTCTTGTAACTGCACTTAACAGAATGAATGAGCAGCTTCACTTCGTGAACTGACACCCGGATCATTTATAAGACTTGAAAAAACTAAAGGTCGAACTGCAATTCTCGAAAATTCTTAACGGAATTCTCAAATGCAGTTCGGCCTTTTAATTTTTTTCAAGTTTATGCATATCTTTGAACTCACTTCTTACCATCAGGGCGGCGGTCACAGCCGCAAGCATATCCGCAACGGGACCTGCAAAAAGAATACCGTCTATCCCAATAAATATCGGGAGGATCAGCATTATCGGAAGAAGATAAATGATCTGTCTTGTAAGAGAGATAAACATGCCCTTTAACGGCTTTCCGACAGAAGCAAAGAACTGTGAGGTGGCAGGTTGTATACAGTTTGCCCAGGTGCAGAACAGAAAGATCCTGAAAAACCTTACGCCAAAAGTAAAATACTCATCGGTTCCGTTTCCGAAAAGCTGCAAAATGGTACGCGGGAAAAGCTGGAACATTGCAAATGCAGCCAATGAAACGACTGCTGCAGCTTTGATGGCAAGCATATAAGTGTCCATGACTCTGTTATACTGTTTTGCTCCGTAGTTAAAGCTTTCTATAGGCTGGCTTCCCTGGGCGATACCGATCACGATCGAGAAGAAGATCTGATTGACCTTCATGACTATTCCGGCACAGGCAATTGGGATAGCCTCTCCATATGCGGAAAGAGCACCGTAATGCTTAAGTGAGTTATTCAGTATGATCTGAACCAGCATCATTGCCAGCTGATTTGCGCAGGATGCCACACCCAGGGAAGCGGTCTGAAGCGCCAGGGCAGGAGTTGGAATAAAGTGCTCGGGAAGGAGCTTTACTGTTTTAAATCCCCTGACATAAAAAATAACGATAATACCCGAAAATACCTGGCCGATCACAGTAGCAAGGGCAGCTCCGAACATACCTAAGTGGAATCCAAAAACAAAAAGTGCATCAAGGAAAATATTTATGATGGCACCGGAAAGACTGCAGAACATGGTCATATTGGGACTTCCGTCTGCACGCATCAGGTGACCGCCGCCGATCGTAAGGATAAGGAACGGAAAACCTATTGCAGTGACCCTTACATATTCCATTGCATATGGAAGAACATCCGAAGGCGAACCGAAGAGTCTCAGCATTGGTGCGAGGAAAACTTCGCTGACAAGAGTAAGCAGGCAGCCCAGGATACACATCATTGAAACAGCATTTCCAATAAAGAAGGGTGCTTTGTCATATTCCCTTTTTCCCATATTTATATTGAAGTTGGCTGCTCCGCCTATGCCGAAAAGCAGACCGATGGCAGTACACGACATGGATAATGGAAATGCTATGTTTGTGGCTGCATTGCCAAGCGTTCCTATAGCCCGGCCGATGAAGATCTGATCGACTATATTGTAGACCGCGCTTACCAGCATGGCGATGATGCTGGGTATGGCGAATTTAAGCATTAGCTGTCCGATGGGTTCCCTGCCGAGGAACTCCCTTCTTGACTGTGAACCGTCTTTTTCATTCATAAATCCAAAACTCCGAAATTATAACGCGGCTATTTAAAATAAGAGATCTATTTTAAGTGCGCAATTTACAGTAAAGTATAGCATGATGGATAAAGTTTCTGCTATACTTAAATGAAATCATGAAACGGAGGAAGCTGTCATGGCATATACATACAAAGATTATAAGGTCAATGCTGATATTATTAAGAGTCACATTGGAAGCTTTAAGCCGGAGGTCCTTATGGTCCTTGGTTCCGGACTTGGATTTATGGCGGATGAAATAATAGATCCCGTTATTGTGGAATATCGCCAGAACTACGAATATAAAGGCAGGGAGCCGCTCGGGCATGCAGGCAGATATGTGTTCGGAGAGCTTGCGGGAAAACGTGTAATGGCTATGCAGGGAAGGCTGCACTGCTATCAGGGATACACGATGGAACAGGTGGCTTTCCCGGTGAGACTTGCGAAAATGCTTGGAGCCGAGTCCATGATAATTACAAATGCTGCCGGGTGTGTAAATGCCGACTGGCATGTGGGTGAGCTTATGCTTATAAGAGATCATATCCGTCTGTTTGGCTTTGGCCCGCTTAATGGTGACAACTTAGATGAATTTGGCGTGCGTTTCCCTGATATGTCAGAGGTTTATTCAAATAAGTATGCCCAGATCGCGAAAGAGGCAGCAAAAAAGCAGGGAATAACTTTAAGAGAAGGAACATATATGTTCTTTCCGGGTCCGCAGTATGAAACTCCGGCAGAGATACGTGCTGCAAGAGTGCTTGGCGCGGATGCTGTTGGTATGAGCACGGTTCCTGAGTCAACTGTTGCGGCACACTGCGGAATGAAGACACTTGGCATCACGCTTCTTACCAACATGGCTGCAGGCGTTCTTAAGCAGAAGCTCAGCGGTGAGGAGGTCATAGCCGCATCGGCAGCTGCGGCACCAAGGTTTTCAGAGCTTATAAGGGGCTTCCTGGCAAATATGGATGAGTAAATGAAATGGGATGGACATCAATGTCCGGAATGTTCATATGACTAAAAATACTTTACCATAGTGCATTGACAAACTGTATACATGTATATATAATGGCATGCATACAGTTTTTTGATGCAATGGGGCACGAGAATAAGACGTGTCTATATTGTTATACTTTAGTTTTGGAGGAAAAGAAATTATGAAAAAGTTTATTGCACTTGCAGCAGCTGCTGTAATGGCACTTTCTCTTGTTGCATGCGGCGGCTCATCATCTTCATCAGCACCTGCAGCAACAACAGCAGCATCAGGCTCAGCAGAGGCGGCAGCACCTGCAGCACCGGCATCATCAACAAAGATGACCATGGGTACAGGCGGAACCTCAGGTACCTATTATGCATTCGGCGGCATTCTTGGCCAGTACATCAAGAATAAGTCAGGAATCGATGTAACAGTAGTTTCAACAGATGGTTCTAAGGCTAACATCCAGGGAATCGATATCGGTGACTATCAGCTTGGTACAGTACAGTCTGACGTTATGGCATACGCATGGTCAGGTACAAAGTCCTTCGAGTCAGAGGGCGCTGTAGATACCTTCCGTGTAGTTGCAGGTCTTTATGCAGAGACAGTTCAGCTCGTGACCATGGATCCTGAGATCAAGAGCCCTGCAGACCTTAAGGGCAAGGCTGTTTCTATCGGTGCTCCGGGTTCGGGTGTTTACTTCAACGCTACAGACGTTCTTGCAGCAGCAGGACTTACAGAGCAGGACATCAACCCACAGTACTTAAGCTTCGCAGACAGCGCAGAGGGACTTAAGGACGGCAAGATCGATGCAGCATTCATCGTTGCAGGTGCTCCTACACCGGCTATCACAGAGCTTATGACAACAAACGATGCTTACCTTGTTCCTATCGACGGAGACATCGCAGCTAAGATGATGGGTGACTGCCCATACTACACAGAGCTTGCTATTCCTGCAGGCACATATCCAAAGCAGGATGCTGATGTAACAACAGTTACGGTTAAGGCTACACTTATCGTATCAGCTGATGCTTCAGAGGATGATGTATATGCTCTTACAGCAGCTATTTTCGACAACACAGCAGATATCACAAACGAGCATGCTAAGGGTGCTGAGCTTTCTATCGAGAATGCCACAACAGGTATGACAGCTCCATTCCACAAGGGTGCAGCTAAGTACTTCGAGGAGAAGGGTGTTACAGTAGAAGCTGAGTAATAAGCAGCAGCTTTGTATATTCAACCAAGGATGGTTTTGCAGAGAACGTACTTTAGTGCGTTCTCTGCATATTTTGAAAAAGGGAATTTCTATGATTTTCAAGAAAAAAGACAACATGAATGACAAGAGCACAGCAGCTGTAAACACAAGTGCGGCGGCAAATGCTGATGACATCCAGAGCAGTGTAGATGATGTCATGAAAAAGTTCGACAGAGAGTCGAACGTTCGTCTGTGGGAGGGAACTCCCAAGCTTATCGTTAATGGACTCCTTGTTGCATTCTCATGCTTCTGCATCTATGTAACACTTTGGGGCACCTTTCTTGAGGAGATACGTCTTACATCATTCATGGCATGTATCGTATTCCTCGGATTTCTGATCTTCCCTGTTAAGAAGGGCGCACAGAGAGTAAACTATATTCCATGGTATGATATCATATTTATGATAGTCGGTACCGGAGCCTTTCTCTACTTTACATTTAATGCAGTCGCCATTATCCAGCAGGGAAGTAAATTCTCAACTGCCCAGATCATGATAGGAGTTGTTGGCATACTTGCACTTGCAGAGGTCTGCAGAAGATCTGTAGGTATTCCTATTCTTATAGTAGCCGGTGCATTTATGATCTACGCGCTTACAGTCGGGCTTTCCAATCCTACCTTCATGCGCAGACTTAACTATGCCGTAAGACTTCTCTTCTATTCAAAGGAAGGCATTCTTTCAACACCGGTAAACACCTGTTCAAAATTTATAGTTATATTTATTATTTTCGGCGCATTCCTTGAAAGGACCGGCATTTCGGATTTCTTCATTGACTGCGCAAACGCGCTGGTTGGTTCCTTTGCCGGCGGACCGGCAAAGGTTGCAGTAGTATCATCTGCACTTCTCGGAATGGTATCGGGATCATCTGTAGCCAATACAGTTGGCTCAGGATCAGTTACTATCCCATTGATGAAGAAGACCGGATACAAGGGCGAATTTGCCGGAGCTGTTGAGGCAGCAGCCTCGACAGGAGGACAGATCATGCCGCCTATCATGGGTGCCGCAGCCTTTCTTATGGCAGATATAGTCGGTATTCCGTACAGCAACATTATCTCAAGGGCAATACTCCCGGCGGTCCTTTACTTCACCGGTATTTTCATCGCGGTACATCTTGAGGCGAAGAAGAATAACCTGAAGGGCATTCCGAGGGAAGAACTGCCGAAGATGAGCATTCTGATCAGGGACATTTATCTGCTCCTTCCGATCGTCATTCTTGTTTATCTTGTAACCACAAATACCAAGACCATACAGACTGCGGCCGCTATCTCTATCGTTGTCGCAATCGCGGTAAGCATGGTCAATAAGAAAAACCGCATGACTCCAAAGACTATTTTAGAGGCGCTTGCGGCAGGCGGAAAGGGATCGATCTCAGTTGCCGCTGCCTGCGGAATCGCAGGTATCATAAGCGGTGTTATTACTATGACAGGTCTTGCAAATGTGCTTATTAACGGTATCGTTGCACTTGCCGCAAACAGACTTATCATTGCGCTTGTGCTTACAATGCTTTGCTGTATCGTTCTCGGTATGGGCGTTCCTACAACAGCTAACTATTGCATCATGGCAGCGACCTGCGCACCTATCCTTGTTCGCATGGGAGTTCCGACTATCGCGGCTCACTTCTTCGTATTTTACTTTGGTATCGTTGCTGATATCACACCGCCGGTTGCGCTTGCGGCCTATGCCGGTGCAGCTATTGCCAAGGCAAACCCGATGAAGACAGCTCTCAATGCCACAAGACTTGCTATTGCGGCATTCCTTGTACCGTATATCCTTGCTATGAATCCGGTGATGGTGCTTGTGGATGTACAGAGTCCTATGCAGATCGTTATGCTGGTAATTACCGCGTTTGTCGGTATCTGCGGAGTTTCAGCCGGACTTTCAGGCTATCTGCTTGATGACCTCAATCCGCTTCAGAGGATCATGGCTCTGCTTGGAGGACTTACACTCCTTATACCGGGAACGGCAACGGATCTCATCGGTATAGCACTTGTTGCAGCCCTTGTGGTATGGCAGACAGCAGCTAAGAAAAAAGCGAAAGCTTAACAACAGCAACTTAATAAAATTAAAGTGAAAAAGACTGACACCCGGATGGATGTCAGTCTTTTTCATTCAGCAATATATGGTATTTACCAGTGTGCCCCGGTTGCTGTCTCATTGGCCGTATTATCCCGGCGGCTGATAAGGAGGCAGAGCGCATCAAGTGTGATATGGAGGCTCTGGTCGAAAAGCGAGCTTAAAAGCTGAACAGAAGCTCTGCCTGCACCTGTGTCGCCCTTTACGGTGCCAGGGATAACGAGAAGCTTTGCGGCTTCAACAGCGAGCGGTGACTCCGGCTTTGAAGTAACTGCAATAAGCTCCGCACCTGCGGCCTTTGCTTTCTTTGCGTCATTAACTACATTTGCGCTCTTGCCTGAGCCTGAAACAGCGATGAAGAGGTCGCCATCCTTAACGGCGGGAGTGATGGTCTCACCTACAAAATATACGGTATAGCCAAGGTGCATAAGGCGCATTGCAAAGCCCTTTGCGGAGAAGCCGGAACGGCCCTCACCGTCTACGAAAATGCGGCGGTCCTTTGAAAAAGATGCCATAACATTCTCAAGCTCTTCATCCTTTACCTGTGCGAGGACACCCTCGATCTCCTTTAAGATCACATCTAAAACTGCATTCATAAGATATATTCCTTTCCTGTTTTATTTACTTTGCTGCTGCTGCAAATGCTGCTGCGGCCTCCCCCATATTTTCGGCTTTGGTGATGGCACCGCCCACTATGGCTATCTCAACACCTTCACGCTTTAAAAGAGGGAGACTCTCGAGCTTTACACCGCCTGCTGCGGCTATCGAATGCACTTTTTTCAGGCAGGCACACTGTGCCTTTACGAGTTCACCAAGTCCCTCGCCCTGCATATCAGACGGAAGATGTATACCGAAGATGCCGTCCGGGAAAAGCCCTGCAAGCTCCCTGGTGCGCTCGTCTGAGACTTCCATAAGATCTATGAAATACTCCCTGCCAAATTCCCTTGCTACTTCGGCGCAGGCTTTTATCGTTGCATTTGAAGAAAATCCCATTACCGTGGCGATATCGGCACCGGCCTTGTATGCCTGGCGGAATTCATATGCTCCCTCATCGCAGGTCTTGATATCCGCAAGGATGCACATATCAGGGAAACGCTTACGCATACCTCCCACGCAGGCCTCCATACCGTAATCCTTGGTAAGAGAGGTGCCGACCTCAACAATGTCAGCATTTCCATATAAAAGGCTCCCTATCTCAAACAGCTTTTCCAGGCTGACGCGGTCGATTGCTGCCTGTATCCTCATAGTATGATCCTCCTTTGAATAATGATGCCCATTAAGTTTAGCAGAATTTTCTCAATTATAGCATATGATAAAAACATTAATAAACACTTTTCGGTTTCCGGACTGACGGGGAAATCTATATTTGTTAACTTCATGTATTGGCTTTTGAATCTGGGAACGATCTGTTCGAAAAAACCAAAACAGATTAATCGAATTTTTTAAAATAAAACAATCGAATTTTTGCAAACGCCATTGAACGGTGACTGTCTCGATGGTATAAAGAGACGGGTATCTTGCAGTTGCGGAAACATCTCCGGCATTATTTCTGAAGAATGAAAAGCCGATTCTGTTTGACGAATGGCAAGATGCTCCTAAAATATGGGGAAGCATTCGAAAAAGTTGTGATGACAGGCCGGAGGCGACAGGGGAATATTATCTTACGGGCTCTTCAAGTAAAAAGATTCAGACTCCTCACACAGGGACAGGACGAATTACTGAGATAGAAATGTTCCCAATGACTCTTTTTGAAACCGGAGAATCCACAGGAACTGTTTCTCTGCATAAAATAATTGAAAATGCAGGCTATGATATTGACGGATGCAGTTCTTCATTAACCTTGGAGGAACTGTTTTTTGCGGTGTGCAGAGGCGGGTGGCCGAGGTGCCTTGCCATTGAAAATCACGATGCAAAACTGGAAATTGCCAGGGACTATTTCCGCCAGATCTACACAAAAGATATCAGCGCGGCTGACGGCGTCAACAGAAATCCCGACTGGACCAGAACATTGCTCTGGTCCTTTGCTCGGATAATCAGCCATATGGCAACAGCATTTGCCGGATACGGCTGATTATCAAACTTACATAGAGCGTCAGCTCATTCTTTTTAAAAGAGAATCAAGCTTTGTATGCATCGGAGATGATCCGCACGCAGTCTTCTTTGGAGAAGATTTTCGTGTTTAGAGCCAGATCATAATGATCTGCCTGGTTCCATTCCTGACCGGTGCGCAGTTTATAGTTTCGCGCTCTTGCGGTGTCACGTTCCCTGACACGTTTGGAAATCGGGACATCGGTTTCACCGTATACTTTCAAAATCCGTTGTTCGCGGTATGTACGATCTGCACCGATAAAGACATTAAACACATCGTTTCTGTCTTTCAGTACGAAATCCGCACACCTTCCGATAATCACACAAGGCTCTTTTTGCGCAAGTTCCAGTATGACTTTCTTCTGGGCGTCCCAGAGCTGGTCGGAAGGAGAGATAGTTCCCTCCGAATAGTTCAGATAGCGCCCTTCCGGATTGATTGCCGCGTTTTCGCCGCGGGCTTCTACATAGGCCTCATCAAAGCCCGTGCGGGATGCGACTGCTTTTAT
This sequence comes from Eubacteriales bacterium, assembly GCA_030531385.1. GTDB lineage: Bacteria > Bacillota > Clostridia > Lachnospirales > Lachnospiraceae > Avilachnospira. Next base: position 35,016 of record JAUNNP010000015.1, read on the forward strand.
CAGTTCTTTGTCGTAACAGGCAATTCCGAGTTCTTCCGCCAGTGCCTTTCCGATTGAGTGTCCTCCGCTTCCAAATTCTCGACTGATCGTGATAATGCGGAAATTGTGTTCACTTCCAATCGGGAACACAGCTTCCTCGTCCGCTGCAGACTCACGCAAAGGCTGTTTGGCAGGTGCAGAGAGCTCCTTGAGAGTATGTGAGATCATAACCAATGCGATCACAAAAGTCAGTATATCCGATGCCGGCATGGAGTAGAGGACACCGTCCAGTTCAAAGAACAGAGGAAGAATCAGTGTCAGTCCCACACCGAATACCACTTCTCTGATCAGGGACAGGACAGAGCTCATCATGGCCTTTCCGATCGACTGCAGGTAGATAAAGGTCGCTTTATTCACTGTGGCAAGAATCATCATGCACAGATAGGTACGGAAGCATTTGATGGCGTAGGCTGTGTAATA
>JAUNNP010000115.1 GCA_030531385.1 Eubacteriales bacterium
GCATTTCCAACAGTAAGACTGTGATTTGGTCCGTCAAGATTATATCCGAACTTCTTTCCAAGTCTTAAAATGTCGCCTGCCGTATAGGTCATCCTGCCGTTTGAGGTATTGGCATCCACAACGAGTCTGCTTTCATCAAGCTCTCCGTCAGTCTCAAAGGCCTGACTGAGCACCGCGAGTCTCTTTATTCCCGCAATATCGTTGCTTACCATATCTGAAAACTGAACTGAGTCTTCAAAGGTATAGGTATTTATCCAGCTTATTCCGCGGCCCTCGAGCGAATATCCGCGCAGCGAAATAAAGCCCGCAAGTGCAAGCGTCACCGCCAGAATATGCAAAATGAGAATGATACTGCGTTTCATCCGGATTTCCTCTCAAAATCTGCCGCTTTAAGGTTCAGCGCGCCTTAAGGCTTCTGTTTTGTCTTACTGCTTCTCGATCTTGTAACCAACGCCCCATACTACCTTTAAGTACTTGGGCTCTCTTGGGTTGATCTCGATCTTTTCTCTGATATGGCGAATATGAACGGCAACAGTATTGTCCGCTCCTATTGCCTCCTCATTCCAGATCTGCTCATAGATCTCATCTATTGAGAATACCTTGCCGGCATTCTTAACAAGAAGCAGCAGAATATTGTACTCGATCGGAGTAAGCTTAATAAGCTCTCCGTCTACGAGTACTTCCTTATTGTCGTCATTTATAGTCAGACCGCCGCACTTATATACTGCCTGAGATGAATTTCCGGAAATGTTTCCGAGCTGCATATAACGTCTGAGCTGCGACTTAACTCTCGCAACAAGCTCAAGCGGATTAAATGGCTTGGATATATAATCATCTGCTCCGATATTAAGGCCAAGGATCTTGTCATTATCCTCGGATTTTGCTGAAAGAATGATGATCGGAATATCCATTGTTTCCCTGATTTTGAGTGTGGCATGAATGCCGTCCATTCCCGGCATCATGACATCCATGATGATAAGGTCTGCCTTCTGACCGCTCGCCAGGATATCAATTGCTTCCTTTCCATCATATGCTTTGATAATCTTAAAGCCCTCTCCCTCAAGATAAATGGCTATAGCTTCAACTATTTCTTTCTCGTCATCGCATACAAGTATAGTATTCTGCATCTGAATCCTCCTATATTAACCAAATATACGCCATGCAACAATAAAGTTGTTTCTCCACCAGGATGAGAGTGAACGGTGCACTACTCGTCCGTTTGACGATGACGCGTCAATTACTGTTCCTCCGCCGGCACAGATTCCAACGTGCCCGCTTACCACTATGATGTCTCCTGCCTGAACAGAATCAATACTGGATATCCTCTGGTATCTTCCCGGATTTCTCCATCCGCTCGATGTAAGGTATGACTGTCCCACACCGGCCTGATTAAGGCACCAGTATACAAAGCCTGAGCAGTCAAAGGAGTTTGGTCCCTTAGCACCCCATACATACGGACAGCCAAGCTTTGACGAAGCGATGGAAATAAGGTTTCCTGCCGATCCGCTTACTGTAGCTCCGCCCGAACCCACGCCGGATGACGAAGAACCTGATGAGCTTCCCGACGAACTGCCTGACGAAGAACCTGATGAGCTTCCGGAGTTGCTCTGTCCCTGTGATGCGGCAGCCACCTCTGCCGGCTTTTTCTTTGCGTTGTCAGACTCCAGCTTGGTCATGGTCTGAATGCCTACAGTACCATCCTGGGTAAGATTATTATATTTCTGGAACTGCTTTACGGCAGCTTCCGTTGCTGAGCCATAATAACCTGTAATAAGTCTTGAGGCAAGATAGCCGTATTTATTAAGTCTGTTCTGGACTGTGGTTACGGAATCCGAAGAATCACCCACACGAAGTCCGAACGGCTTGGCCTCACCACTGTCGAGCGCAAGCCTGGTATCGGGACCGAGATATCCGTCCACGATCTGGTCATTTCTTGACTGGAACTCTCTGATGGCTCTTTCGGTTCCGCCGCCAAAGTTTCCGTCTGCCTCACTCTGCCTTATATACCCCAGAGCTATAAGTCTTTCCTGGTAATGCTTAACGAGGTCTGACTGCTCGCCCACGCCTATAAGGTTCGCCTTTACCTCATCCGAATACAGAAGGTTAAGAGTTTCTTTGCCGACAGTACCGTCAGCTCCGATATCATTTCTTTCCTGCATCTTCTTAACAGCAGCTTCTGTCGCGTCGCCGAAATGACCTGTAAGCGCGTCCTCCATCAGGTAACCCAGCTGATAAAGTCTCAGCTGTATCTCAGTGATATCCTGACCATCATCTCCATTTTTCACTCTGTAGTACGGCGCTTCCGGTGAAAATACCTTGTCCCAGGTCTCAATTCCGCAAATGCCGTCCTGAGTCATGCCCTGCTGCCTCTGGAATTTTTTCACAGCCTCCGATGTAGCATCGCCGTAATATGTTGTCGGCTCATCGTTATCCATATATCCGAGCTCCATAAGCTTGGTCTGGAGCTGCAGTACTACCTGATGGGTTTCTCCGGGTTTAAGATAGGCCGGAGCCAGTATGGAATTATCCTCCGCAGTTGTAACTCCCTCAAGTACCGGAAGAATATCCCCGTCTATATTGATCTTGATTGCCGGCTCTGTTTCGAAATCATTTCCGGCATCGATCACAAGCACCGTTTCTTCCGGGCTTTCTGAGGCACCCTCACTGACATTTTCTTTTGTTTGGCTGCCGCATGCCGCAAGCAAAAGTGCCGCTGCCGCGATGACCGTCAAATATATTTTTTTCCTTTGAAATAATGACACCTGTTTGCCGTCCTTTATTGTTTATAGCTTTTATTATTTGCGAATGCTGATGATCCGCAGTTTTATCATCTTCTTCTCTTTTTCGCTCTTCCGGTGCGCCTTCGCTGCATCTCAAGATCCATTCTGATCTGCTGTGTTCCGGTCATGTCTACCGTACGGCGCATCCTTTCATTTCTGCGTCTTGCTCTTCTTGCATCCTGCCTTCCTTCAATTATAGCCTTTATTATTGTCAGAATTATGAACACAAGGATCGATCCGCCGGCTATCAGTGCTGCGATTTTTAAATTAACAGCCTTCGTGATCCTCGAAATGATCCCGCCGGACGTTTTTTCCTCCTCCGGCATTTTTACGCTTTCCGTCTCCGCAGAAGAAGCTTCAGCAGCCTGCACGCTTTCAGTATTCTCAGCTGCTGCCTCTGTTTCGATCTCGATGCCCATCACGCCTGCGAGAACAGGATCGGTCTTTGCAGCATTGTTAAGCTCTGCGCTGTCGCCGATATTCATGAGCTTGAGCTCTGCGGTGCCCACAACTCTGCTGCCGTAGGTATATACAAGCCTTCCCAGAACACCGGAGCCGGAAGCATTCTCAATATCAAGGGTCTTCTTTACTTCGACAAAGCTTCCGCCCTTGGGAATAACTATCCTGGTATCCGGTGAAATGCCAAGCGTGAGTGAATCAACAAGAGTAATGCCGTCTATCTGATAATCTCCCGCGATGACTGAGTTCGCATTGTCATAATCCGTCACAACAAGGGAAGAAAAGTTATTGAAGCCGAAGTCAAAGAGCCTTCTTGTATCATTATAGTGGTTTGCGTGGGCATTCAGAACGCAGGTGACAAGTGTCATCCCATCCCTTCTGCAGGCTGTTACAAGTGTGTTGCCGGCAGTCATGGTATAACCGGTCTTGCCCGCGATGGTTCCGCTGTAAAACTGGCTGCTGTTCCTTTTCAGCATGGAATGCTTCGGGTATACCGTATTCCACGGATCATTGGCATCCGGGTAACGTCTTATCGGCGCATGTGTCCAATAAGTATGGCTCTCGATGTCAAGAAACATATCGTTTTTGATCGCGGCCGCCATGATGAGACACATATCATGTGCCGTTACATAGTGATTCTCGTCGGTAAGTCCGGAAGGATTGTTGAAATGAGAGCCCTTGCAGCCAAGCTCCTCGGCCTTCATGTTCATCATCTTGACAAACACTGTCCTGTCATTCATTCCCTCTTCCTTAAGCTCCGGATGCTTGGCGCCCACATGCTCCGCAAGCGCATTCGCGACCTCGTTTGCGGACTGGAACAAAAGTGAGTAAAGACAGTCGAGCACCGAAAGCTTATCGCCCTCTGAAGCACCTATCGTGACCGAATTTTCCTCCTCGATGTGTACAGCATCATATGAGAATGTCACCTGTTCGCTTAAGTTATCACAGTTCTCAAGCGTGATAAGCGCTGTCATTACCTTGGTTATGGATGCCGGATAATATGCCTCGTCTCCGTTTTTTTCAAACAGCACGGTATTTGAATCCGCATCCATAAGACAGGCGCCCTCTGAAGCCACATGGCAGTCATTGGCCCAGTTTTCAAGCGCAAAAGAGCGCACGGAAAAGACCGGACACAAAAATGCCGATACTAAAAGAACGCATATTAACCTGTAATAAATATGCCTTAAAACCCTCATACATATATGCAGCCGATTTCTGCTGCGAATTTATTCTACTATAAATAAGAGAATTTGGCAATAAAACAGCCGCGCGGGTTTCCCCGCGCGGCTGAAATCTTTAGCTTATTTATCTTACTTAAAAAGTCCGTTAAGAAGTCCGCCATATGCTGAAATAAGCGGAGCAAATACAAGTGAAATAACTGTCATGAGCTTGATAAGGATATTAATAGAAGGTCCTGATGTATCCTTGAAAGGATCGCCTACTGTATCACCAACTACTGCTGCCTTATGAGCCTCTGAACCCTTGCCTCCGAAGTTTCCGTTCTCGATATACTTCTTGGCATTGTCCCATGCGCCGCCGGCATTTGAAAGGAAGATAGCCATAAGCACGCCTGTAACAAGTGCACCTGCAAGCATTCCGCCGAGTGCCTCCGCACCAAGAAGAAGTCCCATAACGATAGGAGCGATAACAGCCATAACGCCCGGACGAACCATCTCACGAAGAGCTGCCTTTGTTGAGATATCTACGCAGCGGGTGTAGTCAGGCTTTGCCTTCTCTTCCATGATTCCCGGGATCTCTCTGAACTGACGTCTAACCTCCTGGATCATGTCATTTGCAGCCTTTGAAACCGATGACATTGTCCATGCTGAGAAAACGAACGGAAGCATACCACCGATGAAAAGTCCGATAATAACAAGCGGATCCATGATATTCATGTTTGTGATGTTTGCAACCTCTGCATATGAAACGAAGAGTGCAAGAGCTGTAAGAGCCGCAGAACCGATAGCAAATCCCTTACCCATAGCAGCTGTTGTATTTCCTACAGCATCAAGAGAGTCTGTGATCTCACGAACGCTCTCATCAAGGTGGCTCATCTCTGCGATACCGCCGGCATTGTCAGCAATAGGGCCATAAGCGTCAACGGCTACTGTGATACCTGTTGTTGAAAGCATACCTACTGCCGCAAGAGCGATTCCATATACGCCTGCGCATGCGTAAGCAATGAAGATACCGACTGCTACGAAGAGGATGGGAAGTGCTGTTGAAAGCATACCTACAGATACACCTGTGATAACTGTTGTAGCTGAACCGGTCTGTGCTGAAGAAGCGATCTCCTTAACTGAACCGTAGTCGCCTGAAGTGTAGACCTCGGTTATCTTACCGATGGCAAGACCTACGATAAGTCCGGCGATGATAGCTACAGCATAGATGATGGTTCCCATCATTGTGACAGAGAGTACGATAGCCGCAACAACCACTACAGCTGCTGCAAAGTATGAACCTGTGTTAAGTGCCTTTGCCGGGTTTGTGCCCTCGCCGCCCTTAACGAACATTGATCCGATGATAGAAGCTATGATACCGATACCTGCAAGAAGGAATGGGAAGAATGCCGCATTTTGTGCCGCAAGGTCCAAAACGCTTCCGCTGTTTCCGAGAACTACGCCGAGTGTAACTGCTGAAACGATAGCGCCTACATATGACTCGAAAAGATCGGCACCCATGCCCGCAACGTCACCTACGTTGTCACCTACGTTATCTGCGATAACAGCAGGGTTTCTTGGGTCATCCTCAGGAATTCCGGCCTCGACCTTACCTACAAGGTCAGCGCCCACGTCGGCAGCCTTGGTATAGATACCGCCGCCAACACGTGCGAAAAGGGCAATTGAAGAAG
>JAUNNP010000016.1 GCA_030531385.1 Eubacteriales bacterium
TCACCGGCGGCTTGCCCGAAATCCAGGTGAGGTCTTCGATGACGGTGCGCTGGGAGTACAGCAGCGACGAATCGTCGCCCTGCTCCACCAGCAGCACGTTGTTCTTCAGATCCTTGCCCACCACGAACCAGCGCCGGCCGTCGCCGCCGCCGCCGATGCCCAGGCCCCGGCGCTGGCCCAGGGTGTAGTACATCAGCCCGTCGTGGCGGCCCACCAGCCTGCCCTCCGGCGTGCGCATGTCGCCGGGCTGGGCGGGCAGGTATTCGGAGAGGAAGCGCTTGAAGTTCCGCTCGCCGATGAAGCACACGCCGGTGGAGTCCTTCTTCTCCGACACGGGGATGCCCGCCTCCCGGGCGATGTCGCGAATCTGCGCCTTGGTGAGGTGGCCCACCGGGAACAGCGCGTGGGAGAGGGCTTCCTGGCCGATCATGTAGAGGAAGTAGGTCTGATCCTTATTCTCGTCGCGGGCGCGCAGGAGGCGGTATTCCCCGTTCGCGGCGCGGCCCAGGTTGGCAAAGTGCCCCGTGGCCAGGTATTCCGCGCCGATGGATTCGGCATACTCCGGTGTGAGCACAGCCCCGCCTACAAAGACCTTGCACTCATGCCCCGAAGCTCTGAGCGCCTTGATGGTGCGCTTCATGGATTCCACCGTGGTCGTCATAAGGGCCGATAGGCCAACCAGCTTTATATCCTCTTCTATAGCCGTATCAACGACCTTCTGAACAGGCACATCGCGTCCTAAATCTATTACTTTATAGCCATAGTTTTCGAGTACGACCTTGACAATATTCTTTCCGATATCGTGTATATCGCCCTCTACCGTGGCAAGCAATATCTTTCCCTTGCTGATATTCTCACCTCCGCGCTTTGCTATCCTGTCCTTTATAAGGTCAAAACCCGCGCAGGCAGCATTTGCCGCGTTGATGAGCTGAGGAAGGAAGATCTGCTGTTTTTCATACTTTTCACCGACTACATCAAGTGCCGGAATAAGCTTTTGATTTATTACATCCAGCTCGCTCATGCTCTCTAAGAGCTTTGCCGTACAGTCGGCGGTCTCCTTTTTGAGGCCTTTTAATATGGCTCTTTCCACGTTCATTTCGCCGTTCGCATCCGAGCCTGCCGCTCCGGTCTGAGGAGCCGGCATAATATACTGCGGGGCCGGGGCATTTGCATAAGCTTCAATATAAGCCTCGCAGCCGACATCCTCCATGGAGAGGACCTTGTAGGACCTTACCGCATCCATGATCTCCGGCTGGTTTGGATTTACGATTGGGAAATCAAGGCCGCAATAGAGCGCCTGGATGAGAAAGCTGACCGTCACATTTATCCTTCGGGGAAGGCCGAACGAGATATTGCTTACGCCGAGCACAAGGTGAAGGCCGCGCTCCCTATGCAGATACTCCATTGCGCGCAGTGTCTCCCTCGCCTGCTCCTGCTGGGCCGAAACGGTAAGAGTAAGACAGTCTGCGAGCACATCATCCTTTGGGATACCTATAGCCAGTGCCGCGCCGAGTATGCGCTCCGCGATCTCTATTCTGGCTTCTGCCGTCTGCGGAATGCCGCCCTTATCCATGGCAAGCGCGACCACGGCCGCACCGTATTTTTTCACTATCGGAAGGATGCGCTCCATGACCTCCGGCTCGCCGTTTACGGAGTTTACTATTGCCCTTCCGTTGCAGGCGCGAAGTCCGGCTTCGATTGCTTCCGGCGAAGAGGAATCTATCTGCAGAGGCAGCGAGCATACGCCCTGCACAGCCTTCACGACCTTCGTCATCATCTCCGGCTCATCGATACCGGGAAGTCCGACGTTTATATCAAGTATGTCTGCGCCGGCATCGGCCTGCTCTACTGCGCGCTCCATGATATAATCGAGATCATTTTCGCGAAGGGCCTGCTGAAAACGCTTCTTTCCGGTCGGATTGATGCGCTCTCCTATTACTCTTACTCCGCCAAATTCTGCCATGTCAGAGGCAGAGCAGATGCCGCGCCTCTTTAAAGGGCGCACATCCTCGGCGATATATGTCTTTCCGGTCTCTGCATTTACCTTATGTGAACCTGCCGGTGCTCTGTCGCCTATCGCGGCTTTGAGTGCTGCGATAAACTCAGGTGTCGTGCCGCAGCATCCTCCCATTATGCTGATGCCAAGGCCCGCAAACTGACGCATCTGCTCTCCAAAATCGCGGGCATCCATGCTGTAAAGTCCTGTCGCAGGATCCGGAAGTCCGGCGTTCGGCTTAACAAATATCGGCTTATCTGTCCACTCCCTCATTTCCTTTATGAGCGGATATATCTCATTTGGCCCGAGTGAGCAGTTGATGCCCATGGCATCTATGTCAAGTCCCTCCAGGACAGCTGCCATTGATGCGACCTTCGTACCCGTAAAGGTACGGCCCGATGCCTCAAAGCTCATGGATACAAATATCGGAAGCCCGGTATTTTCCTTTGCCGCAAGCACTGCTGCCTTTACATCGTAAAGGTCTGTCATTGTCTCAAAAACGACAAGATCGGCCCCGGCCTTTTCACCTGCCACGACCATCTCCTTATAGATCTCATATGCCTCATCAAACTTCAGAGTCCCAAGCGGCTCCAAAAGCTCGCCTATGGGGCCGACGTCGAGCGCGGCGAAGACCCCTCGCGAAGCTCCGATGTTTTCTGCGGATGCGTCGGCCATTGTCTCCTTTGCAGCCTGCTCCGCCTTCGCCTCTGCAATTGCCTCCTTTGCAAGCCTTATGTTTCCCTCTATGATCTCGCTCACAGAGTGGCCCATGCCCTTTAGCTTATGGGCATTTGCCCCAAAGGTATTGGCATAGATGATACTGCTTCCGGCAGCTATATATGCCTTATGAACACCTTTAAGTATCTCAGGGTTCTCGATACCGAATATTTCCGGTCTTTCTCCAAGCTTAAGTCCCGCTGCCTGCAGCATGGTACCCATGCCGCCGTCAAGAAGCAGGAGACGCCCTGAGCTGATAAGGCTTTTAAGTGCTTCTTTTGAAGTTGTCTTTTCCTTTGAAGTCAGCATTTCCTGTGAAGTTGTCTTTTCTGTTAATGACTTTTCCATTTGCGATCTTTCCATTAATGAATTTCTGCCTGATCTTCCATGTTGTGCCCGGATCATCCGATCTTATCCCGTGCAGGTGCTTCCGTTTTTCCGATATGGGCAGGTCCTGAACATGCTGCAGACCTCGCAGCCTGAAGCACGATGGCTCTGCGGCACATTGCTGATACCGAGGACTGCCGTCACTGATTTTCTAGGTATCATGAGATAGTTTTCTGTAACATTTACGCCTATGGTGCGGCTCGTATTTAAGAACTCCGCAAAGAGCTTCTGCGTCTCTATCGGCAGATCTCCATAGCCCGGGCTGAAGCGGTCGGTGAGATAGTATGTCTTATTGCCGCCGGACTCTGCTTTTGCCGGGAGCTCAGTTCCTGCGCTCTCATCCGCCGCCCGCTTATCGATCCCGGCTTTAATGTCCTCCTCAAAATTATTGCAGACATTTTCCACAGCTGCCGCGGCGCAGGCATCCAGGATAAAAGCATCCGCCATATCCCGGATCTCATACTGCAGGAGCAGCCTGTCTATCCCGGCACCCAGGGTCACAGCAAGAAAAACTGCCTGCTCTGAGCTTTCAAGGAGTTTTCTGATGTCCTTTCCCGGGAGCGCAAAGCCCTCCGGCATGCCATCCCTCACCTGCGCCATGCGCCATGTAAGCTTTGGGGCGGCAGCATTTGCAATAATATCAATGCACCGCCTGATCTGCTCATCTACGGATGAGTCGATATCCTGGCCCCGGTGTCCCAGATACATGAGCACCTCATTATAATTTATTTTTGTGAGCCTTGCTGTGGGCCTGAACATATTCACTCCCGAGTCTCCGTAAATGTGTGATTACCATTATAAAAACCGGCTGCCGCCATGCTGAAGACCAGTACTGCGGCAGCCAATGTCATGACGTGGGGTCAAAAGCGTCCGATCCAGACCTTTTGACCCCGACTTCATCACCATTATATGACGTGGGTGTCAAAAGTATGATTACGGGTCGCTCCGCACTTCGTGCTCCCACGCCCCTGCCCACATTCCGCACTCCCGTGGTACTGGCGTACCACTCCGTGTGTCATGTGGGGCGTGTCATAAAGTCGCTCACCCACAGATAAGCAAGCTCATCTGTGGATTCGGACTTTTGACACTGTAATCATTATATTTTAGATCGCATCAAGCGCCTGAGCGAGGTCCGCGATAAGATCCTTCTTATCCTCAAGACCGCAGGACATTCTTACGAGACCTGAAGGTACTCCGGCTGCGATGAGCTGCTCCTCGTTCATCTGACGATGAGTGCTTGTTGCAGGGTTCAGACAGCAGGTCCTTGCATCGGCAACATGGGTCTCGATAGCAGCAAGCTTTAAGTGCTTCATGAAAACTTCCGCAGCCTCGCGTCCGCCCTTAAGCTCGAAGGAAACCACGCCGCAGCCGCCGTTAGGCAGATACTTCTGACCGATCTCATAATACTTGTCGCCCGGAAGTCCCGAATAGCTTACTCTCTCAACCTTAGGATGCTTTGCGAGGAACTCGGCAACAGCCTGTCCGTTCTCAACATGGCGAGGCATTCGTACATGCAGGGACTCGAGGCCTAAATTAAGCAGGAAAGCATTCTGCGGTGACTGGATACAGCCAAAGTCTCTCATAAGCTGGGCTGTGCACTTTGTGATAAATGCTCCGGACTGTCCGAACTTCTCTGCGTAGGTGATTCCGTGATAAGAATCATCAGGTGTGCAGAGTCCCGGGAACTTATCGGCATGAGCCATCCAGTCGAAGTTTCCGGAATCAACGATAGCTCCGCCTACTGCCGCGCCGTGTCCGTCCATATATTTTGTTGTTGAATGTGTAACGATGTCAGCTCCCCATTCAATAGGTCTGCAGTTGACCGGTGTCGGGAAGGTATTGTCAACAATAAGCGGAACACCATGCTTATGTGCAGCCTTTGCAAACTTCTCGATATCAAGCACGGTAAGTGCCGGGTTTGCGATAGTCTCGCCAAATACCGCTCTGGTATTGTCCTTAAATGCCGCGTCAAGCTCTTCCTCGCTGCAGTCAGGTGATACGAAAGTGACTGTGATGCCCATCTTTGCCATGGTTACGGAAATAAGATTGAAGGTTCCTCCGTAGATGGAAGATGAGGCAACGATATGGCTTCCGCACTCACAGATATTGAAAAGCGCAAAGAAGTTTGCCGCCTGTCCCGAAGATGTAAGCATAGCTGCGGTGCCGCCCTCAAGCTCAGCGATCTTTGCCGCTACATAATCATTGGTCGGATTCTGAAGTCTGGTATAGAAATATCCCGATGCCTCAAGATCGAAAAGCTTTCCCATATCCTCGCTGGTGTCATACTTAAAGGTGGTAGACTGGATAATAGGGATCTGTCTCGGCTCACCATTGCCCGGTGTATAGCCTGCCTGTACACATTTTGTGTTTATTGTATAATCGCTCATAACTATTTCCCCCTGAGTTATTTTTCGATATTTTTATGACTGTTCCATTGTGCTTGCGGATATCTGCAGAGCACAAATGGTTTTCCGCCCATTACATACTACAATAATTGCGAAAGTTATTCAATTAAAAATGTTCAAATGCTGCTTCACCTCATCTATCGTCATGCAGCTTCCACGGGAAATGCTGATATCGTAGATTTCCCTATATATCCTCTTTCGTTCTTCTTCGCCGGCAGCGACCTCGGGCACAAACTCACGGCAGCATCCGAGGAGATCATTTATCTTACCCATGAGCGGCGTCAGCATTTCCCGTTCCCTGTCCTTTAAGATCTGCGTCAGCATAGGGCTTTTACCTCCGCTTGAAAAGGCCGCGACCAGGTCACCTTCCTTCACGTAGGACGGAAAGATAAAGCTGCAGTCCTCCTTCTGATCTACAGCATTTATGGGAATGCCAAGCTCTCTGCACTTTATGGCTATCCCGTGATTTAATTCATGACTGCCGGTCGCCGCTATGACCAGAGTCTTTCCTTCGATCAATTTGCCAAGTTCATTGCTGCAGGCACTGATCCCATCCCCATGTTTTGCCATGCTTACATCAAAAAGCCCGGTCTCAACGGTAACGACCTCCTTATCCGCCGCCGCAAGCTCAGTTATTTCTTCGCAGAATGCCGGGGCCGCAGCAGTTACCTTTGCCCCGAAATCACGCAGCGTAAGGAGCTTTCTATATGCAATTTTTCCACCGCCCGCGACAAGGCAGCTCCTGCCCTCAAGATCTATAAACATCGGAAAATACATACCGGTCCTCCAAAGGAAAGCATCTTTAAAAAAGACCGGGATCCGTGGAACTGCCCCGGATTCCGGTCTTGATCTTTGTTCTTAAAGAACCTCGATCTGGAAGATGTTATTATCACCCTCTCCGATCTCGTTAAGCTTGTCAATTGCCTTCATGGCTTCTTTTTCGGATCTAAATACTCTTGCGCTTTCTTTCGCGAATGTATTGTAAAAGCACCCCTTTGATTCAGAAATCTTTTCAACATATCCGCGCTCATTGCTGTATTTGTTGACCCACATAATGACAAGATTCATAACATGTACCTCCTTGTGTCATATGTTTTAAATTTCTTTGTTAATATTTTATCACACCTTCAGGTCAAAATCAACAGTCAGAGCTTTAGTCATTTTGATGTGAATGTCAAAAGTGTGATTGTTTAAGTTTTTTTATTAAGGTATACTAATACAATAAGCCAGATCTGATCATAAACTAAATAAAGGCGGTCATACTATGCAAGGCACTTTTACCGGATCCAGTTATGAAGCAGAATATAATCACATAAAGGAAAGACTCCATGTAACTCTTAAGATAGCACACCTTAACGGTTGGGAGTGGGATCTTAAGTCAAAGGTACTTTCTCTCATAAATACCAGCGAGGCTGAATGTATGGCAAGAATAAGCCCGCTTATGGCTGCTGAGACCTCCGTGATCCCTCATTACCCGGAGATACTTATTCAAAAGGGTATCATCAGTGACAGCGGCATTGACATGGTAAGAAACTATACTCACATGATATATACCGCCGGGATCGGGGAACAGTATTCATTCCGCCTTCCATTTCGCACCATGGATGGCGAGGTCATATGGCTGCAGTTTAACGGAGTCACTTTCAGGGACGAAAACGGCGAACCCGATATAGCCATAGGCACATACATAAATGTTACCTCGCTTTATGAGAATGCTGAGCGCGGCTATTCTATGGAGGACATGCTTTCATCCGAAGTCGAAAAGCAGAAATATATCATGATGATCAACGGTCTCACCATAGATTATTCAACTGTTTTCTTCTACGACCTCAACAATGATACCTATACTCCGTTCAGGTCAGATGAGGTCATATCAAAGCTGCTTCAGGAAAGGATCAGCAGGGCTCTGCATTTTACGGATGTCCTTTCCTACTATATTGAAAACTTTGTATATGAAGAAGACCGCGATATGATGCGGCTATTAATAGATCCCGAAAACATCCGCCAATATCTTAAGGATACAAATTATTTCAACTTAAACTACCGTTCAGAAAGACTCGGCGAGCTCGTTTACTGCCAGCTCAAGATTGCATGCGGAAACAGCAGTTCGATCGACTCTGTAGTTCTCGGCATCAGAAATATTGACGCCGAATACCGCAGCCATCAGACTCTGGTGCTTGAATCAAGGACCGATGCGCTTACCGGTATTTTAAATAAAAAGGCCATGCTTGCAGATATTCACCAGGCACTTTATAACAATACCGGCAGAGAGGTCGTATTCCTTTTCCTGGATCTTGATAATTTCAAGCAGGTAAATGATAAGCTCGGTCACGCTGTCGGAGATCAGGCTATAAAGGATGCCGCCAATGTGATCTCCGGTATCTTCCGTCATTCAGATATTGTCGGACGCTTTGGCGGTGATGAGTTTTGTGTCTTCCTGCCGGACATCCCGGAAGGAGTTGCCCTTAAACGAATCAGGCAGTGCCTTGAGGGACTTCGTCATGAATATACCGACGGAACCAATACGGTAAGGGTGACCTCAAGCATCGGAGCTGTCTATGCCATGAATGACGGAACTCTTCACACCGAGGATCTTATGAAAACTGCCGACAAGGCCCTGTATCAGGCTAAGGAATCCGGCAAAAATCAGTACAAAATCATATACAGGTAATATAGGTAATTATGGAATCCAAATCATCAAAAAGCACTTTAAAAAAATTAGATATTTTAGGTTTTAAAAAGATCCTGGAAATGCAGACCGGCCTTTCGGCCGGGAAACGCATTGCCTTTAATGCCGCCACGATCATCTCACTTATAGTAATACTTATACTCTCAGCATACTTTATTTCTATGCGTTTTTATTCCGATCTCGAAGAAAAAGAACGTGAGCTTTCAATTACCATCAACGCAATAGAGAAAAGATATGATTACTCCAAGCAGTTATTTGTTTCAGACATCGAGACTCTCAAGGGTCTTATCGTTACCGAGGAAAATCTCCAGCTTCTTAATTTAAGAAATACTCCAAGAGCTTCCTGGCAGTATTCACTTGATGATTTCACTTCAGACGATGATAATGTCGAGTACTATATTTACCAGAATGGGGTATGTACACTTCACAGCTCCAATGCCCGGGGCATTGCTCTGAATGATGATTCCTTCAATTCACTGCTCAGCAATATGTCTGTATGCTATGACGAAGTCACTGCTGATATGTTTTATGCCATGCCGATAAATGGAATAGCCGGCGAGAGCAATACGGAATACCTGGTGACAATGTATCGTGAGGCAAATGGCTCAGAGCTTACAGCCATGGATGAACGCAATGTATTCAGTCTCACCCAGACCGTGACTGACGGCGGCGGCATCATCATTTACAACAATAAAAATGGCAATATCCTTTCTTCAACTACCGAAGAATGGATCGGAATGGATATAACAGAAGTCTCAAAGAATAATATCCATAATGTTCTTTCAGCTGAGCTCACCTCTTACAGTGTTCCATACATTTTAAGGAATCTTAACGGTACCAGGGCCTTAAGAGCTGAACTCGATAATGATATTTCCATTGTGGTATATATGCGTTTGGATAAGTGTTTTCACGAATGCATATACAACATTATTATACCGATAGGATTTTTCATACTGTGCAGCATTCTCCTGCTCTCCTGTGCCAGACTCACCTGCCTTATACGCAATCAGATGCGCCGTGAGGATGAGCTTATAAAGCTTGGTAAGGATATTTGGCTTGATAAGGTATGTGCTAAAAAAATAATTTCACTTTTCCTTGCCTGCCTGATCTGTCTTATAACCATTACAGGATACATTTCTGTCCTCAACGATCTGAGCCGTGAAAATATCGATTCCGATATGAATCTTTCAAATATCATTAAGGAAGAAGCAAATAACAACGACATCAGGACCTATTTTGAGGATTCCAGAAATTTTGATTCAGTGCTGACCTTCAGAAAAGTGGTAAGCATGCTCGATTCGAATGAACTGCTTGCCAGCAACGAACATCTTGCATCTATCAATAACATATGCGGAACTGATGAGATCACGATCTTCGATCAGAACGGAGTTTCTATAGCCTCATCGTCCGGCTTTGTCGGATATAATCTCATTCACAATGCCGATGAATCACAAGACGAGAACCGTGCCTGGGCAATACTCACAACCAATACCTCAGAAGATATTTTTTTATCTGACAGTGATGCCTATGAATACTGTTATGTTTCAAAGCTCAAATCTGCAGATCAAGGGGTAATCTGCATTTATTATACCAATAGAGTATTTGAAGAACTGACTGAAAGCTTAAGTCCGCAGAATCTCATTCTGGAATCGGATTTTGGAGATTCTGATATAATTTATTACTCTCCTCTGACTCCGGACGTACTGTATCTTGCTGCTGCAGGAGACAAAGGCGGATCTGAAACACTTGTTATAGACAACACCCTTGATGCTTCACAGCTTTATGATGGATATTTCGGAATGGTCAAGCTGAATGACACCAAATACTATATCAATATTAAGGCTGATGATAATGAAGGCAGTGAAGATACATTCTTTATTTCTGCGCACAATATGAACCATGTTTCAGGCCGGATTTTCTTCATGATCAGATTTATCGCTCATGGAATATGCATAGTATGTGTATTGCTGCTCTTTTTATTTGTTCCATGCCATATCGACGACCGGAATCTTCTCAAAAATCAGAGACAGGATGATTTCGACCCGAAGACCGGAAGCCTGGACAATGCTGAAGCTGATTATGTTGCGGGCGGAAGCGCTGAAATGATAAGCGACAGCCTGGGCGATGAACAAAGCAACGACAGCATTCTCCGCCGTGAAAAGCTTCAGAAGCTTAAGCTTTCAAACGAACTTATCAACAGGCATTTTACAGTTTTAATGTGGCTTATAGGCGTTGCGTGCATTGCATCATTTATCATCTTCCTGTTCCTTGAGTCCTTTGAGGATGTCAATAACCATTCTTTGGTCAAGTACTTGCTTCACTATCCATGGCAGAGGGGACTAAACCTGTTCTCCATAACGATGATACTTATTCTGGTCACTCTAATATGGTTCTCCGGATATATCATCTGCAGGCTTGTAAAGCTGATCCTTGAAAGCCTTGGACCAAAGTGGCAAACAATAGGACGCCTTTTGATAAGTGCTATTCAGTTTGCGTGCCTGATCGCCTCCATACTCATTGTATTAAGTGAGCTCGGTGTAAACACCAGGACCATAGTTGCCAGTGCAGGTCTTACTTCCGCCATTATCGGTTTTGGCGCACAGAAGACATTTGAAAATGTCTTCTCCGGATTATTTACCATTTTCGAGGGAAATTTCCGCGTAGGCGATATTGTTTCAATAAATGGCTGGACCGGAATGATCAAGTCGATAGGCATCCGTACTACCTGCATTGAGAGCTTCGGTTATTTCAATGATTATAAAAATACCCGTGTCATCAATAACTCGATGCTCACGGATATAACCAATCTCTCCAGAAGTCCTTCTATGGCATGCGCTCTTATCCCGGTGCCATATGAGGCTGACTTTGATTTTATCGAAGACCTGTTTAACAAAAATGAAGCCATAATTTCCGCGAAGATACCGGAAGCTACCGAAGGACCTTTCTATGACGGTATCGTTATTCTTGAGGACTCAGCAAAGATCATCCGCTATCGCGTAAAGTGCAATGAATCCAACCGCACCTTCCTCGAGCGCCGCCTTATGCAGCTTGCTGTGCAGCTTCTTGAGTCCAACGGCATCAGCATACCGTTCAACCAGCTGGTTCTTCATAACGGCGATATTGATCTGCCTGTAAATGTGAAGGGCGATAACGGTATTGATAAGAACAGAGACAAATAAGCGGTAACATGATGGATAAGAATCAGAGAAAACATTATAATGCGCCTGTTGTACTTTGTTTTGCAGCCATTTGCTTCATAGCTACATTGCTTGGATCTATTACAGACGGCAAGAGTACTGTGCTCTTATTCATGACCTATCATTCACCGCTTAGCTCGCCTCTTACTTATTTAAGATTCTTCACGCATGTCTTCGGTCACAATGGATGGGATCACTTCTTTCACAATATGTTAATGCTGCTGCTTGTAGGCCCGATGCTGGAAGATGAATATGGTCACAGACTTATTGCGGTAATGATACCTGTTACTGCCGTAATTATCGGTGTACTCAACTACATTTGTTTTCCTGATACAGCGCTCTGCGGTGCAAGCGGGGTAGTCTTTGCCTTTGTCCTCTTTGCTGCTGTCACCAATATAGTGAACAGAAAGGTACCGATATTATATATAGTCCTGGCCGCATTACTATTTGGCAAAATGTTTATGGACGATTTCAGAACTGTCGGCATTTCATGGATGGCTCATTTAGTCGGTGGACTCATCGGCGGTGCTGCCGGTCTAATTTATATCCGCCACTATGATCGCCAATAAACCCACCTCCCGGGGTCTCTATTTTCTCCATATCTTCATTTTCTCAGCCTCGTGGATCAGAATATCACGGAACTTCGGATGCGCTATTGAGATCAGCCTTTCGGCGCGCTCCCAGGAGGAAGCCCCCTCAAGATTAACGACACCATATTCAGTGGCTATGTAGTAGACCTGGCTTCTCGGGGATGTGATAATGTCACCGCTGAACTTTGGAAGGATGCAGCTGTGTATATGCCCCTTTGAATCCGTGAAAGTCGAGTTCAGGCAAAGAAATGACTTTCCGCCTCGCGATATCGAAGCTCCCTCCAGGAAATCAAGCTGTCCTCCGGTACCGCTGACCTGACGGGTTCCCACACTTTCAGAACTTACCTGACCGAACAGATCCACGCTTATGCAGCTGTTAATAGAGACCATGTTATCGATTTTTCCGATTATGCTCGGATTATTGACATATTCCATCGGATATGCGAGTATGCTCGGATTATCATCGAGCCACTCATAGAGTTCAGGTGAACCTATTGCACAGCCAAGCACACTCTTGCCCTTATTTAAGTTCTTATATTTATTTGTGAGCTTTCCGGCTTTAAAGAGTTCCAGATAGGCATCAGAGCACAGCTCCGTATGCATTCCCAGATCCTTAAGATCTGACTTTGCGAGAATAGTACCAAGTGCATCCGGCATTCCGCCTATACCGATCTGAATAGTTGCGCCATCCTTAATATAAGGAATCAGATTCTCTGCTATCCTTTTCTCATTGTCGGTGATGATATGCTTCTTAAGCTCATGAAATGGGGCATGCTCGCCCTCAACCACATAATCGACCTCTGAAATATGAATGCAGTCATCATAACCTCCGCGAACCTTCGGGAGGTTTTCATTGACCTCAACTATTACGATTTTTGCACGACGCAGTATTTCTCCTGTCGTTCCGGTATGAAGTGAAAAATTGAAATATCCATGCTTGTCCATCGGTGTCACCGAGACCATGGCAACATCGACATTAATAAAGAAAGTATAATACGCCGCCAGATTATGAAAAACCATGGGTGTATAATAGCACAGGCCGCGGTCACAGAGCTCACGCTCATAGGCTGAACAATGCCAGCTGTGATAGATAAAATGTTTCTTGGTCTGATCGATCTCCGCAACATGGATGGGACCCTCGATCATGTTCCCGCGGATCTTGACGTCAAAAAGCTCATCACGCCTGGCGGCAAGAGCTGAGTCAAGCAATACAGGTTTGGCAAGACATGAGCTGTAATCGACCCAGTCTCCGCTCTTTATTACCTTGACCGCCTCCTGAGCCGTCCTTAGCTTGCTTTTATATTCGTCTGCATAATTTTTTAACATTTATATCTCCAGGCAGCATTACATAGGTCATTTTATACTATCGCATTATATTTACTTTTTAGAATACTTCCTTAAATATGCCTCAAATTCCGACTCCGGAAGCGGCTTCGAGTAATAGTAGCCCTGTATCCAGTCGCAGCCTGCTTCCCTTAAAAATTCCAGCTGTTCCTCTGTCTCAACGCCCTCTGCCACTGTGCGAATACCAAGGGTCTTTGTGAGACTGATAACTGCAGAAAGCACACGTGCCTTCTTTTCATTGTGAAGCTGAAGCATAAATACTCTGTCCAGCTTGACTATATCAAGCGGCAGTGTCGCAAGCGTATTAAGCGATGAGTAGCCCGATCCAAAATCATCCATTTCAACTTCAAAGCCCATCTCCCGGCACTTATCGATCTTAGCTGTAATTTCTTCAAGATTATCTGAAAATACAGACTCTGTGATCTCAATATGGAGCAGCTTAGGATCTATACCGGCCTCTTCAACAGGCTTTTTTATGAACTCAAGATGATTCGGATGATCAAAGTCCTTTCTTGAAGCATTTACAGAAACAGGAACAATGTCAATTCCTGCATTCATCCACTTCTTCAGATTTTCACAGGTCCTGGTCCATACATAATAATCTGCATATGTTATGAATCCATTCTTTTCGAACAGTGAGATGAAATCATTTGGCGGCATAAATCCGTACTGCGGATGAAGCCATCGAATAAGCGCTTCGGCTCCCACAAGTTCACCTGTAACAGCATCATGCTTGGGCTGATAATAAACCCTGAACTGTTTTTCAGTATATGCATTCTGCATGCTTAATTCGATTTTCTGCTCCTTTTCATATTTTGCCTGCAGCTCGCCATTATAATAGGTATATCTCTTGCCATACAGTCCGCTGATAGACCTTACTGCCATGATTGCGCGGTCACATAATATTGATATAGGAAGCTCATGGTCTACATCGTCATAAATGCCCATTTTAAGCCGAAGACCTTTTATCGGGAATGACGACTCTATACCATCGATCATCTTCTCCATAAAATCTGCTGCACCGTCTGAATCATCTGATTTAGGGTCATACTCCATCATGCTCACAAACTGGTCGCCGCCATACCTTCCAACCAGCATTCCCATTTCAGCTGCATATTTCAAAGATCTGCTGCCGGCCTTGAGAACGGCATCTCCCATGCCTTCCCCATACTTTTCATTAATAGCCTTGAAATCATCTATATCTGACACTATAAGACTGTAATGCTTGTCGGGATTGTTCCTTAACAGTATCTCTGCATGATGATAGAAAGCCTGTCTTGTATAGAGTCCGGTAAGATCATCATATTCTACTACGGACAATGCTGCCGCAGATTCCCTAAGTCTAATAGTATTGCCTATACGACCAAGCAGTATTTTTGTATTATATGGCTTTGACACAAAATCTGCGGCTCCAAGTTCAATACATTTTTCTTCAGAGGCACTGGTTTTGGCATTTGCCGCAACAATTACAGGAACCAGACTAAGCAGTGCATCCCGTCTTACTTCTCTTAAAAATTCATATCCGTCCATTACCGGCATTACAATATCAAGCATGACCAGAGAAATTTCTTTAAGATGTGCCTTGAGCATGTCCATGCCCTCTCTGCCGTCCCCGGCTTCAAGCACATAGTATTCTTCCATAAGAATTTCTTTAAGAAGCTGCCTGTCAGTCTCTGAATCATCGATAATAAGTACAGTTCGTTTTCCGGACGCCGAAGCAGATGAGATCGATCTTTCCTTTTGTGTTTCTATAACACCTGACTGCTTGCCCTCAAGCTTAACAGTATAAAGCTCTTTATCAGCTTCACGCAGCAATTCAGAAGCAGACTTTCCCTTAACAAACTCCGTACATCCTATGCTCATTGACAAATGGAATGACTCAGAAATGCTTTCAGCTTTCAGCTGTTCATTGATCTCCTGAATTATAAGCTTTGGAACGCGTTCTGACTGGGCTTCTATAAGGATAACAAATTCATCTCCTCCAAACCTTGCGGCATCGCAATGGTACTTGGCGCAGATAGAATTCAGTACACCCGCTGTCATAATAAGCGCATGGTCTCCCTCAAGGTGACCATGGATATCATTTATAAGCTTGAAGCCATCAAGATCGCCCATCAAAACATAGAGTTTTTCCTCACTGCTGTTCTGTTTTCTGATTTTATCCTTTAAAAGATTATCCAGCATCTCCCTGTTCGGAAGACCTGTAAGAACATCTCTGGTTATTCTGTTGTTCTGTGAGATCGCATAGTTTGCAAGAAGAGAAAGTGTTATGGAAAATTCCATCGTATCGATCTGGTTTGCCTTTACGCACACCTGGATGCCGCCAAGTATATATGGCGGTACGGCAAACATGGCAATCGAAAGAAATGTATTCCTTTCTTTTACGGTATCTGAAAGAAGAAACCAGTGAATACCAAAGGCTGTGACAATTGCCAGATATAAATAAGGCACTAACTGAAGAAAGAAGGTATTGGCACGAACATAATATCCGGCCTCATCGATATAAAAGATAAGTTTGGTATACGGTGCCAGGATCAGCATGATGATCTCGGCCACACCGGGAATGTAGAACAAAATATGCTGAAGCCGTGACTCCCAGATAGGGGTCGGAAACTGGCTGTTGCTGTACTCAAAGAAGCACATACTCGTGATGCATATGAGTGAGAGGTAAATTATATTAAAGATATAATTATATGCCGTGAGATCGGGGATGCCGTCAGTCCAGTAGGCCCCGATCTCCATAAAGCAACCCAAAAATGTACAAATATAAATACCGGATAATGGATTTATTATATCCGGCTTCCAATATCTTATATTAAAGAAAAACAAAACAGCCAGAAACAGTGCACATAAAAGCAGCACTTCGGTGTTCGCAACAATGTTACTTCCCATAAGAAGTCCCTTCCGCTTACAGGTGAACTCAATTTTCCCCTGCAGGTGTACTTACTTTTTCTTTCAGGTGAACTCAATTTTCCTTTGCAGGCAGTATAAGATGTACCTTTTCCACGCGGTTTTTCCTTACGATCGCCGCAATAAGCTTGGTTCCATCATCAAGCATGACTGTTTCACCGCTCTTCGGAAGTCTGTCGAGATATTCGATCAGAAAACCTCCGACCGTATCATACTGTTCTGACTCCAGCTTGGTTCCAAGCTCTTCATTTACAGTATCAAGACTGACACTGCCCTCGACGAGATACTCACCCTTTTGTGCAAGCTCTGAAATCTCGTCAATTTCATTTTTATCAAATTCGTCGTGTATCTCACCGACTATCTCTTCAAGTATATCCTCGAGAGTTATAACTCCGGACGTAGCCCCATACTCATCCAGAACTATGACCATGGTCCTTGACGCTTCACGCATCTCGATGAGCAGGGTACCGACCTCCTTATGCTCAAAGGTAAAGCAGGGCTCTCTCATAAGCTTTCTAATGCTGAACTGCTCATCCCTTGGCATAGCTATCAGATCCTTGACATTCATGATTCCGATAACAATGTCATCATTCTCATCATATACAGGATACCTGGTGTATTCATTTTCCATATATATTTCCATGAATTCATCATAGGAAATATCAGCATTTATAAATGTAATATCCGGCTTTGGCACCATGATGTCGCGGGCATAAGAATCATCAAGCCTGAAAACATTGCTGATCATTTCGAACTCGTCGCTCTCTATGGCACCCTCTTCATTGGCTACATCAACAAGTTCTTTCAGCTCGTCCTCTGTCATGGTGTTTTTCTGATCCGGATCGACCTTGAGTATAAACAAAAAGATTCTCCTGAGAAGCTCGATCACCCAGATAAAGGGCGTCAGCACAAGCATGATAAAGTAGATCGAACCGGAATATGAAAGTGACAATCTAAGCGCGTAGGTGGATGCAAGAGTCTTTGGAAAGATCTCTCCGAGAATAAGCACAACAAGTGTAAGTACACCGGTCGCAATTCCGACTGCATTTGAACCAAAGAGCCTTATTACTATGGTAGTTGTGAGTGCGGAAGCCGAAATGTTGACTACATTATTTCCGATCAGTATGGCTGAAAGCATTTTAGGCGAATGGTCCAGTATCCAAAGCACCTTCTCCGCCTGCTTGTTCTCTTCGTTAGCCAGAAGCTGTACCTGTATTCTGTTGACTGTTGTAAATGCTGTCTCCGCCGATGAAAAGAATGCCGACCCGGCAAGCAATAAGATCAATATGACCCAATCAATTGACATTTTAAATGATTCTCCCAAAGCTATATGTTTATGGATCTTAAGCTCTTGCGTCTAAAACGCAGGCGTTCGATCCTGAACTTTTGACATTAGCATCAATATTATACACCATAAATAGCTGAGTTTATGTATTTTATTTGTAAATAATACAAAAAAGCTGAATTTGTTGAATCGCAGCATTGAATCAGTTTATGTCATGCCCCTGTCATGCCCCTGCCAAAGTATCGCATTGACATAAAATCCCGCGGCAGATAAAATACCATTACATGTGCTTAAATGCGCAGCATAAGGGGGAAATGAATATGAAGATAGCAGTTGCTTATGAGAACGGACAGATCTTCCAGCATTTTGGAAGGACGGAAAACTTCAAGATATACGATGTAGAGGACCGGAAAGTGATCTCAAGTGAGATAGTAAGCTCCAACGGCCAGGGCCACGGTGCTCTTGCTGGTGTGCTTGCGGAAAGCCGGATAGATGTGCTGATATGCGGCGGCATCGGAGGCGGCGCGCAGCGGGCTCTCGCAGACGTCGGCATCGAGCTTTGTGCAGGCGCTGAAGGCGACGCTGACAAGGCTGTTGAGGCATATTTAAAGGGCGAGCTTATAAACACCGGATCAAACTGCGATCACCATCACGGAGAGGGCCATTCCTGCGGAGACCACGGAGACGGACATTCCTGCGGAGGGTGCCATAGTCATGGCGGTCCTGCGGGAAAGAATGTCAACAAGCGTGTCAGAGTACATTATAGGGGAACCTTTAATGACGGCTCACAGTTTGATTCTTCCTATGACCGCGGAGAGCCGCTTGAATTTATCTGCGGAAGAGGTCAGATGATCCCGGGCTTTGACAAAGCTGTTGCAGATATGGAGGTCGGACAGATCATAGATGTGCATCTTATGCCGGAGGAAGCATACGGTCCGGCAGACCCGAGCGCGCTCTTTACAGTAAAGATCAGTGAGCTTCCGGGTTCTGAGGGACTTGAGGCAGGTCAGCAGGTCTACCTTTCCAATCAGATGGGCCAGCCATTCCCGGTTACAGTCACAGCCAAGGATGACGAGACTATCACCTTTGACGCAAACCACGAGATGGCCGGCAAGGAACTCAATTTCAGGATCGAGCTGGTCGAAATACTGTAATCAGATGAGGCATGTAATATTGCGCACGCCTTGACCGCATCGTGAAATTATGTTATAAAAAAGAGGCTTAATTCAGGCCGGTGTGGCGGAATGGCAGACGCACATGACTCAAAATCATGCGGGAAACCATGCGGGTTCGAGTCCCGCCACCGGCACGAAAAAAACTCCCACGACAGTCAGTCGTGGGAGTTTCCTGTTTTCGCGTGTCAAAAGAACCGTCCCCCTGACACCCGTACGGATCAGGCCATTGCAGCCGCGATCAATGCGACTACAGGTATAGTCAGCATGGAAAGTGCAGTCTGACCGGATACTGTTCCGGCAGTAAGCGCTCCTGTTTCAGGATCCTTCTTTCCTGCCACCATGCCGAGCAGTGATGCCGGCGGTGTCGCAGCCAGAATGACCGCAACCTCAAGTATAACGCCCCTAAGTCCGATAACGTGAAGTATGACCGCCACTATGGCCGGTACTATAAGCAAGCGCAGAACCGTACATATCCAGAAGCGTACATCATAGATCAGCAGCTTAATATCAAGCTCCACAAGCCTTGCTCCAATTACCATAAGCGACAGCGGGACTGCAAGTCCTGCAAGATAAGCCATGCCATTATCTATAACCGTCGGTATCTTAAAGCTTGTAACAAAAATTATAAATCCGACAAACGCGCTGGAGATGCTTGGATTCTTCAGTACCTCTATAATATCGAATTTATCATTCTCATCATTGAGATATCCAAGTCCCACTCCCCAAAGCAGGACGTTGAAGGTAAAATTATATGCAGAGCCATAGTACAGTCCGACATTACCATAGATCGCCTGAAGGAGCGGGAAGCCCATAAAGCCCACATTTCCGAGCGCAAGGCAGCATATATACATCCTCTTTCTCATCTCCGGTGCTTTCCTGAAGACCACAAATCCCACAGCCGCTCCAAAGGCATGAATCACCAGCGATATCAGCATTTCCAGGAAAAATCCCACGATCATATCCGGCGAAAATTCCATGCTGAATGCTCTTATGAGCATACACGGAACTGCCACATAGACCGTAAGATTAGTCATGGTCGAAAGTGAATTTTTATCTATAAGCTTAACTTTTCTGCTAAAAAAACCTGTCGCTATCAATATGGTCAAAATGATGACCTGCTGAACGACGGTACCAAAATTTGCTGCCACCTTTACCGCTCCTCTTAATTCTTAAGATTACCATCACGGATGTGCTTCTTCACGATTTCATCCGTAACCTCATAAAGATATTCCGACCCGAGCCTCGTCTTTCTCTGCCGGCCATAAACCTGTTCAGCGCTCACTCCATGTTCTCTCCAGTCTCCGCCTCCGTTGCTGTCATTGAGAAGGAGCGGCTGGAAGTTATCCATAGCATGCGCAAACCTGGCCTCAGCGGTCTCATTTTCCTCAAACTCATCAAAAATCGCCATCAGCTCTTCCTTTTGGTCGGCAGGGAGGATCGAATAAAGACGCTCCTTTGCCGCATCTTCTCTTGCCTTCTGCGTCTTAAGATTGACCGCATCATAGGCATAGGTATCTCCGGCATCGATCTCTACGACATCATGAATAAGACACATGATCATGACCTTTCCGATGTCTATATCATCATTTGCGTATTCCTTAAGCAGGTATGCCATGATCGCCATGTGCCAGGCATGCTCGGCATCGTTTTCCCTGCGGCCGTGGCCTGACAGATGGGTCTGCCTTAATATATTTTTTTCCTTGTCGATCTCAAGTATAAAATCAGTCTGTTTTTTTAATCTTTCATCCATTGCAAATGCTGCCTTTGGTTATTTTTTGGTTTCCCGTGCATTTTTCCGCGTAATTCAGATCTTCTTTCCTGTTTTTATAGCCGGATTTTTCTTAAGCAGAAACTCCTTAAGACCATACTCATCGGCGGATGTTCTGTTGAAAATAAAATACTGATTGCCGTACGCCGCAACTATCATATTTTCAGGAGATACAAATATCTCGGCAAGTTTTTTATACTCATAGCTGCTCTTCTCACCGGTGAGGCCATTGATTATTTCAAAGTCATCTTCTCTGAAATTATATGAGAGTGTAAGCTCCTTACCCTGATAGTACTGCAGGAAAAACTTCTTATGGTTGTCCAGCCTTCTGTACCTTGAAAAAAATACTATAAATTCAAGCACTATAGGAAGAATAATGTAATATACCAGCATGCCGCCATTGCCAAGCGTATAATATCTGTATGCAAAAAAGAGGCAGATGACCGCAACAGCCTGCACCAGATAAATTGAATTTCTGGGGCACATTACCCTTCCAAGTGCCTCCCAGTCCTTCAGCGTGATCTTTGTTTCTATAAGCATATGATCTTCTCCATAAGTATTTAAAATAATGCTTAGAAATTATATCATATGTCATCATTAAATGCTAATGCTAATAAGCAAAGAAAAATCCCCGCACAGCTTGCCATCAGTGCGGGGATTTTCTTTTGAGGTTTTTCGAATAGTCTTTTTTGAAGGGGAATGACCATTTCTATATAGTATGATGATATAGGGGGAAGTTCAAAAAAACAAATGCGACATTTACTTTCTAATTTCCTGCCCTTGTATCATCTACTTAGCCGATAGTAAAACAAATTTCTTTAAGCTGATCAACCTTTGATGCAAAGTACTCAGCTGAATTGTTCATTACCATTTCGATGTAACTTCTCATTGTATTGACCTCTCTTTCGAATTTATTTTTCAAGATTTCTTTGTTTCTCTTGATGGTCATATGATAACACGGAGATCATCAATGTTGAAATACATTATATGTACCGAGATCGATATCTTTTAGATATGGCAAATATTCAGTTTTCACTAATTATACATGTATAAGTTGTGTAAAATATCCATCAGCATTTTGCTTTATTAAAGCGTAAAATCCCCCTCAAAGCCTCTTTCTTACTTACGTACGTTTCTTATCCGCACGATGTTGCTGAACAGACCAAAGCCGTTTCTTTTGGCATAGGTCTCGTATTCTTTGAGATCGATATAATATCTTTCTCCCCAGCTTGAAACCTCTGCCCAGTCTCCGTCAAGCCCTGTCATGACCATGAAATGATCCTTAATGTTTTTTGTCCAGACATAAGATACGGTTCCAGACCTGCCTCCATCCCCGGCGCTCTCTTTTTGCTCGTAAAGCTTAATTCCCATTTCTCTTTTGGAAAACGGCATATGGAAATCGGGACCTACCAGAAACGGAACGGGAATGTCATTTTCCAGCATTTTCCGCGAGGTCTCCTCTATCTTCCACGGAAGCTCGGCCCAGGCTGCGCGATAATTCATCTTTTTTCTTATCATATTAAGATTAAGTGAAAGTGCCATGGCAATGCCCGGCATCCCATAATGCGGGATCACCGGAAATGATCTGCTGAGCTTTTTTATATAAGCATCATACTGCTCCTGGCTTGCAGGCTTTGCACCCCCGAGAAGGTACCTCAGCGTATCCGCAGCCGCTACTACTCCGCAGCCGCAGCTCCTTAAGTTTCCCTTAAACCAGTTCTGACTTCCGCCAAAGGAAATGACATCGCCGCAGGAAACCCCCGGATACCTGTGCGTTAAAACCGCCGGCCTATTTAATTTTTCTTCGTTTTTAAGCTTCATCATCCGCTTCATCGGCTACAGGCAGGTTATTAAAGCACTCAACGACCCTGTCATAAAGCTCATCATCCTCTATATCGAGGATCTCAAAGCCTTCCAGATTCCCATCGGTTTCTCCTGTCGGAATATATTCGAAGATATAGACCATATCATCCTCATCCTCAGGCGCAAGAGCAATATATTTTGCCCCTTCGAAATCAAATACCGATA
Organism: Eubacteriales bacterium; assembly: GCA_030531385.1. GTDB lineage: Bacteria > Bacillota > Clostridia > Lachnospirales > Lachnospiraceae > Avilachnospira. The sequence continues at coordinate 22,492 of JAUNNP010000016.1, forward strand.
AGATCAGGCAGTCTACCTGCTCACGATCCTCAAAATCCATCACAATAAACTGAAGCTGCTGCATATTTGCCTTCCTTTATAAACCAATCCGTACTCCGATATCTTAAAAAATCAACTTTAGTGTACCATTAAAACCATTTACTTGGTATACTGAAATTATCCGAGGTATAGACCATGAAGCATCATATTCATCTTTTATTCAGAACAATTTTCAATCTTGCGGTACTTTTTGTCTGCACCTGCTTTCTCGCGTTCTTTCTTACCACAATTCAGAACACTGACTCCAGGCACCAGCAGGAGCAGATCAGCCGCAATTCCCTTGAGGCAGCAGCATCCACTATAGATTCAAATGCTGCAAACATAGACAGTCTCACTCTTATTTTTCATCAGATCAATCAGTCAACACTTGATGACCTCAGAGAACTCCTTATGAAGGATATCATGGAGACCCTGCTTAACGGCTCTCACTCTGACAGGATAGATCTCTTCCAGAGCATTATGAATAAAGCAGGAGTTGACTATCTCTACCTTCTTGATGATGCCGGTAAAGTTATCATGGCCCCGGTCGCAGACTACTATGGTGAAAACCTGACCGAGCGCGGCATTCTCACCAGCGACAACTTTGCAGCACTTAAAGCCGGGACCGACACCGGAGATTCCATAGACCCAATTTATGAAAAAAGTGAAAATGGCGCAGTCTACTATTATTCAACACCGATCATTTTTGCAGGAAAAACCTATTACCTTATACTTGGTGCCTCGGGTGATATCCTTGATGAGCACTTCAGTTATCTTAATGATATTATTCGTGTCGCTGACAACTACAATGAGAACAGCGACTCATTCATGTTTGTTATAAGCAATTCTACTGAAATACTGTCATATTATAATTATGGAAATGACAATTATACAGGTGAATTCATTTCATCCCTTGGGATCTCATCTGAGATATCTGATGACAGCTACAGCGGAATTCAGACCATAGGCGGAAAACAATTTTTCTGCGTTTCCAAAAAAATTCATGGTTATACCCTTGTCAATGCGACTGACCTTGATGTGCTATACGGACGCTCTGCAGGCTTTTTAAGATGGTCTGTCATGGTATTTGTCATAATTGCCCTGCTCTGCATGGCATACGCAGTTATCCTTCTTAACAGTTCGCGTGAAGATAAGGTATACGAAACCGGAAAGAAGCAGTTCAGCCTTGGACGACTGACTATTTACTTTAACAGTATACTTGCGCTAAAGCTCGTACCAATAATACTGTTATTTGCGGTTTTGATCTTTTTTACCTCTTTTTACAGTCAGAGCTTATTTGCGATCGCAAATGCCATTTACAGTTCAGAATCCTCTCTTGAGGCAGTTGAACCCCGCATTACAGAGACCATAGACACAAACAAGGCGATTTAGGAATATTATGACGAACGCTTCCTCAACAAGGCAATGCTTCTTGCCTACTACTTTGAAGAGGACCCATCCATTCTCAATTCAGAAGGAAAGCGTACCTACACCGAATACAATGAAAATAATGAGCGTTATTCACCCCTTGATGATGAGGGCAACCCCCTTAAATCGATCCCATATTGCGAGTCTCTTATAAAAACAGCCAATAAGAATCATATAGCCGACATTCTCATATATGATGAACAGGGAAGAGTCATATGCTCAACAGAACCGGAATGGTATTTTGTATTGAGCCATAATCCTGAGGATCAGTCCTATAAATTCCGTGAGGTCATAGACAGAAAGCTTGATTACTATGTACAGCCTCCCATGTCCAATGATATAGGCCTGTACAGAGAGTATATAGGAACAGCATTCCGCTACTATACCTGTCTTGATAAAAACGGCAATACGCTTTACGTGTCAAGGCGAGCCTATGACGCGCAGCAGGAGGGGACACTGAACGGAGAGGTCATTACAGAACACAGCTCCATGCTCCAGCTTGGCCTTGACAGTGAATTACTTGCCAGCCTCAAATCTTCCGTCAATGTGAATACACTGCTTGATGATGTTCATATTATGAATGACGGTTTTCTTATCGCCTTTGATACAAGCGATGAACATAATATAGTTTATTCTCCATTCGGCGGAATGAACGGAAAAACCTCTTCTGACCTGGGGCTTTCTTCAAATGCTTTTTCCGGAAACTACAGTGGCTTCCACAGGATAAACGGCAGTAATCAGTTTATGTGCATCCGTCTCCTCGGATCGTATTACATTTCAGCGGTCATCCCTGCCGCTGCGCTTTATGAGCTTAAGCTCCCGATTGCCGCCGCAGTCGCTCTTATAGGCATAATTTTCCTTTTTGTCATTTCTGTCCTGACCCTGTTTACAACAGCTTCAGAAGAACGTGCCATAACCGCCATGAGGACAAAGTATAGCAAAAGAGCTTCCTCAAAAGCCACTGAAGACGGTATTATAAGCATAGTCCTTCCATCCGGAAGACGTGCCGAATCTGTCCGTGCGGCTTCCAGATGGAATTCCGCACTTATTCCATGGAAGGATCGCACACCCGAGCAGAAGCTGTCGGGACTTTCACGCTATGCCCTGATATTTGCGATATTTGCCCTGATCGCCGCATCGACCTATATCACCCGTGGCAGCAGCAATGATTCCGTACTCGAATATATTATGAGCGGTGACTGGGACCGAAGTCCCAACATATTTTCATTTACAGCCTGCACACTGCTTTCACTCACTGTTTATGTTTTTGTTTCTATAGCAATAAAGCTTATGATCCACCTTTGTTCCATGCTCGGAACAAAGAGCGAGACCATCGGCCACCTGTTTATTTCGATCCTTAAATACGGAAGCGTTATCACTACAGCATTTTTCTGTATTTACCTTGTCGGAGTTGATTCTTCCTCACTTATCGCATCAGCAGGTATTATGTCACTTATACTTGGCTTTGGTGCACAAAAGCTCATAGGTGATATACTTGCGGGAATCTTCATAGTTTTTGAGGGCGAGTTCAGAGTAGGTGACGTTATTACAATAGACAGCTTCAGAGGCCAGGTACTCGATATAGGTCTTAGAACCACAAAGGTCATAGATGATGACAACAACATCAAGATCTTTAACAACAGTGAGATCTCAGGCGTTCTCAACATGACCAAGGAGGTCTCTATCGTAAAGGGCTACATTAATCTCAGCTATGATGTGCCGCTCGAGCAGGCTGAAGAGATACTTAAGAAGGAAGCGCCTACAATAAGAAAGAACCTGCCAATGGCTGTCAACGGTCCGTTCTATCGCGGAGTTACAGAGCTTGCTGATTCCTCGGTCGTTCTTCGTGTCGATATGCACTGCGCCGAAAAGGATTACATGCAGCTTGAGCGAGACTTTAACCGTGAGCTTTACCTTGCCTGGTGCCGCAACGGTCTGGATATGCCTTATACGACCATTACCATCACGAAAGACTGACGACCTCTATGCATCTTTCCTTAAGGTTATAACGAACTTCCGCCGTTTCACCCTCCGGAGTTATTTTTTTCTGCAAATGCCGGCCCTTCAGAAGCTCAGTGAATTCTTCATCTGTCACGCTTTCTTCAGTTCCCTTAATAAGCTTATAGCAGCCAACTCCGCAGCCCTTTGCCTTGAAGTTCGAGCAAAAATATCCCTTGGGACCTGATAGTATGCTTCCGCCGCACTCGGGACAGACCCCGACTATATGAAAACCGGGGACAGCAGCTGTGCGCACACTCCGCGCAGTTTGTGTACTTCTTCCCATTGCCTGACCTGCTGCCGCCTGCCTTACTTCGGTGCTTCCCATGCTGCGGATATCCTCTACCATCGCACGTACATCTGAACGCATATCATTTTCAAAATCCGAAAGTGAAAGCTGCCCTCCGCGGATCATTTCAAGCTTCTCCTCCCATTCACCGGTCAGATCGACCTGGCAGATCTTTCTGTCCTTAAGTCTCTCGTAAATATGCATTCCATCATCTGTGGGAACTATGTACTCGGTCTTTTTCTCTTTTCTTCTCGCGAGATATTTATCTCGTCCTATAAGCTCCTCTATTATTGACGCTCTTGTGGCCGGAGTTCCTATTTTAAGCGCCCTTCCGAGAGACTTCAGCCTCTGGTCATTCAAAAACTTATGGGGCGCCTCACAGACAGCGATAAGGTCCGCATCCGTAAAACGCTTAGGACACGTGGATGTTTTCTCCGCAAGCTCAAATCCATCGACAGCAATAATATCTCCCGCCCTGTGCTGCGGAATAACTGCATCGGTAAATTTTGTTCCGAATATTTTGGAGTATCCCTCATCCACAACAGTCTTTCCTGTGCTCTTAAATGCATGCCCTCCTATATCGGCTATAAGCATGGTCTTTCTCTGCACGAGCGGAGGCAGGAATATAGCTGTAAACTGTCTGCAGATAAGCCTGTAAATGTCCTGCTGTTCTTTTGTAAGGGAGCTGAAATCAGGCTTGTAGGTAGTCGGAATAAGTGCCGAGTGACCTGATTCCTGAAGCTGCTTATCATTTACCCACTTTTTGGACGAGCGCACCTTTTTTATGGCTCCGTTGGTAATGGTCTTAATATATTCCTCAAGCTCCGGAACGCTCATGGCTGACTTAAGCAGAGAATAAAGGTCTTCATTGCTGGATATATATTCGCAGTCGGTCCTTGGATATGATACATATCCCTTTTCATAAAGTCCCTGTATGATCTCAAGTGTCTTTGCCGAATTGTACCCAAGCTTACCGGCTGCTATCTGTATTGTAGCAAGCTTAAAAAGCTTAGGCGGAAGTGTCTCTGTCTTCTTTGATTCGTACTTTATGACCTTTGCGGGGCTCTGAAGCGTATTTAAAAGTGCTTCAGCCTCCTCTTTGGTATCGAACCAGATAAGACCCTGGTTCTCATCTTTTTCCTCTTCCTTTGAACCCGCATCAAAGAGCTGGCCTGAAAAGCCCTCGCTGTATGCCGCCTTTATTCCGTAGACCGTTGAGGGCTTGAAATTGATTATTTCAAGTTCCCTTTTACACACAATGGCCATTATCGGCGTCTTTACCCTTCCGCAGGCGACCCTTGAATTCATCTTAAGTGAGGCCGCACGGGATACATTCATACCGACTCTGTAATCCGAATGCTGCCTGGCGTAGGCTGCACTTAACAGGTTTACAAGCATAGGCTCAGTGTCATCATCTCTCAGGCTTTTAAGGGCCTCAAGCACCTTGCCTTCTGTTGTGTCATTGGACCAGAAGCGCTTTATCGGAAGCTTTTTCTTAAGCTTTTCTTCAAGCTCCGTAAGCACGATACGGATAAGAAGCTCTCCTTCCTGATCGGGGTCCCCGGCATTTATAATAAAGTCAAATGCTTCATCCTTAAGTGCTTTTTTTATGCTCTCAAAGCGTTCCCCGGCAGTTTGGAAATTGCCGGTCTTTTTCTCGTTTATTATCTTATATCGCCAGCCTCCGTGCATTTCAGGCTCTATGGGCAAGGTCTCCCACTGCCATTTTTTCAGGCCTGCATCCATTTCATCCGGCAATAATAAAGTAAGGAGATGTCCGCGCTGCTCCATGAAACGGATCTCGTACGGAATCTCCTGTCTGTGTTTTTTGTATACTGCCTCAATAGTTCTCCTGAGGCTTGGTTTTTCGGCTATCAGTAAAGCTTTCAATGTTATATTATTTCTTTTTGACCGGACAGGTCAGATCATCATTTAAGTCCCGGGAAATAAAGATCAAGATCCACGTTGCCGCTTATTCCGTCAACGTATCCTGTATCCTTATACTGCCACATCGTGTATGCATACGGATAATAGAAATCGCTGTCATAAACAGCAAACCACTTTTCAAAATCCTCAAGCTCCTTAAGGTCCACGAGATTGATGGCACCCTCAAGATTAAAGTATATCATCGGCTCATAGCCGGCTTTTTTTAACTGCTCGCAGTAATACTTTATGATCTCTGTGCGCTCTTCCCTGCTGAGCTTATCCATACGGGCTTCACTGCCGGAAACGGACTCAACATCGACTACCACGGGAAGATCTACTCCATCATATGCTCCGAGGAGTCCATTCAGCATACTTATCTCCTCATCAGCCTCTGCCTTTGATATAGCCTGGGTAAAAATATACACACCTGTCTTTAATCCCACCCTTTTGGCATTTTCGATGTTATACCTGAACTGCTTATCCTCTACGAGCTTTCCCGACTCATATCCGCGATAAAGCGCCCTGATGATGGCAAACTCCACATTGGTCCCGGCAACAGTGCCCCAGTCTATCTCACCCTGGTGAGATGAAACATCAATGCCCTTTATGACATCCATATCGCCATCAACATAACCCCAGGTACCATCGGTATTTTTTCTCACCTTTTCGGAGTCGAAGCTGTTTTGCTTTAATTCAGGATCAAACGGAACAAAAATATATTTCCCATCCTTGTAGCAGACTATATCGTCAGGGAAGTACTTCCTTAATATCTCAAGAACCCCCATTCCGCCATCAGCAAAAGCCTTCTTTATGCCGTCAAGTCTGCTCTGCTCCGGGCTCACTTCCACTACCGCAATAGAGTCCTCATCCGTTCTTTTACCAAAGCTCTCAGCTGCCTTTCCGCCAAGTATGCCCGCTATGGCTCCTATCACGAAAATTATAAGCAACACAATGACCGCAGCTGAAGTACCATTTGGATATTGTCTGCTGCTCCTTGCTTTTCCGCTTCGCTTTGAATGCTCCTCGCCCTCTATTCTGCGGCGTCTTTGCTCTCTCCTTGAGACGTTAGTCTCCTGATCAGCATCAAGCTCTTCAAAATCTATATTATTTTCACCTTCATACTTTTCCATAGACATGTTCCTGATTATACAATGCGTAAGCGGAATATGGCAAATTAAAGTTTTATAAAAACTTCGCCGGCTTTGCGCCCGGTTTTATAAAAACTTTGCCAGCTTTGCGCTTAAAGGAAGCTCAAGGCTGTTCCCGGTAAGAAGCCTTTCGTCAGAAAGGACCTCCTTCGCCGGTCCGTCCGCAAGTATTTTTCCGTTTGAAAGCAGTATCACCCTCTCGCAGGTATCCCAGATCATATCAAGGTCATGAGAAGCAATAAGCTTGGTACACCCGAGTGAATTAAGTACATTTATAAGATTGCGGCGGTTTTTGGGATCCAGCGAATTTGATGGTTCGTCCATGATTATGATCTGAGGATCCATGGCAAGTACCGTGGCAATGGCTGCTATCTTTTTCTCTCCTCCGGAAAGCTTATGTATCTGGCGGTCCTTCAAATGCGAGCACCCTGTAAGCTCCATGGCTTTACTTACGCTTCTTTTGACTTCCGTCTCGGAAAGTCCGTAATTTCTGGGGCCAAACGCAATATCCTCATAGACCGTAGTCATAAACAGCTGACTGTCAGAATCCTGAAATACATAACCTATGCGCTTTCTTATTTCCGCGTAATTCTTTCCGATCACCTCGATCCCGCTTACGCTGATCCTGCCGCCATATCCATAAAGCAGTCCCACAAGGAGCTTTAAAAGAGTCGTCTTTCCGGCTCCGTTTGCCCCGATCAGGCCAATATTCTCACCCGGTCCCGCAAGGATATTTATATTATCAAGAATCACTCTGTCTTTATTATATGAGAATGTCACATTCTCCAGTTTTAAAAGTTCCATACTTGTCCTATCAGGGTAATTACCGGCACCAGCCTCATAATAAGGATCAGTGCGGTCCAAAATGCCAAATATCCAAGGTCAGAGAGTTTTATTATATCACGTTCTCTTAAATAATCATAGTTTCCGCTGTAACCGCGAAGCAGCATGCTCTCATATACCAAAGTACCACGGTCTATAGTACGGAGCAGAAGCTGACCCACGAGCGGGCCCCAGGCCTTTATATTTATTCCCTTTTGTCCCGGTGCCCTTAAAGCATAGGCCTGTGATATCCTGCCCACTTCATTTATAAGCAGAAAAATATAGCGGTACATCAGCATGATCTGAGTGATCATGATCTCCGGGACATGCAGCATTTGCAGGGCATAGCATATGCGTTCAAGCGGTGTTGTAGCCACCAGCAGATATGCGGCAAGCACAGTAAAAATACATTTAAGGATAAGGGTGATCATGGAAATGCTGCCGCCGCGGACAGCAAAGCCTCCCAGCATGATAACGTGTCTGTCAAGAAATGGATTGAGGATGCCTAAAAGGAGCACGAACGGCAGTACAAGGCGTATCCGCTTTAAGGTATCCGCAAAGGAGATCTCGCTTAAGATAAAGCCCGCAAGCGGGTATACAAACATTGCAAAAAGGCCGGGCAGATCATACTTATCAAAGGAAACAGTCACAGCAATATAAAAAACCGTAATAATCAATTTAACCAGTGGATGCTTGTTATTCATCCACTGGTCTCTTGATGCCAAGGCATTTATATGATGTAGGTCATACATTGCGCTGCTTATTTTGTCTGTCAATTAAATATCCTTTTCTTTCTTTTTTCTAAAGAAGCTGAAGACATAGCAGGCGCCCATGCAGAGCGCTGCAACTATGATGCTTCCGAAAATTCCCGAAAATGAGGTGCCTGCAGCAGACTCCGAATCCTTAAAGGCATAATCCGGAAGCAGTGATGTTGTATCCTGCAGAGCAGCCGCATAGTCATAAATTCCTCCCTCAGCTTCGAGCTCTGCAGTTCCTGCCACCTGTTCCATGGACCACTCAAGACCATCAGGGTTCGATGACGCAAAAAGTGAAAGTCCGCCTCCGATAAGCGCAGTGCATATCGCAAGTATTGCTATTGTGGATTTATAACTGAACCCGGCAGCTGCATCGGAAGAAGCGCCGGCATCAGCATTTCCATAAAGGAGCTCGGGGCGGGCATTATATACAAACACGAGCACTGCTGCCGTGATAAGTCCCTCCACGAAGCCTATGGCAAGATGTATCGGCTGCATAGTCATAACAAAGACTGAAAACGGAAGCTCAGTTATTCCTGAGCAAAGGGTTTCGAGTGTTACACTGAAGGCTCCGAGCTGCAGTGTCAGCATACAGCCAATTATGGAAGCTGCTATGATCTTGCCGGTACTAAAGCCCTTTTTCATCATAGGAAGCCAGATGACGAGTGTCCCGACAAAGCACCCGTAAAACGCCATGTTCCAGACATTGCACCCCAGCGCCAGCAAGCCTCCATCGGCAAACAAGAGTCCCTGTATCAGCAGTACACCTATCATAGTGAGAAAGCCTGCGTAAGGGCCAAGCAGGGCCGAGAGCAGCATGCCTCCGCACAGATGTCCGCTCGAGCCCGTGCCCGGGATCGTGAAGTTTATCATCTGCGTCGCAAAGACAAAGGCGCCCATGACACCCATGACCGGAATTTTTTCAGGAGAGTTCTCTTCCTTTACTTTCTTTATCGAATAAGCTGCCGCTGCCGCTGAGCATGCGTACATCGTTCCGGCAACAGCCGGCGTTATAAGTGCATCTGCCATATGCATAGTAAATACCTCCAAAAGTAAAAAATATCCTGTTTTCCGCCGAAAACAAGACACCTTCATGGCATCCATATAGTAATTATCTGTCTGACAGAAATATCTGTCCCGAAAATGATGCCTGCTTCTGCAGGTATACATACGGCTTCATGCCGTATGCCGGCTGCCTGTCGTGGTCAACCGCCAAATATTATAACCCAAAAAATCATATGCTGCAATTAATTATTTAATTTAGCCCATGCCGCTTAAAGCGGCATCCCGCCCACCCTCTTAAAGGAAGCTTCGGCTTAACGCCGAAGCCATGAGCGCACCTTTGTTTATTTGCCGATAATACTGTTTATTTCTTCCGATGGAATGCTGAAGCTGTCTGAAATCACACTTATCGCCACACCATTTTTATATAAGAGACGAATAGAATTATTGCGTTCATTCAATGCTTTCGAAGCTTGTTTAGCTTCTGCCTCAGCAACAAGCTTTTTATCTCTTTCTTCTATCACTCTCCACATTGTCTGCTTACCTCCTCTTGCCCTGCCGGCATTCATATATAGATGTCTGTCTCCGGTAAGTATACCGGCAAGTGATATCACAGAATTGTCAAATTCCATATCATTGTCCGCTGCCGTTCCGGAATATATTGATAAAAGGATGTTCCTTAATTCCTCAAGTGTCTTATTTGTAAATGATAAACTCTCATCATGCCCCATGTCAATTACCCATAGCGGATAATCCGGTACAAGCCGTACGATCTGCTCATCCATGTCCATCATCTCATGCAAAGACTTCGGCCCATCCCACGGTTCTCCACCCGTGTAAAAGACCACTGTAATAACCGGAGTCAGCATTGTGCCCTTTCTGACCCCCGACAGCCTCTCATCAGCTGTCCACTCCTTCTTTTCCTCTGTTGTCACCGTCTTTCCGGTAAGCTCGCTGCTGTAACAGAGGGCATCATATAGGAGTTTTCGCACCGGCATGGCATAGTGCACCATGTCCTGATCCTCCACTCCGAGTATCACCAGCCTGCAGCCCGCCTTTGCCTGCCTTAGGTTGTCACGATATTTACTGATTTTTTCATACCTTCCACTTGTCGGAACGGTATCTGTGAATGCTGTGTCCATCGGGAGAAGTTCCTCAGCCTGTATGATCTCCTCATGTCCGAACAGACAGTCATTGAACAATGCCGCAAATATCTCATTGTCCCTAAAAAATTTCTTCAGTGCGGCATCCGGTGTCGGCATTTTTGCCATTAAAATAATTCCTCCTTTTTGTGGGATTTCATTTTGCTTATATCCATATGGGAAGTGAAGCCGATTTGAAATTAATACTGTGAAACCATTATTTGAAATTGAAGATTTGTAATTTTGAGAAAAATCGTTAGGAATATGAATTGAACAGTTATATTTAGAAATTTGGATCCTGAATTTAAGATTTTTATAATCCGAACATTTTCAGTATAGGAAGAAGCATTCCCAATGTCAAGCGGCGCTTCGGCGTTCAGCCGAAGCTTCCTTTAAGGGGTGGGCGGGTATGCCGCTTAAAGCGGCATGGGCTTTGATTTAAAGCAATGCCTCCAGATGGTCCACCGCCTCCTTTATATAATACTTAAGTCCGGCATCATTAACTCCGGCCACAAAGGTACCGCAGCTGTTTATCGGAATAAGTATCCTTACAGCATCGCTTTGCCCTATGGCCTCAGCCATCCCGGATGTGATCTCCCCGTACATTGAGTCCGCAATGGCAATGCCGATGGGCCCTAAGATAAAGTCCGCCTTCCTGCAGTTTACTATGACCGGATTTTCTCCGGTTGCGGCATGTGCCGCTCCGGCCTTAAGCATCTGCGCGGAAGCTGTGGAATTGGTTCCCACAGCTATGATTTCAAGCTCTAGTCCGCGTTTTACGATCTCCGCAGTAAGCTGTTTACCGATTCCGCCGCCCTGGGCATCTATTATAAGCGCACGTTTCATACTTCTTAAATCCTTTCGCGATAATCCTTACCGCCGCACGTTTAAGTGAAGTCATACGGCACGCTCTGGTATACATAGTAGTTGAGCCAGTTGGTATAAAGAAGCTGCGCCGCCGACCTCCAGTAGTTCTCGGGCTTCTTTCCGGGATCGTCATCAGGGAAATAATTCTCCGGGACCGGAGTCTCCGGATCCTTGGCCGAGTCGCGTATATACTCCTCCTGCAGAGTATTGTAATCATACTCGCCGTGTGAAAGCACAAAAAGCTTGCGGTTATCCTTAGTCTTAACTATGGCAGGTCCCGCCTTTAACGATTCAGCCATGATGACCAGCTTCGGATTATGCAGTATTTCGTCCTTATCGATATACCATTCCCTTGAATGCGGTGCATAAAAGTGGTCATCAAAGCCCCTGAAGAGCGGGTCTCTCGGCGTAAGTATGGTATGTCTGTAAATGCCGGAAAGCTTCTTCTTATCAGTATAAAACCTTCTCAATATCCCATAATAATTATAGTAAGCTGCAAATGCTCCCCAGCACAGGTTAAACATGCTGTGTACGTGGGTCTCAGCCCAGTCCATTATCATGCATACCTCATCCCAGAAGGTGACATTTTCAAATTCCACATACGGGAGAGGTGCTCCGGTAATTATCATACCGTCAAATCTTCTGTCCTTTATCTTACTGAAGGTAGTATAGAAGGACTCGAGGTGGGCTGCATTCCTGGCGGACTTATAGGTCTCGGTGGTAAGCAGCTCAACATTTATCTGGAGCGGCGAGTTGGAAAGCATGCGCAGAAGCTGAGTCTCAGTCTCGATCTTGTTGGACATAAGATTGAGGATCAGAACATTTAAGGGACGGATATCCTGATGTATGGCAGTATTCTCTGTCAGAACAAATATATTTTCCTCCTCAAGTATGGACTGGGCAGGAAGTGAATCTTTGATTTTTATAGGCATTGCTTTATCCTCATTTGCTGAAATTGCGAATATTGACGATTGCGAGAGCACAAAGTGCGGAGCAATCGGGTATC
>JAUNNP010000116.1 GCA_030531385.1 Eubacteriales bacterium
GAAATTGCGAATATTGACGATTGCGAGAGCACAAAGTGCGGAGCAATCGGGTATCAAAAATCGTGGTCAAAAGCCCGTGACTAAGCTGTCACGATCTGCGGCATCTTACGCAGAGATTGTGCGGATAATTCCAGGCAAGCTCGCGGCCGCAGCGTCTGCACTTTCTTATGGGAAGCTCATGAGACTTCAGGTACTCTGCTATATCTCCCGCTATCTCACGGCGGTCCTCGCTTATCATTTCCCTGTTCTCACGGTCAAAACGGTCTGCATAACAGTAGTACAGATCGCATATCCTGAAAGCCAGTTCCATTGATGCAAGCTCATCATGATCATAATACGGACGCACGTATTCGACCGGCGTTCCGTCAACATGCTTAATGACCATCTCCTGCCAGATATCCATAAGGGTCTCATTCTTTACATCAAACGGAATGGTCGCAAAGGAGTATGTCAGCTCCTTGTCTGCCGTAAACTGTTCCATCCATTCACAAAGCATCAGCTCCTCACTGATATCTCCCTTATAGTAAAGATCGCTGTTATTTGGGATCTTCGCCCATCTCGTCATAATATCGGAAAGTCTTCCCTCTATGGAGATAAGTGACTTCTGGAAACCTATCGGTGCCTGGTCTATCTGTTCGATACGCTGTCCATACAGGCTTCTGACCTTACCCTTGTCATATTCAGAGGTATAATAACCCTCATCATAGAGACCAAACCGGCCTGCTCTTCCTGCTATCTGCTGTATTTCCTCCGGATATAAAAATCTGGTTGAGATGCCATCAAATTTGATAGTGCGCAGAAAAACCACCCTTCTGATAGGCAGATTCATGCCCATTCCTATGGCATCCGTTGCCACGATGACCGAGGTCTCCCCATTTATAAAACGTCCGACCTCACTCTTTCTGGCGTCATACGGAAGCGCTCCATAAACTATGCTGCAGTTTATATTCCTTCTCTGAAGGGCTGCGGCACAGCTTAACACATCTCTCTTTGAAAATACTATAAGTGCATCTCCGTCCTCTACATAATCCGGGAATATAAACGGATCCTTGTCAAAGAGGAGCTTTGTCTGTCTCCTGTGCTTAACTATCTCATAGGAATCCGAACATTCCTCGATAAGATTAATAACGATATCCCTTGCGTGCGGGGCCATACACACATGCACCACCGAAGCCTGAACTCCAAGGATCGCTGCTGTCCAGGAGCCGCCGCGCTGGGTATCGGTTATCATCTGTGCCTCATCGATCACGGCCACGTCATAGAAGCGCGAGGTGTCCAGCATTTCTATAGTGCAGGACATATGACGGGCTTCTTCTACTGTTTCCGACTCCTCCCCGGTACGCAGATCGCAGGGTGTACCAAGTTCATTAAGGCGGTCCTTTACCTCGCAGGCAAGAAGTCTTAATGGGGCAAGGTAAATGCCTGAAGGGGCCATACGAAGCTCCTCTAAGGCATCATGAGTCTTGCCCGAATTGGTCGGTCCGACATGCAGCACGAAATGCCTCTCCATCTCACGCGCCTCAGGGTATAGATCTATATAATTATCCGGAATGCTTTCCAGAATATGCTTTTCAAGCTGTCTGTTGGAGGCTCTGTGGTTCTTTGCTTCCTTTGCCAGGGCCTCATAATTCTGATTTCTTGAAATGAGATTTAATATACGGCGTCTTGTGCAGTAGTGCCTGAGTCTCGCCATGAGCCTGTCAGCAATATCAGTCTCAGAAAGTCTTGCAAATACCGCATCCGCAAATTCTGTTTTGCCCGCTCCATTAAAGCCGGCCGACTGCTCATTCAGATAAGGCACGTATCGTATCAGCCTGTAGGTTATATAGATCAGGATGATGCCGTTAGACTCAAGAGCGGTCGTTATAAGATCGTCAGCATTTGCATAAAGATTATCTATGAAGTCATCAAAATTACCCGGTGTTATCGGGTCGTCATAGTATCTGCTGCGATAAGTATCGCCTTTTTTTATGCGCGCTCCGTATAGTGAAAATCTGTCCTCGGCGAAGCTGACACTGATCCGCCTTGTTGCATCCTGTATCAGCTTTTCCCACTCTCCGTCTGTTAATGCTGACGGATCATAGGCTGCCGCCGCCTGCACTGCCTGTTCTCTGATTTTTGCAAGCACTTCCGCATTTTTAATGCTTCCGCCGCCGCTTTTATGTCTTCTTCGTTTTTTCTTTTCTGCCATATATAAATATCACTTAGTTCCGAAGATACGGTCTCCGGCATCGCCAAGGCCCGGGCAGATATAAGCATTTTCATTAAGCTGACGGTCAAGGTGTCCTATATAGACCTCAACATCAGGATGCGCCTCATGAAGCTTCTTAACGCCCTCCGGAGCGCCGATTATGCAGATGAACTTTATCTTCTTTCCTCCGCGTGCCTTGATAAGATCGATGGCGTCAACAGCAGATCCGCCGGTGGCAAGCATAGGGTCTGTAACGAGGATGACTCTCTCCTCGATAGGTGAAGGCAGTTTGCAGTAATACTCATGCGGCTCATGAGTCTCTTCATCACGATACATTCCGATGTGTCCTACCTTTGCTGTAGGAACAAGAGCAAGGATACCGGAAACCAGACCAAGTCCGGCTCTGAGGATAGGAACGACTGCAAGCTTACGGCCTGCGATCACCGGGCTCATACACTTTTCAATAGGGGTCTCGACCTCAACATCCTCTGTCTGAAGGTCGGAAAGCGCCTCATATCCCATAAGCATGCCAAGCTCGTCGACCAGGGATCTGAACTCATTCGTTCCTGTATTTTTATCTCTCAGCATTGTGATCTTATGCTGGATAAGCGGATGTGTGAACTCATAAACATTATCATATAACTGCTTCATAGGTACCACCTTTCTATAATCAATTATGCTTTTCCGCGATCTCTCCCCGGTTTTTGTAGATAGAATCACTGTCTACTGCATGTCTGACACTAGAGAGCGGATACACATTGGAATTGCTTCCGATGACAGTTCCCGGATTAAGCACTGAGCCGCATCCGACCTCAACACAGTTTCCAAGCATGGCGCCGAACTTCTTAAGACCTGTCTCTATGTCTCCGTCCTCAAAGTGGACTTTGACCGGTGTCTTATCGCTCTTAACATTGCTGGTAATGCTGCCGGCTCCCATGTGTGACTTGTAACCAAGAATAGAATCTCCGACATAATTATAATGCGGAACCTGCACATTGTCGAATAGAATTACATTTTTTAATTCAGTGGAATTGCCGACAACACAGTTTTTTCCTACAAGGGCTGAGCCGCGGATAAACGCGCAATGTCGAACTTCAGTACCCTCGCCTATTATGCACGGACCCGCAATATAAGCTGAAGGAAATACTTTGGCTGTTTTATGTATCCACACATCCTCTGAGGGGTGATCATATTCATCCGGATCAAGGCCTTTGCCTGTCTCGAGAATGAAGCCCTTTATTCCTGAAAGTGCCTCCCAGGGGTACCTGGTTTTTTCAAATAACGGCGCCGCGATCGTATGCTCAAGATCAAGAAGTGCAGTTGTCCTTGCATTTTCCTTATTCATAACCTGTTTCTCCTGTTTCTTTTGGTTTATCCGGTTTATGTGATTTATCCGGTTTATCACGTTTGTTTGATTTATCCGGTTTATTTCTTCTGCTTTGTTCCGGTGCCGCCCCTGAGGCCGGTTTTCAATGTATTGAGCTTAACTTCCTTCTTGCCATACTTAACGGCCGCTTCAGAGTCAACGATCATGATGCCAAGGCACTCGTCCTTATCATGCAGCTTTATGCCCTTAACGCCCTTTGCCGTCTTTTTAAGGAGCGGCACATCATCAAGCGCAAACCTTAAGAAGTATCCTTCCTTAGTCCAGATCACCACGGTATTCGCTCCTATATCGGTGATCTTGAGAATCATTATTACCTCGTCACCTGCATCAAGCTTTGTCGCGGCGACCTGCTTATTGTTGGTCTCAAACTCCTCGGTGCTTACCTGCTTGATCATTCCCTGCTTAGTAAGGAACAAAAGATTGCTTCCCGCAAGCTGCTCCTTTGCGGCAATATAAAGTATCTCTTCCTCCGAAGCCTGGTACTTTGAAATATTATCTATAGGCACGCCCTTATCCTTGACTTTTTTCATCGGGATATCCTGACATTTAAGCTGGTACATATTTCCCTTATCGGTAAATACAAGGATGCGCCCCATATTAGTCGTCGTAATGATATATTTGTTCTCCGTATCTACTGTTTCGCGGTTTTTCTCATAAAGCCCCTTATCGATCAGCTTACAGTAGCCGAGCTTATCCATGGCGAAGATACACTCACTTATCTCTACCGGCGCCTCCTCGATCACAGCCTCGGCTATATCCTCGATGACTGTCCTTCTCGGTCTGCCGTACTTTTCCTTAATATCGGCAAGATCCTTTTTGATGATCTCCTCGCGCTTTTCCCTGCCGCCGATAATAGCCTTATACTCCTTGATGGCCTTCATCGTAGCCTTGTAAGCCTTCTCAAGCTCCATTATCTCGAGGCCAATGAGCTTGTAGAGCTGCATTTCCAGGATTGCCTTTGCCTGTCTTTCCGTAAAGCGAAGGTGCTTTGCGTCCTCCTCCATCGACTTATCCTTAAAGCTTATCTTCGAGGTATCTCCGTTTATAAGGCAGCTTTCCGCATCCTTACGGTTCTTTGCTCCGCGGATGACAGCTATAACAAGGTCAATTATGTTGCAGGCAGTGATCAGACCCTCCTGGATCTCGCGCTTATCTTCCTCCTTTTCAAGCAGCGCCCTGTACTTTCTCTCGATTATCTCGTGCTGGAATTTAAGCCATGCCTTAAGTATGGCAGGCAGACTCATGACCTCCGGTCTTCCATCTGAAATAGCCAGCATATTAACACCAAAGGTATCCTCGAGCCTCGTCTTTTTATAGAGGATATTGCTGATCCTCTCTATATTCGAGTCCTTTTTAAGTTCGATGAAAATGCTGATGCCGGCTGCATCTGAGGCATTACCGATGTCCACTACCTCCGGAAGCTTTTTTGCCTCTGCAAGGTCAGCTGTATCCTGCATGAATTTTCCGATTCCCTGACCGATCATGGTATACGGGATCTCGGTCACGATAAGCTTGTCGCGCTCACTGCGCTTTGCCGCAGGGACATATTCAAGCTTTCCGCGTATCTTTATCCTGCCGGCTCCTGTTTCATAGATGCCCTTAAGGTCTGCTTTATTGGAAATGATGCCCCCTGTCGGAAAATCCGGTCCCGGCATGATCTCAAGCATTTGATCAATACTCATTTCGCGGTTATCCACATAGGCCGAGCACAGATCACAAAGCTCTGAGAGGTTGTGGCATGGCGTTGAGGTGGTCATGCCTACCGCGATGCCCTCTGAACCGTTAAGCAGGAAATTCGGTATGCGCACAGGAAGGACTGTAGGCTCCATCTCGGTATTGGCATAGGTCGGTACAAAATCCACAGCCTTGTCAATATCGCGTAAGAATACCTCATCCGTAAACTGCTGAAGCTTGGCCTCGGTATATCTGTAGGCAGCCGCCGTATCTCCCTCTATGGAACCGAAGTTTCCTTTTCCGTCAACGAGCGGAACCGACTTCTTGAAGTCCTGCGAGAGCACTACCATGGTATCATATATCGATGAATCCCCATGCGGATGGAAGCGTCCCATGCAGTCACCTGTAATACGGGCCGATTTCATTTCCTTCCTGTCATGATGCACATGAAGGTTATCCATATCATAAAGGAGTCTCCGCTGCACCGGCTTAAGTCCGTCGCGGATGTCCGGCACGGCACGTGCAGTTATGACTGACATGCTGTAGTCAAGATAAGACTTCTGCATTTCCTCACTATATTCTGTTCTCAGTATCTTCTCCGGCATAGCTGCCTCCAAATCATTTCTCGTTTATTTTGTGT
>JAUNNP010000017.1 GCA_030531385.1 Eubacteriales bacterium
ACTTCATAATAATACGGAGCATAATTATACGTGATATTCAGACTTGCATCCGTGGATAGGGCCGGTGTGAATTCATCTGTTTCCGGATGGTAATCAGCCCTATATGTTCCACCATACATCAAATGACCGGGAACCCGCGCCACTTCATTTGTGACAGGATCCCTCAAATACAGATCATAGCTCATGATTAATTCCCCTCCTTATTTGTATTCCTTTGGTATATTTTATAATATTCCATTGGTATTTTCAATATACCTCTGGTATACTATTTAAAACGTTGGAGGTAAATATCGAATGTACGAATCTATTTTTGATACAACTAGGCTCTCTGAATGCAGAAAACATCTTGGACTGACCAAACAGCAAGCCGCCGCTAAGCTTGGCATGGCACAGCCGACATATTTGCGCTATGAAAACGGCGACAGAATGCCCTCGGAGCATGTAATCAGAACTATTGCGGAGGGTTTTGATACATCCGTGGAATATCTCACCGGAAAATCCGATGATCCATTACCTAATTATTACGTAATAAAAAAAGAAACAGATGAAGACCTGTTTCTTTTCATTGAAAAATGTAAATCTGACAGCGCATTTATGGGCAGAATGCTTGCCTATGCCGAAAAAATAAGCAACTCCAAATGCGTTCGCCCATCGGTTTGTCTCCAAACTCAAATAAGAAAAAGTACAGAGTTGGAAGTGAAATCAGAAGTACAGTAGTTATCAGGATAACCTTGCTTTGCATCCTGTATTTTCGAACATGGTGCTTATTTACCTTAATGTCATCCCACGTCATGAATCCAATACCGCCGATTATGATTAACGACATGATTACAAAATTGATGACCGGATTATCCACAAAATATGTAAGAGAGGAATACGGTGTTTTTGTGCCCATCAAATCAAATCCGGCATTACAAAATGCGGAAATGGAGTGGAATACGGCATACCATATTCCTTTCAGCACACCGAACTCCTTACAGAATGTCGGGGCCATGATGACAGCACCAAGAAGTTCAAAGATAATCGTCATCTTAATGATAAATCCGGTTAGTCGGACGATCCCGCCCACTTTATGGGCAGATATAGCTTCCTGCATTGTGCTGCGCTGTTTCAGACTGATTTGCTTTCCAGAGAAGGATGAAATGGCAATAGCAACGGTGACAACACCCATACCGCCAATTTGAATCAACGCAATAATTACTGCCTGCCCGAATGTGCTCCAATAGGTTGCCGTATCCTGTACTACCAGTCCGGTAACACAGACAGCGGATGTTGCGGTAAACAAAGCATCTGAAAACAAAGCACCATGCCCATCCCGAGTAGAAAAAGGAAGCGTCAGGAGAATGCTACCAAACAAAATAGCACCGGCAAACCCGAGAATAATAATTTGTGATGAAGATAATCGTTTTTTTATCGTAATCATGCCCATCCCTCCATTGGGAGTATTCTGTATTTATTATCGCACTTCATCCATGAAATGGGTATTAGCGTATAAAAACTGGCATTAAATTTGTATTAAGACGAAAGAAAGCCGCCTGCACAAGCACAGTGCTTGTACAGGCGGCTTAACCACTCTCTATTAATCAAGAGATTTATATTCAGTTACTGTTTTCAAATATATTGCCGGATCGCCGTTCAGTATCAGATCAGCATATGCTATCGGGTCATTGTAGATCAGATAATCCAGTTCCGACCTCTGATACATATTATCGGCAACTTCATTCTCCACAGCGATAGTATCAATCGCAATCATGCTGCCATCGGTGAATTTCAGTTCAACACAGGCAGTATCCATGTTAAACTCACAAGAAATCAAATGCTTCATATCCGCCCTCCTTAAATCATGCCGAAATGCTTCAATGCCTCCTTGATTGCTTTTTCTTTATCCGGTGGGCATTGCGGCTGTTTTGCGTCCTCAGACTTCGGCTTATTGTAGTTTTCACGCTCAATAATGCCGCATTTCTGCTTCACCTGTGCGATATACAGGCTGCTGACCTTCAATCCGGTATGCTCCAGCACATAATCCTTGATCTCTTGATAGGTAGCTTTCTTCTCCGCATCGGTCAAGTCCAACTCGTCCATATCCAGCTCAACTTCGATATGCTGCGTCGATTTTAGTTTGGACAATAAACATACCGTCTCAACGTGCACCGTCTGCGGGAACATATCCACAGGTCTGACTGTTTCTATCCGGTAGCCCTCACTGCAAAGATACTTTAAATCTCTTGCAAGTGTTGCCGGGTCACAGGATACATACACTATCCTTTTGGGGGCAATGCTGACCATGGTTTTAAGACAGTTTTCATCGCAGCCCTTTCTAGGCGGATCAACGACTATGACATCGATTTTCTCTCCGGTTTTCCGGTACTCCTTTGAGTACCACTCAGGCAGAACTTCCTCCGCTTTTCCAACAAAAAATTCAGCATTATCAATGCTGTTTAATTCAGCATTCTCCCTTGCATTGTCTATCGCCTCCGGTATGATTTCCACACCGTAGACTTTTTTTGCATGTCTTGCAAGAAATAGCGAGATCGTACCGACTCCGCAGTACAGATCCCAGACACGTTCGTTTCCGGTTAGTCCCGCAAATTCAAGTGCGGTACCGTAAAGCTTTTCCATCTGCTCGGAATTTACCTGGAAAAAAGAAAGTGGGGATATGCGGAAACGGACCTGCGATCCGTCTCTGTCGTGTATAAGGTCCTCAATATAGCCGGGGCCATAGACATTGATGATCCGGGTTCCCATTATTACATTTGTGCGTTCGCGGTTTACCGATAAAGTAAATGACTTGAGCGACGGAAGCATTTCCCTAAGCCTGCCGCATAGCACATCAGCATTTTTCAGCTTTCCGGCATTAATAACAATACATACCATGAGTTCACCGGTATGCAGCCCTTTTCGTATAAGGACATGGCGTACTACACCCGAGCCCGTATTTTCATTATAAGGCTCAATATCATTATCCCCCATGAACTTAATGATGGTACTAAGTACGATCCTATTCTCTTCAAAGCCAAGAAGACAATCCTCACATGCAATAATGCTATGTGTTCTGCCGGCATAAAAGCCTGCTATTATACGGCCCTCTTTATTACGCCCGATAGGATAAACAGCTTTGTTCCTATACCTGAAGGGCTGTTGCATTCCGATGATTGGCTCAAAAAAGGCTCCGGCATCTGTGAAGCCACCGATACGCTTTAAATCATTTAAGACCTTGCTTTCTTTGAATTTAAGCTGGGAATCATACTCCAGCTGCTGAAGCTGACAGCCTCCGCAGCTTCTGGCAAGCGGACATGCAGGCGTGGTTCTGGATGCCGACGGCTCAATGACCTTCACCAGTCTGGCAAAGCCATAATTCTTTTTTACCTTGGTCGCTGCAGCCAGAATATGGTCGCCGATAACCGCATCCTTGACAAACCAGGTAAAACCGTCTGTCTTTCCGATGCCGGCGCCCTCATCGCTCAGATCTGTTATATAAATTTCAAATTGATCATTTTTGTTAATCATAAGATTTCCCGATCATTATGTACTTCCGGCATTACTCAGTCTGCGCTTACCGGAAGCGAAAAAGTAAATTCTGTACCAACGCCCTCTGTCGAAACCACATCAATGGTTTCGTTATGCGCTTGGACTATCTCTCTGACTATGCTTAGACCAAGACCGGTTCCGGTCTTATCTCTTCCCCTGGAGCTGTCTGATTTATAAAATCTGTCCCATATTTTTTTAATGGAGTCCTTGGGAATGCCTATGCCGTTATCCTTTACCGATATAAATATCTTCTTGCCCTTCTGCCGTGTAGATATGTATATTGCGGAGCTCTTATTTGAAAATTTTATAGCATTGTCTACAAGATTATACATTACCTGCTGGATCTTCTGATAATCCGCATAAACCATTTCTTCTTCACGTTCGAAAGTGAGTTCAAAATTGATGTCTTTTAACCTGCACGCGTTTTCATTTGAATTGCAAATATTTCGTATGACCCTGTTGATATCAAAGTCTGTGCAGTTCAGAGTGGTTTTTCTGTCCATGGAGTTAAGCGTGAGCATGCCTTCTGTAAGCTTACTGAGCCGCTCTGTCTCAGATATTATTCTTTTTATATAATCCGGACTTTTTTCCTGCGGAATGGTCCCATCGAGAATGGCCTCCAGATAACCCTTGATCGATGTAAGCGGTGATCTGAAATCATGAGATACATTTGCGATGAAATCTCTCTGATATTTTTCCGAGTTCGAAAGATCATCGGCCATCATTTCCAGTGTTCTCGCCAGCGTTCCAACTTCATCATTCGTGAAATGCTGACCTATTTTATAATTGAGGTTGCCCGAAGCGTATTCCGTCGCCGCTGTAGTTATCCTTCGCATAGGAAGGTATACATAATATGTGAATACGAGCAGTATGATCAGCGATAAAACAAAAATTATGGAAGCACTGATATAAATTATATTTAAAATCTGGTTTTTAGATGACATGACCTCTGAGACGGGGTAATGCATAATAAGATATCCAATTGGTGAATAGTTATGATTTATGGATACTTCTACCGACAGGGTATCTGTGCTGAACATATTATGGTAAAAACCGGTCAGATAGTTATCGGGGCCTGAAGCCGGATCAAAGCCGGGAATCGTTTCTTTCGTGAACTGATCAGAGGAATCAAGAATGATCCGACCCTCTGAATTTGTCAGCCATATTGTAGCATCAAAAAAGTTGGCAACCATGCGCATATCCCCTGATACGGAGGCATTGATATCGCCCTTATAATAGCTGTTTTCCTCGAAGCTCTGAGACATATATATAGCCTCATCATAAAGTGCTGAGGCTTTCTGTCTTACCAGATAATTGTAGGTCATCTTGTCGGCAAACAATGCTATGGCAAGGAAGCTGACCAGGCCGAATAAAACATAGCCCAATATGAATCTTGAATATATGGATCTGAACATAAAATGATGTAAATAAAAAAGTCGTGTGTTATAATATCTCTACTGTTTTAACGCCGTTAATTATACTATATCTGAAATTTAAAAACCACAATGGAAGATAACAATAAGAAAAAGCTGATAAATGAGAAGATCACCGGTCGAAAGATGACGCCTGGCAGGGTTGGTAAAATAATGCTTGTTGCAGGTGTCTGCGGAGTTGTTTTCGGTGTGACTGCGGCCTTAGCATTTAACGCAGTGTCAATTAATACCGAACGCAGAGCTGCTGCTTCGGAAACCACAGCAGCCAATGTTGAAACAATGATGCCGGAAACTACCAGTGCCGGCAACGAAAAAACCGGCGAGGACTATTTGCAGGAAAGCACTGCTTTTGTTGACGCTGCGGAGACAATTTCTGATGATAACGAACAGCAAACGTCTGTATCAGAGTCCGAAACCATAGATCCTGAGGAAGAAAGAAAGGAATTTAGTGATTCAGTACTCTCGGTATTAAAGGATTCGGTTAAGCTGGCTGATCCCTATCTTGTTGCTGTAGTGGCTACTTCACAGACATCAACGTGGTTTGACAATGAAGCCGAAGACTCTGAATCTTATTCCGGAGTCATTCTGAGTATAGATGAACATGAGATCCTGATACTCACATGCATAACAGATACGGAAGGCAGAAGCTTTAAGGTACGGTTTAAAAACGGCAATGTTTCAGATGCTTACATAAAAAATATTTCTGTCAATGACGGACTTGCGATAATTGCCGTATCCAGCACCGATGGAATCAGTGAGGAAACCCTGGATTCTGTCACGCCTGTAGAATATTGCAATACTGAGGAACTCAGCAACGGGGACAGCATTATTGCTATAGGCGCGCCGCTTGGAGCCATTGGATCAACGGCATTTGGGTATATAGGCTATATCAGATCAGACGAACCCGGAATCGATTGTGAACAGCAGGTCATCTATTCAGAGATCAAAACCAACAGCAGTAAGGGAACATTTATCATCGACCATAATGGAAAGCTTATCGGCATTGTTTCCGGCAAAGCTTCAGAGAGCGGAATCAACGCAGGAGTTTCCAGAATAATAAGTATTGCCGCTTTCGACTCGACCATAAAAAGCCTTATTGATGGAAATAAAATGGCTTATATGGGCATTATGGGAATAGATGTAAATTTTGATATGCGGTACAACAACATCCCGGAAGGCGTTTATGTTGAAGAAGTCATCCAGGGAAGTCCTGCATATGCAGCCGGCATTCGCCGCGGAGATATAATCGTGAACCTAAATAACAGGGATGTTTCGGATATGGCTTCTTTTATGCATATCATGAAATCTGTTCATCCGGAGGACGAGGCTGCAGTCAAGGTAATGCGCGGTTCTGTCGGAGATGAATATAATTCCCTGGAATACTTGATAACCTTCGGTGAAAGATAAGCTTTTAAATACCCGTCGGATGATGTAATTTTGATTTGAAGAGATCGTACAATGTCAGAGGAAAACGGACATAAAACCATAAATGGCAAAGCTGAAAAATGCCCATACAGCAAAGCCTGCGGAGGCTGTGACCTGCAGGGAAGCAGATATAAGCGTCAGCTCAGTAAAAAGCAAAAGCTGCTTAATGAATTGCTTGGTGAATTCGGTGAGGTCCGGCCTGTTATCGGTATGTCTGATCCTTTACATTACAGGAATAAAGTGCACCATGCCTTTAAGCGTGACCGAAGCGGGAATGTGCTTTCCGGCCCCTATGAAAAAGGGTCTCATTGGGTCATAAATGTAGATGACTGTATGATAGAGGACGAAGCCTGTCAGTGCATCATTCATACCATACGAAGACTCACCAAAAGCTGCCGCATAAAGATCTACAATGAAGATACCGATGAGGGAATACTGCGGCATGTGCTTATTCGCCGCGGTTTCTCAACAGGCGAGATAATGGTCGTCCTTGTTTCGGGAAGCAGGAAAGTGCCGGATCTCAAGCGCTTTATCAGTCAATTGGTGATGATCCATCCCGAAATAACAACTGTACTTCTCAATATAAATCACGGGAAAAGCAGCATGATACTTGGACCTGACCGCGAAAAGCTATTATATGGGCCGGGCTATATCAAGGACATATTATGCGGCAAGACCTTCAGGATATCAGCCAAGTCTTTTTATCAGGTGAACCCTGTCCAGACGGCAGTATTGTACAGCACTGCCATAAGCTTTGCCGGACTTACCGGAATTGAAACTGTATTCGATGCCTACTGCGGAATCGGAACGATCGGCATCTGCGCTTCAGATCATGCGGGAAATGTCATTGGCGTTGAGCTTAACCCCGACGCTGTACGTGACGCAAATATTAACGCAGAGGAGAATGGCATAAAGAATATCAAATTCTACAACGATGATGCCGGAAGATTTATGCGCCGGATGGCAAAAGAAGGACAGACAGCCGACGTTGTATTTATGGATCCTCCGAGATCCGGAAGCACGAAAGAATTTATGTCAGCTGTTATAGACATGGCTCCATCAAGGGTGGTTTATGTATCCTGCGATCCGGAGACTCTGGCCAGAGACTTAAAGTACTTTACCGCGCATTCGTATAGGGTGAAAAAGATACAGCCTGTTGACATGTTTCCGTTTACCAGGCATGTAGAGGTGGCCGTCCAACTTCTGCGAACAAATGATGCTGCATTTGTAAAATAAAGATATCTCAACTTGTTTAATAAATGGAAAGGAATAATGAATAATATGGTTAGACAGATTATTCATATTGACGAAGAGAAGTGCAACGGCTGCGGAATTTGTGCCAAGGCCTGTCACGAGAGTGCAATCGCCATAATCGACGGAAAAGCAAAGCTCATCCGCGATGATTATTGTGACGGTATGGGAGACTGCCTTCCGGGGTGTCCTACCGGTGCTATTACCTTTGAAAACCGTGAAGCTCCCCAATATGACCGCGAAGCTGTTGAAGCAAATATGAAGAGGAAACGTGAGATAAACCGCAGAACTCAGGAGTCTGTTGAAGAGACAGGCAGCAATGCAGCAGTACCGGCTTCGCAGCTTACAAACTGGCCGGTTCAGATCAAATTAGCTCCGATTCAGGCTCCATATTTTCAGGGTGCAAAACTTCTGATCGCGGCCGACTGTACTGCATATGCTTATGCAAATTTCCATAAGGACTTTATCAGGGGCAAGGTCACTCTTATCGGATGTCCAAAGCTTGACGCCATTGACTACAGTGAGAAGCTTACAGAGATTATAAAAAGCAATGATATAACAAGCGTAACGATAGTAAGAATGGAGGTTCCATGCTGCGGCGGGTTGGCTATGGCAGCTCAGAAAGCTCTTCAGAACAGCGGCAAGCTTATTCCATGGCAGATAGTTACCATATCGATAGACGGGCAGATTCTAGATCGCTGATAAGAAAGCTTCGGATAAAAGAAAAGGAGGCACGGGATGCTTCGAATCGACGAATATGATCATGAACAGGACAACCTGAGGGAACTGCTGCACGATGAGCGGGTCTTTCATAAGGCGCTAGCCGGTGTGCTGCGAGGGGAGAGCAGGTTCCACGTTAAGAACAGAGGGGGAGAGGACTACGACCTTGTCTATACCACCAACAATGATGTGGTTCCGAAATCGCCGATGACAATGGGACGACTCATCATTCCTCCGTTCCTTACATACGATGAAAACGATGATTCCCGCATCTATATGCATGCATTTGACGACTTTGAGGAGATCTTTTTTGAGGAAGCGAATGAGTACACGATCGTTCTCGCAAAGCTGATCCTGCGGAAGACAGGCCTGACGGTCTGGTTTAAAGACGAGCGGGTTCTGTGGTTCATCGAGCCGGAGAATCGTCTGAAGATCGTATCTGAATTTCCGGAGAAAAAGGAGACGTCTTACCTTTGCCCTGCGGACTTTACCAGCGGATATATGCGCGGGAGGAGGGATCTGGACAGTGCAGAATTTCTCTTCACGAACGTCTTCGTGCTTCAGTATCTGACCGACCTTCCGCTGAAGGACATCAAATACGCGGAGGCCTCTGTGACGCAGATTTCCGGAGTGGGCGGGATTCTTGCGCACTATACGATGATGAATAACGCATTCCGTTCTCTCGGATTCAAGACGTATCTGAAGCCGGACAGCACCAGGTTCGGCGATGATATGCTGCAAAAATACTTCCGGATTGAGATGATTCCGGAGGATGCAGATGAGACGAATACCATTTATGTGGTCAACCATTCAGTGGTCGCGCCGACCACTCTGATGCTCCGTCATCCGGCGGATTTTGATACGAGCGTTCTGAACCCGGATTTCCTCACGGAGATGGAGGAGTACAAGGACGCAGTGTTCAGAGGCGGGAAGATGCTCGGCATTCTGATTCGCGGGACCGACTACATCTCGACAGGGCAGCAGGGCACCAGACAGCATGCGACGGTCGATGATATGCTGCCTCTCATCCGTGAATGGATGGAAAGAGACGGGTACGACGGAATCTTCCTCGCTACGGAGGATCAGGATATCCTTGACCGGATGAAGGCGGAATTCGGCGGCAGGATCCGGGCCATCGCACAGGAACGCCACTCCGCGCGCGACTTCAAGGAGGGGCAGACGATCGCCGAAAGAGAAAAGGAAGAGAGCAGCGGTGAAGAGTACCGCGCGAAGCTCGAGGATACGACGGTGAACTATTTCTACGCGCTCTATCTGCTCTCGGAGTGTGAGAGCTTCATGGTCTCCGGCCAGTGCAACGGTTGGGATATCGTGCTTGCATTCAACCACGGGAAGTTCCACAAGACATGCAAATTCCGTGTGGGCGTATCGGATCAGCCGCTGGTGACTGAGAGGGAAGAGTGAGCAGATCAATCGAGTAGGAGGCGGCATTAGTTGCCGTCCTCTCACACCACCGTGCGTACCGTTCGGTACACGGCGGTGTACTCTGCGATCACCTGTTTCAATGCCTCCACATAGCAGGGATTCTCAAAGTTCTGATAGATGCTGAGGAATATCCGCCCCCCGCTCTCAAGCAGATACATCATAAAGGGCATGCCGCCGTTTGCAGCCATGCTGATCTTCTCAACGCAGCCGGAGGCTGCTTCCGGCACCACCTCGCCAAGGCCGCTGATGAAGATGGTCGTGTCCAGCGTGGACATGAGGTCTGCTCCTCTGTTTGCCCCGGTCTCCTTCGGCTCACCCTTTGCCAAATTGCGCCGGAAATAGTTGGTCGCAAAGGCCATGGCATCATAGGTGAGCTGCTTCTTCCGGCTCTCGCTCATTTTCCGGAGCTCCGCCTTTGCAGTCTCGCCGAACCCGTCCTTCAGGACACCGGGATCCACCGAAAACGCCGCCTGCGGCATGCTCGCGTTCTGGAAGGTGTTCGGCACATTCAGAATCTGCCTCGTGTTGACCGGCATGCGGAGCGTAATCGGCTTCTGATTGTCCGGATGCACCCGACGGATCGCTTCCGTCATGAACAGGTAGAACAAGATGGTCGTGGAGCACCCCCACTCCCTGCACAGCTTTTTGACCGAGGCTCTGTCCGCGGCGAGAGAATACCCGAACTCTCTTTTTCTCCCCAGCACAACAGACTCTAGAATGTTCACCATGAAGAATTTCCGGAGCCCCGCCTCCGGGAGCCGGAAGAAAGATCCCTGCACGGGATTCTCAAAGACATATTCCGCGCTCACGGGCAGCTTCTCACGCATAAGATCCGCTGCGTAGTCCTCGGCATCCTTCCCCTCATACAGACTTTCGTGAGCTCCGCAGTAGCTTCGGAACAACGCATCCGCAAACCACTTAATCCCCTGTCCGTCCGTGAGTGCGTGGGACACTCCGATGACCAGCTTCCTGCCCTCAAAGAGCACATGCGTCAGGTGATGCCCGTCCGCCTCGCAGTCGTAGGTCTGCGGCTCCTCCTTCAAAGGAATCGCCCGCAGCGGCCGCTCATTGGGGGCGAAATACAGCCCGTCCTCCCGTTTCTCCATGGAATAGCCCATGTACGGACAAACCTGCAGCGCCGCCTCTATTGCCGCGTTCAGGCGCTCTTCGTCTGCCGGCTCCGTCAGCATGAACTCAAACCGCAGATTCATCTTCGGATCGATCCGCGCCTTCTCGCCGCCGCCCAGCATGCCTCCGTACACTGTCTTTGTCCCGAATACGGAACTTCCTCCGCTGCTCATTTCTGCCCGCTCCTTCCTGTGGCGATTTTTACCGGACATCTTTTTCCCCCATATAATAACTGCCGGGGTCTCATTCTCTCTAACAGTATACCACAATAGTGCCTCAATATCGCATCACGTATTATACACGGTTACTGTTCCGAGTTCCCGAGGACAATTCATAACTCGCTCCTAATGAAAATAAATAAAATCCTCTGTAAAATGCTTACAAATTCTGTTAAACTGTAAGACAGATATTTTCTGACTTTGGAGTTTATATGAATAAGCTGACTTTATCCGCTGTTGTACAAAATTCAAATACCGCCCTCGACTTTATTCATGACGAACTGGAGCAATATAAGTGTTCGCCAAGGACTCTTTATATGCTGGATCTTGCCATTGAAGAATTATTTGTAAATATTGCTAATTACGGTTATCCTGACGGTAATATCGGCAGCGTGACGATCACTTCGGAAATCCGGAAAACAGCCTCTCTTCTGCCTGAATTTATTAATGCCTCAGGGACTCCGGAAGCTGCCGATCCTGAAGATAGTTATACTATCCGTATACAGTTTATTGATGATGCCATTCCGTATAATCCGCTTGCTCATGAAGATCCTGATATTTCCCTATCTGCAGAAGAACGTAATATAGGCGGTCTTGGCATTTTTCTCGTAAAAAAATATATGGACAAGGTAGAATACAAGTACCTGGACAATCGCAATGTCTTCACCATATATAAGATCATAAAATAAGAACAGCAGCCACACACGGCTGCTGTTCTTATTATTAGTATCTGATTCTATATAGAAGATTCCCCGTTAAGGCGAAAAGCTCATTATCACTTCCTCCGCCTACGATCTTAGTGATCTCACCCTCTGTAAATTCAAAATTGGCCCTTAATACTCCGTTTTTACCGTAGACATGGATCTCATTTCCACTCCTTAAAACAACAGAGTTTCCGGTCACACACATTTCACTGTATTTATAATCAATATCAATACTTGCCTTTAATTCTCCCTTACAATTATAGATAAGAAGCTTTGGCGATGCTTCACTGCTTTCTGCAGAAAGTGCAACTGCAACCATCTCCTCAGAGTATCCTATAGTCTCTATCTTTTCGTCAAATCGTTCATTGGCTATAAGCTCCGGAGAATTCAATACTTCCGTAGAAAAGAATGCCACTCCACCATCATAAAACGCCTGGCTGTATTCATTTGTGGAGAAGTTGACTCTTCCGGCCAGGAATCCGGCAAACTCGTCCTTAAAGCCTCCGACTATTCTTCTTGCATCTTCATTTTGACCTATGGCACCAAAATTTCTAAAGACTATGTTGTTATTTATCTGTCCATTTTCTATGCTTACATACGATGTAAGAAGTTCGGTCCCATCAGGTGAAACAGCAATATCAAATGGATACCCGTCACCAATGACAACAGATTTTACCGATAAGTCGATTGCAGTTCCATCCGACTTGAATGCTGCAATGTATTCAGCTGCACTGTCATTTAAAACGCCATATACCACACCATTATCTGATATCTTCAAAATTGAGATCGGGAATATAGTTTCACTGCTTCCTGTCATGGAAGTGCTGTCAAAAATAAACAGGTCAGTTCCGCCCTGATCTCCAATAACAGCATATTTACTGCTAACTTCGATGATCGGTGAATTCAGCTGGTAGCTTCTTTCCCAGACGACATTGCCCTTTTTATCTATATATTCAGCTCCATCCTTTGTATATTTTATAATGCCTCCGGCAAAAGCCTTATATCCCTTAAAGGTTTCCACTGTCTGTGTTCCATCATCGCTGTTTCTTTCCCATTGTACACTGTATTCTGTGCTTAAACGCCTGTTTGTGACCCAGTATATTCCAAATGCTATTCCCGCGATACAGAAAAGAACCACAATTATAAACACTATTGGGGAAAGACGAAAATCGTCTTTCCCCGAATCAGTGTTTGATATAACATTTTCTCTGAGTCTTTGTTTATTTGCTTCGCGACTCTCTTTGAGATAAGCCAAATCAATTATCCTCTGCTGCGCCTTCTTCAATCTGAACGGCATATACGCCTACGCCATTCTCCTTCTCATCATAACCATGAGCTTCCTCGAGCATCATATCCTTAACCTTCATAAGACGGATCTGTGAGCTTCTTTCATTTTCATCAAGTTTCATCTTAATAGATTTGATATTTGCCTCGGTTTCAGGGATCATGACATGTTCAAGAGCGTTAACACGTCTTCTTGTCTTTTCGATCTCCGCTGCCATAAGCTGGCATGATTTCTCACATTCAGCCAATCTTAACATATCAGGCAGCAGATCCGCAATACTCTTTACAGCATCGTCAAGATCTGATGAAGTAAACGCAAAACCATATGAATAAATATCATTTGAATCTGCAGTTCGTGTCTTATATGTAAATTCCGGTATCTCTACTGACATTACATTTTTTGTACTTGCCTCAAGATATACCTCCTGCTTTGGAGACATAAGAGCAACATTAAGAGCCTCGCTGCTCATGCCGGCTCTTGCAAGAACAAAGTTACTGTTGCAGGCTCTGATACCATTTTCGACTTTCTCACGAAGCTCCTTATTTTCTCTGACCAGAATAAGAAACTGCCTCATAAGCTCATCTCGCTTATCCTTAAGCATCTTATGCCCGCGGCGCGCTGTTTTAAGCTTATTCTTCTGCTTTGTTAATTCCATTCTGGTTGGATTAACTTGTGATTTTGCCATCTTTTATGACCCTCTCTGTCAAGCCTCTTCGTATGGCTTGTAATACTTCTCGATCATGTCGTCCTTGATACGCTTAAGCTCTGACTTTGGAAGGATACCAAGCAGCTTCCATCCAAGATCAAGTGTTTCCTCGATGTCTCTGTCTGTATTATATCCCTGAGATACATACTGACGCTCGAATTCATCAGAGAATTTAGCATAAAGCTTGTCCATGTCAGAAAGAGCTGCCTCACCAAGAATAACCATAAGCTCCTTAGCGTCCTTACCTCTTGAATAAGCTGCAAAGAGCTGGTTCATGGTACTTGCATGGTCAGCACGTGTTTTTCCTTCGCCGACACCCTTATCCTTAAGTCGTGAAAGTGACGGAAGAACATCTATAGGCGGCTGAATGCCTCTTCTGTAAAGATCACGTCCAAGCATGATCTGACCCTCTGTGATATATCCTGTAAGGTCAGGAATAGGATGGGTCTTATCATCCTCAGGCATGGTAAGGATAGGTATCATAGTGATAGAACCCTTACGGCCAAGCTGACGTCCTGCTCTCTCATAAAGTCCTGCAAGGTCTGTGTACATATATCCCGGATATCCGCGACGTCCCGGAACTTCCTTACGGGCTGCTGAGATCTCACGAAGAGAATCCGCATAGTTTGTGATATCTGTAAGGATAACAAGAACATGCATATCCTTTTCGAAAGCAAGATACTCAGCTGCAGTAAGTGCCATACGTGGTGTTGATATACGCTCTACAGCCGGATCGTTTGCAAGGTTAAGGAACATTACTGCTCTGTCAATAGCACCTGTCTCCCTGAAAGAGTTCATGAAGAAGCTTGCTTCCTCAAATGTGATACCCATGGCAGCGAATACAACGGCGAACTGCTCATCTGTACCTCTAACCTTAGCCTGCCTTGCTATCTGAGCAGCAAGATTTGCATGCGGAAGACCTGAGCATGAGAAGATAGGAAGCTTCTGTCCTCTAACAAGAGTATTAAGTCCGTCAATTGCAGATACGCCTGTCTGAATGAACTCAGAAGGATAAGCACGGGCTGCCGGGTTAATAGGAAGACCGTTGATATCCATTCTTGCATCAGGGATAATTTCAGGGCCATCATCTATAGCTCTGCCCATTCCATCGAACATACGTCCAAGCATATCCTCGGATACGCCGAGTGTAAGGCTCTTTCCAAAAAATCTTACCTTCGAAGACTCAAGGTTGATTCCGGTCGATGCTTCAAAAAGCTGTACCAGAGCATTGCCTTCATCTATCTCGAGGACCTTGCAGCGACGCTTTGTACCGTCAGCAAGCTCGATCTCGCCAAGCTCATCATATTTAACATTCTCAACGCCCTTAACGAGCATCAGAGGTCCTGTTACCTCCTGTATAGTTCTATACTCCTTAGGCATTTAGAAGGCCTCCTTTCTTGCAACAGCATCTGCACACTCACTCTTAAGAGTCTCGATTATCTTTGCATACTCTGCATCGATCTCAGCCTCAGGAGTGTACTTGAAACGTCCGATAGCCTCACGACAAGGAATAGAAATAAGATCATTTACCTTTGCACCGTCTGCAAGAGCCTTGCCTGCCGCATCATAATAATCAAGGATAAGCTGCATCATGGTGTGCTGCTTCTTTGGTGAGGTATAGGTATCTACATCATCGAAAGCATTCTGATGGAGGTAGTCCTCACGGATAGAACGTGCTGCCTCAAGCTTCAGACGATCGGGAGCAGAAAGCGCATCCATACCAACGAGGTTAACGATCTCCTCAAGCTCTGACTCATCCTGAAGAAGTCCCATCATTCTGCCGCGAAGTACCGACCAGTCGTCAGCAACCTTGCTGTTGAAATACGGCTCAACTGAATCCATATAAAGGCTGTATGAAGTAAGCCAGTTGATAGCAGGGAAATGTCTCTTATATGCAAGTCCGGCATCAAGTGACCAGAATACCTTTACGATACGAAGCGTAGCCTGGGTAACAGGCTCTGAAATATCTCCGCCTGCAGGTGATACGGCACCGATAACAGAAAGAGCGCCCTCTCGGCCTTCGCTTCCAAGAGCGATAACACGGCCTGCTCTCTCGTAGAACTCAGCAAGACGTGATCCGAGGTATGCAGGATAACCTTCCTCACCCGGCATTTCCTCAAGACGTCCTGACATCTCTCGAAGAGCCTCTGCCCATCTTGATGTGGAATCTGCCATCAGTGCTACTGAATATCCCATATCACGGAAATACTCAGCAATTGTTATACCTGTATAAATGGATGCCTCTCGTGCGGCAACAGGCATATCTGATGTATTGGCAATAAGAACGGTTCTCTGCATAAGTGACTTTCCCGTGCGCGGATCCTTCAGCTCAGGGAACTCGTTAAGAACGTCGGTCATCTCATTTCCACGCTCGCCGCAGCCGATATAAACAACGATCTCTGCATCAGCCCACTTTGCAAGCTGGTGCTGTACAACTGTCTTTCCTGAACCGAATGGTCCCGGTACAGCTGCAACGCCGCCCTTGGCAATTGGGAAAAGTGTATCGATAACACGCTGTCCCGATATAAGCGGCATATCCGGGCTCAGCTTGGTCTTATATGGTCTTCCCGTACGAACAGGCCACTTCTGCATAAGCTGTACCTTAACATCACCATTTGCAGTTTCAACTGTCGCGATGTCATCAGTAACAGTATAGTCGCCCTCGGTGATCTCCTTGATGACGCCATCGGCTCCCTTTGGAACCATGATCTTGTGAAGAACTACCTCTGTCTCCTGAACTGTACCGATCACATCACCATAAACGACCTGATCTCCGGCCTTCGCTGTTGGAACGAAATGCCACTTCTTATCTCTGTCAAGAGATGGTACTGAAACACCTCTCTGAAGAAGATTGGAACCTGTAGCTTCCTTTATCTTCTCAAGAGGTCTCTGGATACCATCATAAATACTGCTTATGATTCCCGGGCCGAGTTCAACGGACATTGGGATTCCTGTTGATTCAACAGGCTCACCGGGTCCAAGTCCTGAGGTCTCCTCATATACCTGGATAGATGCTTCATCACCGTGAATCTCAATGATCTCGCCCGTAAGGTTTTTATCTGATACGCGGCAAACGTCACGAATGCTCGCATCACGCATACCCTTTGCAATAACCAGAGGTCCGGCTACTTTTTTAATAACACCTTTACTCATGTTTATACTTACCTTTCAATAGTAAACTAGTCGTTTCCGAAAATGATATCTGAACCTACTGCGCGCTCCACAGACTGCTTAACTGCCTTAATTCCCTTTCCGGTATTGCCGAAAACCCCGGGGATCTGAATTATTGCAGGAAGTTCTCTTTCGGAGTAATAATTAATTTCTCTTTCAAGTCTGTCCGCAAGCTCCTCTGTAATGTAAATTACAGCGTAATTTCCATCTACGAGTGTCTTCAGCTTTTCAGCTGCTTCTGCAGTATCAGTAATTGGAAAAGGCTCAAGCCCAACTGCCGCGAAACCGTATATGCTGTCACGGTCGCCCATAACTGCTATCTTATACATAAGTATCACGCATCCTTTCCCTTATCTTCGAATCAGGGAAGCCGTTCTGCTTTCCTGAAAGAATGATCCTTACTGATTTGATCTCATTTTCCCTGGCTATAATATATGCCGCTATAGGACCCGGTCCAAATGCCTCGTAATGCATAGACTGCATCCTGTCTGTAATAAGATTGTCACACCAGCGTTCAAATGCTGCCGGAGACTTTTTAAGCTCCTGTACCGCCCCCGCAAAATCTGTACTTGCAAGGAAGGCTCCTGCTGCATCTATACCGCTGATCGTTGCTGTAATAAGTCCTTCCGTGGACATTATTCCGCTGTCTGCTATCGCCATAGTCATGAAGTCCCTGTCTTTTCTTGTTATACAGGACCTTATTGCTATATTGATATCAGCTGCCGCAACCTTTAATTCAGCATATTCAGCTATAAAGCTGTCGCCGCTTTCGGCTCCGGCATTTCTGATGGCATCCAGACAAGCCTTGTCAACCATGATATCACACAGCTGACCGTCACCCGTTCTTAAGAAGATCTCATGTGCCTTCTCAGCAATTTCAGACATGTATACCGGAAGGTTCTTATAGTTTCTTGACTTTACCGCATCCCTGATCATCTCTGCAGGAACTGTGCCGTTCTCAGCGTAAATGCCCGGATAATCGTAGGTCATTACTGACTCCTTCAGCGCAGCCTTCAGATTGTTGAAGTCATTCTGCAGTCTGAAAACATTGAAAACATTGATATCCGGTACGATTTCATCTACGTATTCCCAAAGCTTTTTTGTTTCCTTACTGCATATCTCATCAAGGTCATCTGATTCGTCGCTGCCCCAGCCCCTGTCCTTAAGTAACTTAACAGCATCCTCTGTGCTTCTGGCAGAGATAAGCTGCTCAAGGGCTGCAGAATCAAGAAGCTTTAATTCAGCATGTCTTAAACGCGCAACAGCATATGCATAGCTTTTATCTACATATGTATTTGTCATTATGACCTCCTGCTGCTACGCAAATAAAATAGTTTTGATCTTATCCAGCAGATCATCGATATTCTGATCTAAAAGTGCATCAAATGTGCAGTTTTCTTCCACTCCGCCGTAGTCAAGTATGAAGCCATTCTTAATATTGGCTGCTTCCTTTGAAACAGTAAGCTCAGATCCGGCTGCCTTGGCTGCTTCAGTAAGCTTTGCAATAACTGCATCCGAAAATCTGCCAAGGTCCTTCTCGCCTAACTTAAGCACTGCATTCTGCTTTGGAGCATGCTTTTTAAAGAGCTTTACAAAGAAATCCGTATATTCGTCATCTGAAAGTGATGCAAGCTTTTGTCTTGCAAGATCTATTGTCTCATTCAATACTTCCTGCTTGCCTGAAAGAAGGATCTGCTTTGATTTAAGCTCTGCCGAAGCCTTGCATCTGTCTGCTATATTCGATGCCTGAGACTCGGCCTTCTTCTCTATTCTCTCGCATTCTTCTCTTGTTTTCTTTTCGTTGTCTGCCTTAATGGTCTCAGCCTTCTGCTTAGCTTCACCAAGCATTGCTCCGACCTTATCTGCAGATTCCTTGGATATGCGATCGACTATTTTTTCAAGTCCGCTCATTTATATATCCTTTCTGTTTTTCAAATTCAGTTAAGTCCGTTCCGCAATTATAATGATGCTGGAATACCGAAGATTGAAAGGATAGAAATAAGAAGAGCAAGGATAGCGTATGTCTCTACCATTGCAGGGAAGATCATAGCCTTACCAAACTGGTCGGGTCTCTTTGCAACAAGACCGATAGCTGAGCTTGAGCACTGTCCCTGTGAAATACCTGAAAGAAATCCGCCGATTGCCATAGGCATGCATGCTGCGAAATAAATAAGTCCCTTGCTGAGTGATGGTATCTCGCCGCCAAGAATACCTACCTGGCTGAGTACGATGAATCCGATAAGGAGACCGTAAATACCCTGCGTACCCGGGAGAAGCTGAAGGATAAGAACCTTAGAGAACATTGAAGGCTCCTGTGTAACTACGCCTGCTGCTGAACGTCCGGCAATACCAACGCCGATAGCTGATCCTGCTCCCGCAAAGCCTGCTGCGAGACCTGCACCGAGAACTGCTAAAAATAATCCTAATTCCATTACAAATTTTCCTCCTTAACTGAATAATACTTAGTGTTTTCAGTGAACGGCTCAAATTCCTTTCCTCCGCCTTCATAGAACTTTCCAAAGAACTCTACGAACTGAAGTCGGTTAGTATGAACATATGCGCCGAGAACATTGATTGCAAGATTGAGCAGATTTCCGAAAATAAATATCACTATAAAGAAAACTGCTCCCAATATACCGTTGCCAAGCATGGTGCCAAGCTTATTGAATACCTGTGCGATACAACCCGTTGCAAGTCCGAGAGCAAGAAGTCTCGAATATGACAAAATGTCCGAAAGCCAGCTTGTGATGCCATATGCACCATATGCTCCGAGAAGTATCCTGACTACAGGGTTTTTATTGCTTCTGCCATCAAAGAGTACAACTCCGATGCATCCGATAATGGCTATTATACCAAATACCTTTCCCACTGCAGGGGACAGGATAAAGCTGAGGCTCAGCATATCTACTATCATCTGCATTGAAAGCAGGTATCCGATCGCGCCTCCTACGAACATCATCCAGAAGCCCACATCGCAGAGAGCATCAAACTTTCGTCCCTCCTTAAGAAGCTGATAAAGCTTGATAAACATACCTGTGAACAGGTGAATGATTCCGATAAGGAATGCAAATGACAAAAGTCTGATAGGCTGCTCCATGGAATTAAACCATAACGGTCTGAAGGCTATGTCGGGTCTGTTGAAGAAGGTCGTTGCTATAACATTGACAGCATCTCCGAAAAAGCTTCCGAACATAAAGCCCCAGAACGTGGTGGAAATTCCCGAGAAGAACATAAGCTTCATCATTTTTTCCATTGAAGGCTTCAGGTTCTTGACCTTAATAAGGACAAATCCGCATGCTATGACAAGGATCAGTCCATAACCTGCATCAGAAAGCATAAGTCCGAACAATATATAATAAAAACATGCTATTATCTTGGATGGGTCTATCTCAAACTTTGAAGGAAGCGCGTAGCTTTCAACAACTGACTCCATCGGTCCTGAGAAAAATCCATTCTTCAAAACTACAGGTACATTCTCGTCACCCTCCGGATCCGAGATCTCAACTGCCGCATCCAACTGTTCAAGCTTTTCCTTAAGTGCATCTGTGTAAGCTTCCGGCATGTAGCCGCTTACAAAAAATGCATTTTCAGACTGCGGCAGCCGGCTCATCACACCGTACTTGTCTGCCTGCAGTGAATAGTAATCAGAAGCAAGTCTGATATTATCTCTCTCAGGAGCATAAGCCTTAACTTTCTCAATAAGTTCGAGAATTGTCTGCTCATGCATTGAGATCTCATTCTTAACCGCCTCTGTTTCTTCAGATGGAATAAGCGTGCTTGACGGAGCTTTGACAAAGTTTATGCGCCTTAATGCATTTTCTACTGCTTCAGCATCATCGGTATGACACACAGCCATGAATGTAGAGATCATCTTATCCTTGCTGAACAGGGTAATATCAATATCCAGAGGCTCATCTGCTTCGATCTGTTCCTGTATACGGCTGTAGATTCCGGCAGAATCAGCTTCTTCGGCAATGGATCCAATAAATACCTTCGCCTTTTCTGTACCCTCAAAGTCAAGCGGAATATCCAGAGCCTGCCATGCAGTCAGTGTCTCGATCCTATTCCGGCATT
Source organism: Eubacteriales bacterium (assembly GCA_030531385.1). Lineage (GTDB taxonomy): Bacteria > Bacillota > Clostridia > Lachnospirales > Lachnospiraceae > Avilachnospira. The sequence goes on from JAUNNP010000017.1 coordinate 21,087, forward strand.
TTGGAATAGCCGATTTATGCTCAGCTATACTTTTCGACAGCGCCAGTATCTCTGACACAGAGCTCATATATTCATCAATGTGTTCCGTTCTTTCGTCATATGAAGCAACGACGATATCCTTAGCCCCTTCAAGTGAAGCAAGAAGCCCTGTTTCTTCAGGTGCATACTCATCCAGAACAGCCAATGCCTGATCAGCCTGCGAAGACTTCTGCGCTGCTTCAGCCTTCTGCATGCCTGCATCAACAGTCTTGAGTCCGGCATCCGCCAGACTTTCAGTATTTATCTCTACGACGCCTGCACGCTGAAGAAGATCAAGTATCTCCTTCTTTCTTGAATTAAGACCACAGATAAAAATCTGCTTCATCTTAACTTTTGACATGCTTTCCCTCCTTTCCTTTATTTTAATATTAAATTTACAACAATGAATCGATCACAGCCTTAACTGCTTCCGGCTGTTTTGCTGCAGCTGCAGCCTTGAGTGCTTCCTTTGCTTCCGCAGCCTTGCCTTCAGCCTCGCTGATGACCTTCTCGGCTGCCGCCTCTGCGTCAGACACCTTAGAAGAGGCAGCGTCACGTGCCTTTTTTATCTCTGACTCGTAATAAGTTTTAGCTGCATCTCTGGCATCATTTATAAGCTTGTCCGCTTCAGCCTTAGCATTGCTGATACCTTCTGCCGCCGCAGTCTCAGCTTTTTTGATTTCTTCTATGATTTCTTTAGCCAAGTCAACATCCTCCTGTTAAAAAATTTCGATATTGTCTAATTTTAACATTTCCTTGATTATAATTCCACAAAAACAATTGTCTTTGAAATGTTTTTTTGTGATTTTTCTATAATTTCCAAAAATACATACCTTTATATAAAAAAAATATGAATTTTACGTGAAAATGCCCCCACCGCCAAACATCCGGCAGTGAGGGCATCAATATATCATTGTGACCGTACACTAATATTGATTTTTATGCTTCAAGCTTTAAGATTCCCGCTTTTATCCTCTTTAAGGTCTCCTCTTTTCCGAGAATGTCACATATCTCTACTACTCCGCCGGGAGTCACAATTCTTCCCGAAGCGGCGATACGTACAGGCCACATCACGGTAGCATTCTTGCACTCCATCTTTGCAGCCATGTCGGTAAATGCTGTCTTGATCGACTCTTCATCCCAGGAAGCAAGTCCTTCCAGGACCGGAAGCATTGCCTTAAGGACATTAAGAGAAATCTCAGGATCAGTCTTTGACTTCTTATTTGTATAGCACTCAGTGCCGTACTCAGGAAGATCATCAAAGAAATCCAGCTTTTCAGGGATATCCGTAAGCTTTTCGCAGCGGTTCTGCAGCAGTGCCGCGATCTTTGATACAGAAAGAGCCTCATTCTTAACAGCCTGTCTGATATATGGCCGAGCAGCTGCGGCAAACTGCTCCGGGCTCATATTTCTTATATACTGTGCATTAAAATACTTAAGCTTTTCAATATCGAAGATAGCCGGAGACTTTGAAATTCCCGCAATATCAAAGACCTCAGCGAGTTCTGAAAGTGTAAAGAACTCTCTTTCGGCGATCTCGCCTCTCGGAGACCATCCAAGAAGTGCCACATAATTAAGTATAGCTTCAGTAAGATAGCCGTCAGCTCTTAAGTCCTCATATGACGGATCACCGTGTCTCTTGGACATCTTGTGCTGCGCATCACGCATTACAGGTGAGCAGTGGACATATTCCGGTATCTCCCACCCAAATCCCTCGTAAAGAAGGTTATACTTAGGAGCCGAAGCAAGATATTCGCTTCCTCTTACAACATGAGTGATACCCATGAGGTGGTCATCCACAACATTCGCAAAATTATATGTAGGAAGCCCATCCCTCTTTAAAAGGACCTGATCATCAAGCGAATCATTTGGAACGGTTATGTCACCGAATGAGGCATCATGGAAAGTAGTGCTTCCCTCTTTAGGCACCTTCTGCCTGATAACATAGCTCTCTGTCTCAGCACGTTTAAGCGCCTCAGCAGGGTCGAGTGAACGGCATGGATCATCCTCTCTGTCAAATTCACCGCTGTCCTCCTCAGATACCGCCTTATCACAGAAGCAATAATATGCATGGCCTCTTTCTGCCAGCATCCTGGCATATTTTTTATACATGCCGCGGCGCTCAGTCTGAATGTATGGTCCTACAGGTCCTCCCACATCCGGTCCCTCGTCATGCCTGAGACCGCACTCCTCGAGTGTATGATAGATGATTTCCTCTGCGCCCTCTACCTGTCTGCTCTGGTCTGTATCCTCTATTCTGAGAATGAAAACGCCGTCAGCCTCGTGCTTTGCAATAAGGTATGTATAAAGCGCAGTTCTTAAATTGCCGACATGCATGTATCCCGTTGGTGACGGTGCAAATCTTGTTCTTATCTGTCCATGAGGAATATGACTTTCCATTTCCTCAAAAAATTTATCATCTGTCATGCTGATCCTCCAAAATCAACTAAATTAATTTAAAGTCATAAATAAAGGAGCATATTCCATATCAGAAACGGAATACTATTCCAATTATAGCTGCAAATAAGAGCCAGAAAGCAGGATGAAACTTTGAAAGCTTCTTTACCTGGAGAAGTGCAAGCACTATTGCACAAAGGATAATAGTCTTGATAAACGGTGTATACGTACCGGCCTCCTCAGCAAACAGAGAAACCCTGCAGACTCCAAGCACGCTTACTGTTATTATTGCGGCTACAGCAGGACGAATTCCGGCAAATGCTCCCTTTACATACTTATTCTCATTAAAGTTATCAAGAAACTTCGCGATAAGGCAAATAATGATAAGACTCGGGACAACAAGTCCGGCTGTTGATACTACTCCGCCAAAGAGCCCCAGGGTCTTAAAACCGGCATAAGTTGACATATTAAGTCCAAGCGGTCCCGGCGTAGACTCACTGACAGCGATCATATTGGTAAGGTCCGTCATGGTATACCAGTCATATCTGTTTGTAAGTTCCATTAGATAAGGAAGTGTAGCCGGACCTCCGCCTACGGCAAACAGACCTATTTTGAAAAATTCCCAGAATAAAAGAAGTGCCTGCGTGATCATTTGCGCTCACCTCCTTCATTGGTTTCAGAAACGCTGCCCTTATCTTTCTTTACAGCCTTTGCCTCAGCAAGCTTAACATTTACAAAGATACCTATAACTGCAGCGCATATAACGATCACAACTGTCGGAAGTCCCGAAAAGAAGGCAGCCAGAAATGCAAGCACAGCAATAAATATAGAAAATTTATCTTTAATTGTTTTCTTTGAAAGTGTATAAGCTGTATTAAGCATAAGAGCACAAACAACAGCGCGGACACCCATGATCGCGTGCTGCACCCATACATTATCTATGATTGCCTGAAGGCAGAGCGCCGCAAGTGTTATGATAACAAGCGACGGAGTCACCATGCCGAGAGTTGACACGATTCCTCCCAGTATTCCCTTTTTCTTATATCCGACATAAGTCGCCGTATTTATCGCAATAATTCCCGGAGTACACTGCCCGATAGCATAGATATCTATCATTTCCTCCTCTTCAAGCCAGTGATACTTCTGAACGATCTCATACTTAAGCATGGGAAGCTGCGCAAGACCGCCTCCGAAGGTAAGTCCTCCTACACGAAAAAATGCCCAAAAAAGCTGCCAGTACATTTATTCAATTCCTTTCAAAGCTTATTTCATTCTACAATAAAATACCATATCGTTATAATGTATTTATACAAAAATTGCAACAAAAGCAAGTCTAAAATCGAAGCAGAGGCTGCCCGGTCTTATGACCGATGCAGCCTCTGCTGTCTTATTTAAAATTTATGATAGGCTTATCCTATAAGTGCTCCGCTTGAAGCAAAGTTATAATTTCTTCCGCCGATATTTACAGTTCCGGTCACCATGGAGCCCATAGGTCCTCCGGCATTTGGATTAAGATAATATCTTGCTCCGCTATAATCTACCCAGCCTGTCTTCATGCATCCGAAGGTTCCGTCATGTGCCGGATTAAGATAATACCAGAGACCGCCATCCTGGACCCAGCCCGTCTTCATAAGACCTGTCTGATCGCAGAAGTACCAGTTGCTTCCATCAAAGAGCCAGCCTGTTACCTTTACGCCATTGCTGTAATAGTACCAGGTGTCACCTGAACCGGACCATCCAAATACGTTTACGTTGCTGCCTGAATATGTTGTTCCTGCATAGGTGGTGCCTGTAGCTGAGGAAGAAGCTGTTCCTGTTGATGAGCCTGTCTTAAGGTCATCCCAGCTCGTATATGTGGTGAAATATTCCTCTGTATCGATCCTGCTTAAGCCACCGTCAATATATACCCACTCACTTGGTGCTGCATTTGCATTTGAACCGAGGCTCGCGGCTGCCCTTATGGCAATACCCCTTATATAGCAGGAATGCTTTGATGTGCTTGAACCTGTATACTGCTTATTATATGTTGAAACACTGATGGTAGAGCCTGTGGTGGTTCCGGACTTTGACCTGCTTTCACCGTCCTGATCGACATAGCTTATAACATACTCGATTTTTGATGCTCCATTTTTGTCAATGGTAAGTGTTGTCTCTCTGCCTGCTGTCTCAGTATTGGATTTGCTGCCCTTTATGCTGTCAAACGCTGTAACATAGCTTGGTGCCGCTACCTGAAAATACGGATACGCCTTGAATTTTACAGTAAGGATAGTGTTGTCACTACTGCTTGTCGTCTTCTTTGTAAGCTCTGTGATTCCGGAACCCGAAACGTTTATTGAACCTGCGTCCGGAAAATAATAATTTCTTTTTGCCGTAAGAGTAAGCGTATAAGAAAGCGCTGTCTTGCCGGTAGCCGAGCTTATATCGCTGGTACAGCTGATATCTCCCACTTCATATATAGCCGAATCAGCTACCTCTATCAGAGGCTCATTATAGCCTGACTTTATAGCTGCATCATCTTCAATAGTATAATTGAAGTTTACAGAAGTAATAGCGGTTGCGGCAAAGGATGCAGTTGAAAGCATTGCTGACATCATCGCTGTTGCCCCTAAAAGTTTTAATGCTCTGTTGATCATTTCTTTTTTCCTTTCATACGGTAAATATATCGTATTCTCAAAGCCTGTTGATTTCCTGTGTCTTACTATGCCTTGATTTTACGGAAAAAAAATATGAATATCAATAAAGAAGTATGGTCGGTTACCTTACGATAAGTTTCGGCAAATAAAAAAAATATTAATCACTTGGACATAAATTGGACACAATTTTCGGAGGTCAGGAATTCCTCTATCTGCTTCTCCGATTTTATAACTGAAGCACCGCCTGTCCCTGTAACGCTGACTGCGGCACATGCAGAAGCATAGAATGCTGACTCCTGCAAATTCTTTCCTTTTACCAGACTATGCATAAATCCCGCTGCAAATGTATCTCCCGCGCCGATCCCATCGACCACCTTTACCTTAAAAGCAGGTATATAAAATGCTGTTTCTTTTTCAGGCGAAACATAGCATCCCTTGTCAGAGAGCTTTATGATCACATTCTTTACCCCATACGAATGAAATACCTCTGCGGCCCTTTCAGGCTCTGAATATCCGGTATAATGCTCAGCTTCCGTTTCATTAGGCGTAATATAATCCAGGATCCCAAGCACATCCGCATACTCAGAAAGCTTCGGATCGTTTCCCTTTGGGAGCTTTGTATCCGCAAGCAGCATTGCTCCCATGCTCTTTGCCGCAGAGGCAAAATCAAAGCAGACTCCGGGGTCAAGAAACGGGGGTCTGAACAGACTGGCCATGGTAACAAAGTCTATCCGCTCACCTTCAACTGCCCCGGGGAGCGCGGGAATATAACCCTTAAGCTCATGAACCCTTGACACTCTGCTTTTTCTGTTTCCGGTACTGTCTACATCAAGCAGCGATACCGGAGTCCTTCCGCTGTAATTTTGGTTAAGTACTGTGATTCCGGAATTTTGAGCTTCATTTTGCAGTATCATACCGGCATGATCACTTCCGATCGCTGAAGAAAGATACACTCTTTCTCCAAGCGCAGCAAGCACCGATGCCTCGTTAAATGCCTCTCCTCCGGGATTAAGCGAAATATTTTCAGCCACATCCCCGGCTTCACCGCCTGAAATAATACAATCTATAAGAGCCTGTCCCGCGCAAACTATCATAATTTTCATTCGTTCCGGACTTGTTTGAGGCCCGGACCTCCCCTCTCTGACAATTCTACTGAGAGTATAACATTTCCATAAGGAATTTTCGCTTTAAATCTGATACAATGACATTTGAAAACCGGCAGACGTAAGCATTTCACGTAAACAAAGACCAAAACACTTTGCAGGCGGCTCCGGGAAAGAAGAACTGCTGCGGCCGCTTATACCGCTGCCACGAAAGGAAAGAAAAAATGAAAGCTGTAGTAACAAGAGTTTCAGAAGCGTCGGTAACTATAGACGGAAAAGTTAAGGGAAAAATAGGAAAAGGATATCTGGTCCTGCTCGGAGTTGGTCCCGAGGATACCGAGGCAGAAGCTGTAAAGCTGGCAAATAAGGTATGCACACTCCGCGTTTTTGAAGACGAAAATGGAAAAATGAATCTGGATCTTGCAGCTGTGGGCGGTGAACTCCTTATCATTTCACAGTTCACGCTTTATGCTGACTTAAGCAGCAGGCGCCCCGGATTTTCACATGCGGCAAAGCCGGATATCGCTGTCCCGCTCTACGAAAAGTTCAAGAGCGAGTGTGCTGCCAAGGGCTATCATGTGGAATGCGGAGAGTTTGGCGCAGATATGAAGGTCGCATCGGTAAATGACGGCCCCGTAACGCTGCTCTATGATATCTGATCCGTCACAATATCATCGATATACTGATAAACTGAAACACCGATCCAAGCAGGACCCAGACATGCCATATGCAGTGCATAACACAGTTTTTCTTACCAAGGGCATAGAACAGAATGCCGACCGTGTAGCATATTCCTCCTGCTGCCAGCCAGATAATACCTGCCATCGGGAGGCTCATGATAAGCAGCCTCATCGCAAAAACCACCATCCATCCCATAACTACATAACAGATCTGACTGAATATTTTTACCGGTCTTGAATTCATATCTCTTAAATTAAGTCCAATGCCGACCGCCGCCAGTATCCACTCAAAGACAAGTATAAACTTACCTATCGGATAACCCCACAGGCAGACAGCGCAGAAAGGCGTATAGCAGCCGGCTATCAGCAGGAAGATAGTTGAGTGATCGAGTACCCTGAAAAACCTCTTCATCCTTCCTGCAGGCAGTATATGATAAACCCCGCTCATTGAGTAAAGCAGGATCATGGATATCGAATACACTGTCACTGAAACGATCTTTGCCGGTGTTGGAGCCATAAATACTCTTGAAAAGGCCCATCCGCTGAAAAATACGCTGAGTACGATTCCGGCAAAATGTGAGTATGCATTAAATCTTTCGGCATAGACAGCCGCCCCGGAATACTGCTGCCTTACCAGCTCCGGGAGCCTGATAAAATGCAGCATCGTATCCTCCTTAAGTTTTTCCAGCTTATGATAATTGCTTTCTGTATACACATCAGCGACGCTGTTCATGCTTTCCCTCCGATCATTTTTGTTTTTATGTGATCTCATATTGACTGTCCTTACTCTATGGGATTTTTGTAACTCTGTCAAGAGTTTTTTGAAAACCTTTTAGAAAGTTTTTTAATTCTATCTTCGCATCTTTGAAATCCTGTGGATTGACATGGGGAGCTTATGCAATTATACTTTATATAAAATATTGATCTGCCTGAGACATTTCGGGGTATATATGAAAAAAGAAAAAAATGACGCAATTAAACAGCCGCTGATCCCTGAGGATTTCAGCCTTCCGAGGTACAGGGATATCCCTGATGTGGGTCTTCTGCTCGAACAGACAGCCCGGCTGATCAATGGCTATATGGAGCCTCTTACATCCATCAGGATCACTAATTCCATGATCAGCAATTATGTAAAACAGGGGATCATCGGCAGACCGGTAAAAAAGCTCTACTATCGTAAACAGATAGCCGAGCTGATTTTTATATCACTCTCCAAGACGGTACTTTCACTTGATGACACAAGGGTCGTACTGTCCCTTCAGAGAGCATCCTATCCTGTTGATACCGCCTATAATTATTTCTGCAGAGTATTTGAAGATATACTGATAAAGAGCTATCTTCCCGATATTGAATTTTCAGCAGACGGAACTGACCTGACAAAAACACCGGAAGGCAGGAGCACGTCGGCATTTTGTGATGCAGCCAAAAAGGCAGCGTCCGGTAAAAGCCGCGATGACAAGCTGATCAGTGATGCTTATCTTGTGGAACGGCTCGCCGTTTCTATTGCAGACTGCATTCATCTGCAGCTGCTTATAGCAGAGCGCCATGCATAGGCAGCCTGCTGAATAAGGAGGACCATGGACCGATCTACTATAGATTATTATGAGAAAAATGCCGACACATATGCAGAAAAGACAAGATATGTCTACATGCACGACACACGTTCGGCCTTTTTAAACTGCATTGATCCTGCCGGCCGCATTGCCGATATAGGCTGCGGGGGCGGGCGCGATATGAAAATATTCGAGGAGCTCGGCTATACAGCCGATGGCATCGATGCCTCTCCGGCTATGTGCAGAGCCGCATCAGAGTATACAGGGAATGTTGTAAAATGTGTGGACATCAAGGACTGGCAGTCTCAGTATAATTACAGCGGGATATGGGCTTCAGCCTCCCTGCTGCATTTAAAGGAAGATGAATTTTTTGCATTCTTCAGACGCGTAAAAAAGGCCCTGTCCTCCGACGGAGTTATATACTTTTCAATGAAAGCCGATATCGTGGACGGCTATGATGAGAAGGGACGCTGGTATCTTGGCTTCGATGACAAACGCCTTCGCCGCATTCTCTCAGAAAATCCGGAATATGAGCAGGTGAAGTACTGGATCACCGGCGACAATCTAAAGCGCGGTATCGAGTGGATAAACGTAATACTGCGCAAAGTCCGCTGACCGCTTTCAGACAGTTTTAAATACAGCAAAGGCACCGACAGCTCACAGTTTGGTGAGTCGCCGATGCCTTTGATTGCTCTTACAGATGGTACTCAGCCCCATCCGCCTTAAATGAATCCTGTCCCGTACGCGCTATAAACACCATGGTTCGTCCGGTATTGAGCATGATCTCCTCGCCGTCATCATTGTAAAACCTTGTGGTCTCATAGTCCGCGGTCTTACCCCAGGTCACATGTATCATCTTTCCTCCGGTAGCGTAATAACCCTCATGTCCTTCATCAAGCACATGCATGTAAAGGTATCCTCCGCCTCTTGAACCCGAGGTACAGCTCTCGATCAGAACATTTTTAAATGAGAGCTGAGTGCCTGTAACAGCATCACACTGAGGTTTACCGTAAATGCTGCGATAATACAGCCCGTCCTCTTCATTATAAGCAAGCTGAGTCTTAGTTATCGGATAACAGCCCGTCATATCGAAATTGACAGCGGATACAGCATCACTCCGCTCCGAAAGCTCCACAGGCTCCGACTCCCTTGCAAACCTCCAGCGCTCCGTATCATAATATTCAGTTCTGTGTTCACGATCAAATCCCGCTTTTTCTATGGCGGCATCTATATGATTTCCATCTGTAAAGGCCTTGTGCACGTTATTGGTACCTTTAGGCACCCTGTAGAAAGCACCATAGGATGGGCCCAGTACGCCATCGACACCATTTATATTATCAACATCCTTACGCGTAAGCATCTCCTTGACGAAGACCTCAGGACCTCCGAAATGAACTATGATAGCATCCCATTCCAGTGCCTCATAAATAAAGTAATCTCGGATACTTCTCAAATTTCCGATCCTTTCCAGGTCGTGCCAGTCGGTCATGATGGCCATCTGACGGCTTATTGAGCCCTCCTCCATGATCTCGTAGAAGACCTCCGCGCGGTCAAGTCCGTACTGCGGCTGTGCTGCCTTATCCGTAGGATACATAACGGCCAGCGGCCTCTCAGCTGCGCGCTCTGCTGTTACCCATTCATTAGTGATCGGGCTCCTCACCATACCCTCAGCGGGCGGGATATCCTCTTTCACAGCTTCCGTATCAGGTTCTGTTGCTTCTTCAGTCTCTGTCTCCTCTTCAGCTTCCGTCGTTTCCTCTATGGAGAACTCCTTCGCATCAGGCGTTGGTACCTGGGGACTGCTTCCGGCACATCCATACAGACTGCCAATGCAGACCGCTGCCGCCAGTACAAAGCTGATTTTCCGTAAATCGATCATATATACGCCCTTCCCTGTTCCATGTCTTTGATGAAGCAAATTTATATTTTTATCTTAACACAAGTGAATCTTCAAAACTATTAATACTCAAATTTTCCTTTAAAACTATCAATAAAAATAAAAGGCTGCAGATATCAAAGCTATGCTATAATAGCGACATATGTCAAAGGTGTGTCAGTTGAGACGGTACATTTCGGCACACTCAGCAAAGGAGATATACATGCCTTCAGTCAATATAAAAGGAGTGCTTATCGGAGAGGGTCTTCCCAAGATATGCGTTCCGCTCACAGACACTAACACGGAAAGCTTAAGGAAGTCGCTTTCTGAAATGAAACAGCATGAATTCGATCTGATCGAATGGCGGGCCGACAAATTCGCCGGCCTGTTTAATAAGGAAGCTCTTATTGAGGCTTCCGAGCTCATACGTTCAGAGTTCCCGGATACACCACTTATCTTCACCATACGGACTCGACTGGATATGGATAACTTCGAGATCTCAGACCTGTACTACAAGGATATTAATTTATTTGTTTCAGACTATGGACTGGCAGATCTTATAGATATCGAGTACAGTCACGGAGACAGCTTTTTCAGGGATATCACAAATGATATCCACAAAAACGGAGTGAAGGTCATAGCATCAAAGCATGTCGCATCCTCTACCCCCGAAGTCCCTGAAATAGTTGACCTTCTCATCAAAATGCAGGATGCCGGTGCAGATATCGTAAAGTTTGCGTCAATGCCGTGTTCTGAACGTGATGTATTGAAGCTCATCGATGCCACTCTTACAATGAAGGAAAAGCACAATGATACACCCGTGATCACGATGTCAATGGGCAGGATGGGAGTGATAAGCCGTATCTGCGGCAGCCTTACAGGATCCGCGCTCACCTTTGGAACCATAGGTGCAGCCTCAGCGCCCGGACAGTTTTCATCCGACGAATTAAAAAGGATGCTTGAAACCATTGGATAACATTGCGATATATGGACCTCGAGAATACACCGGAAAAAAAACAGATATCCATACCAAAACATGCTGCCCTCGAGGCAGAAGCTGCAGGCCTCAAACTCCTAAGTGATGATCAGGGAGTTTTTCTTACCGATGGAACCATCATGCTTCGCGGAGGTTTTTCGCATATGCTGCCACGGCTTAAGAAAAATAATCTCCTGCAGGAGCTTATCGTAAAGGCCGCCAAAATAAAGAAGGCAGATCATACCCTGCGCGTTCTTGATGCCACAGCCGGTATGGGTGAGGATTCACTGCTGCTGGCCGCTGCCGGTTTTAAAGTTGATCTCTATGAGTACAATGCTGTGATCGCGGCACTTCTTCGCGATTCACTGCGGGCTGCTGCCGATGATCCTCTGCTTTCTTTTGCTGTATCAAATATGAAGCTTATCGAGGCGGACAGCATTGCCGCTATGAAAAACATTGCAGACAAAAGCCGGACGCCGGATCCGGATGATGCGGCTATCCCGGCGGTTTCGGATGGATCGGACGGTCCGTCGGTTCCCGATATTATTCTTCTTGATCCGATGTTTCCCGAAAGAGAAAAAAGCGCACTTATCAAAAAGAAATTCCAGCTGCTTCAGCAGCTGGAACGCCCATGTGCGGATGAAAGTGAACTGCTAGAGGCCGCAATTGCGGCTCATCCGCATAAAATCATTATTAAACGCCCTCTTAAAGGTCCTTATCTCGCCGGCAAAAGGCCGGATTATTCTCTTAAAGGCAAGGCAATACGGTATGACTGCATAGTTCTCGCCTGAACTCTTTTCTATTTGATGTCAGACTTTAAATAGTCCTCGTAATAACCTTTAAGATCCCTGCATTCGGAAAGCAACGGTGCCTTATCCGGAAAATCCATCGCTATCCTTCGCACGCAGCGCATGCAGAACTGATATCTTGCCTCAGGAAGCTGTTCAAGCACCTGCTTAAAGCCCCATATATGCGTAGCAACATCCTGCCCCTCAGCATCCGCAAACGGAAGCTCGAGCAAAAACCTAAGGCTCTGTCCCTTTGAGGCAGCGCACATCGGAAGGACTCTCTGCTCAGCAAAGCACATCGCAGTTACAGGATTAAGTCCGTCGACTTCAACATTCTTAAAAAATTCTATCGCCGAATCAACATAATAATCCCTGAAATCACTGTTCTTAATGTATAAAAATGCTGTATTAGCCGCTTTGAGCGTAAAATCCCATTCTGCAGGGAAGCTATAGCCCGGCTTCAGCTTAAATATAGATTTGTCAGGATATACATTTTCCCTGAGATCCTCAGAATGAGCCGCGGCGATATCGCTGCCTGCAATATATTTATCTACATTTTTCCATATAACAAGATCTGTATCTATCATTGCGCATGGCACCGGCATTGACTTAAGCGCATAAAGCTTTCCCGCGGCCCAAAAAAGAAAAGGATCGATATTCCCTTCAAGTTCATCAAGGGTCACATCGATCTTATTCCAGAATTTATCAATGCCGAGCATTTTAAAGTTCTCGGCGCCCAAGGTATCCGTGATCATACGGACACGGCCGTTAAACTGCTGCCATTTAAGTGCTGACAAAACCGAAGTCAGCTGCTCATAATCGGGAAAGCGGATGACTCCATTATTTCTGCCGCGATTCGGCTCTGACCAGAATGAATGAAAAGCCTCCATGTTTTCTCCTTAAATCAGTCTCATGCCATATCCCAGCGCACATATGCCGGGCATTACTCCCGAACCTCTATCAGCGCTCCCCGGCATACCGCTAAATGATCCGTTGTAGGACCCGCCTGCATA
>JAUNNP010000117.1 GCA_030531385.1 Eubacteriales bacterium
CAAGGGGGCACCGCGAACAAGGCGGAGCCGAGAACAATGAGGCCCCGCGAAGAAGACAAGTGTCTCAAAGGAGATTTAAAGCATGGATATCAATGAATTAAGATCTAAAAAAGGCTTTATCTGCGACATGGATGGAGTTATATATCATGGAAACCGCATACTGCCGGGAGTGCATGAATTTATTGAGTGGCTGAAGAAAGAAGAAAAGGAGTTTTTGTTCCTTACAAATAACAGCGGCCTCACACAGAAGGAGCTTGCGCAGAAGCTCCATCGTCTTGGTCTCGAGGTCGAGGACAGGCACTTTTATACCAGCGCGCTGGCGACGGCAGCATTCTTAAAGGAACAGGCACCGGACTGCTCGGTGTACGCGATCGGGGACGCAGGACTTCTGAACGCGCTCTATGACGCAGGCATGACTATGAATGATGTTAACCCGGACTATGTGGTGGTCGGCGAGGGCAAGACCTACTCACTGGAGAGTCTTACGAAGGCGACGAATCTGGTGCTTGGGGGAGCGAAGCTGATTGGAGCAAACTCAGATATTTCAGGACCGATCGAGGACGGCATAGCACCTGCCTGCGGTGCGCTTATCTCGCCTATAGAGATCGCAACGGGAAAGAAGGCGTATTTTTGCGGCAAGCCCAACCCGCTCATGATGAGGACGGGTCTAAGGATACTTAATTGCCACAGCGCAGAAGCAGTTATGATCGGAGACCGCATGGATACGGATGTAATCTCGGGACTTGAATGCGGCATGAATACGGTGCTGGTGCTTTCAGGAGTTTCCACAAGGGAAACTGTAAGTCAGTTTGCCTACAGGCCCTCGATCATACTTGACGGCGTCGGGGACATCGTTGGCTGATACACGGGCTTACGATCTGCTTACGGTAAATCTTGTAATGCCGGAGGACGGCCTTACCTGAAAGAAAGGGATAAATGGAATATACGCTGATAAGAAGCAGCCGAAGGACTGCAGCGATCCAGATAAAAGGCGCAGAGGTTGTCGTCCGTGCGCCCTATCTCATGTCCGCAAGTCATATAGAGAGATTCGTATCGGAGCATGAGGACTGGATAAAAAAGCACCTTGAAAAAGCAGCGATAAGAAAGGCGGAGGCAAACGCCCTGCCGAAGCTGAACCAAGAGGATATCCGGGCGCTCGCAGCTGAGGCGATGCGCGTGATACCGGAGAGAGTAAAATATTACGCGCCGCTGGTCGGCGTCAGCTATGGTCGCATCACGATAAGGAACCAGCGGACCAGGTGGGGGAGCTGCAGTAAAAAGGGCAATCTTAATTTTAACTGTCTGCTGATGCTGACGCCGCCTGAGGTCATTGATTCAGTTGTGGTTCATGAGCTCTGTCACAGAAAAGTGATGAATCACTCGGACCGCTTTTATGCAGAGGTCCTCAAGGTGTATCCCGATTACAAAAAGTGGGATAAGTGGCTTAAGAAAAATGGTGCTGCCATCATGGCCAGGATGACAGGAGACTGAGTATAGACTGCGTGACAGGAGAGGAAATGATGAGATCGATAAGGAAAATATGCCGGACTGTGACAAAAGCTGCACCCGGGGCTGCTGTCAGGACAGCCGTAAGACGGGCAATGATGATCTCCATGCTTGCGATGGGACTTGTATGCGGCTTTGGTGTAACATGCCTGCCGGCGGCAGCAGCCACCGATTTTGGTCCGGGAGATCCGTATCTTGGCGAGGCAGCTGCGATGAGCGGCGTTACCTTAAGCATGCTGCAGGCAGAAAGCTGGACGGATAGTCCTGAGTACAGGCAGGTCAAAATGACGAGGGCCGATATAGAAGCATTCAATGCGGCCAATTTCAGTACCGAGAGCACGAATATGCATCTCCTTAAGGAAATGCCCGATACCTTTGACGGCATCGATTTAAGGACAGGGCTTGCAGGCTTTTCTGACCCTAAGAACCTGTATCTTAACGGAGCGCCGGTCCCGGCCTCCTACTATGCAGCGATACGCAGCAATATAGCTGCAGCCCACGCAGAAAACCCAATGAATGTAGGTTACGGTATAATAATTAATAGAACTACGATGAAAAGTATGCCGTATCCTAAAAATGACTTCCTTTCAGACAGTCTCGATGATCCCGAATGGGACAATCTTGCCCTCTCGGCTCTCCTTGTAAATGAGCCTGTGCTCGTGTATCTTCAAAGCGCAGACAGACGTTTTTACTATGTCCGCTCAGAAATCTGCGATGGCTGGGTGCCGGCTGAGGACCTGGTTCTCTGCCACAGCAAGGAGGAGTGGCTAAGCGCGACGGAGCATAAGAATTTTCTTGTTGTGACAGGCGAGACTGTGACGACAGAGCCAAGCTCCGCTGATCCGGAGCATTCGAAAAAGGACCTCGATATGGGCACAGTCCTTGAACTTGCAGTTAACGAGGCGGGGCTTTCCGCAGCCGCTGCAGGCACCGGCACTGCAGCTGCCGCGCAGGGAGGTACTGCAGGCGGACAAAGCTCGAACCGCCAGACGGCAGAGTTTGTGGACGACCGCATGTCATGGTATAATTACGTTGTTTATGTGCCCGCAAGGGGCGCCGACGGCATGTACGAAGCGCGGAAAATGCTGATCCCGGTCAATCGTGATGTGCACATCGGATATCTTATTTTTTCTGAAGAAAAGCTCATACAGCAGGCCTTTAAGTGCCTCGGAAACCGCTACGGCTGGGGAGGCATGCTTGATTCACAGGACTGCTCCGCCTATGTGCGTGAGGTCTATCTGTGCTTTGGCATGAAGCTTCCGAGGAATACGACCTGGCAGGGAAACATGCCTGTAAAGGTCATTGATCTTTCTGAGCTTTCGGATCAGGAAAAGGCGGACAAGGTAGCGGCGCTTCCGCCGGGGACCATACTTCAGTTCCCGGGTCATGAGATGATTTATCTCGGCATGAAGGGCGGCGAGTTCTATGCTATAAATGATGTCAGCTCTCTGATCCTCGCAGCGGGAGAGGAAAATGTCCGCTACAGGGCGAGGGGAGTTATTATAAACAGCCTTAACCAAACGCTGAGGGGAAATGGCCGGAGCTGGCTCAGTAATCTTACCAAGGCGATAGTGCCTTTTGAAAAGTAAGCAGGCCGGCGAGGACGGAAAAGCAACCGGGCCGGCGAGGCAGGGAAAGCAAACTGGGAAAGTAAATGAAGAAGACTAATATAATTTCAGGTTTATGCATAATTATGGCTGCGGCACTTATTGCCTCAGGCTGCGGTGCGAAGGGGACCGCCGGAGCAGGCACCACTGCAACAGGCCAGGGCACAGCCGCCGGCGAAGCTTCGGCTGCTGCTGCGGATGCTGCCGAAACTACTGCGGATGTTTTCAGCCTTTCGGAGGAGACCGGGACCGGGTCAGAGGACTCGGTCTTTGGCATGATCGTGAGTTCTGACGGCGGTCCTTCTGACATTGCAGACGGCGGAAACAGTCTTGACGCATCCGGCGACCTCGAGGACATGGAGGATGTATTTGAGACCGCAGACGGCTTTATGTGGAGGATCTATGGAGATTCGGCTGAGATAGTCAGTTATGTTGGCGATGCAAAAAGCGTTGTGATACCTGAAACGATCGAGGGGCGCACAGTAAGCTCTATCGGTGAAAAGAGCTTTTTCCATAAGACAAACATCACAGAGGTCAGCATTCCGAAAAGTGTGACAAGCATAGGAAATGCAGCCTTCTTTGCATGCACGAGGATAGAAAGCCTTAAGCTCCCCGAAGGGGTGAAGCTCATCGGGTCGGGAGCATTTGCAATGTGCAGCTCGCTTAAGGAGATCAGCATACCGGGATCCGCGGTAAATCTCGGAAAGTTCTGCTTCGCAAAGGATGAGCAGCTCGAGAACGCTGTGCTTGGAGAGGGCATTACGGTAGTGCCGAACCAGATGTTCATGATGTGCCACAGCCTAAAAAAAGTCGTGCTTCCTGCAGGACTTAAGGCTATCGGGGATGATGCCTTTTTTGACTGCACCGTGCTTTCCGATATTACACTTCCGGATGGGCTTGAAACGATTGGAGACCGCGCGTTTAATTCCTGCTTTGGACTGAAAGCCATCAGCATTCCGTGCGAGAGTCTCGGAAGCAACATTTTTGCAGGCTGTACACTAGAGGAGCTAAGGCTTTCGGATAAGCTTAAAAGCATACGTGATGGGGCATTCGCAGGACTGCATATCGATAAGCTCAATATCCCGGCATCCGTGGAGAGTATCGATCTTACAGCCTTCCGGACAAGCTTTATTTCGGAAATAATCGTTGACAGCGGCAATAAGGTCTATGCCTCGGCCGGCGGGGCTCTGTTTAATAAAAATAAGGATATGCTGATAGCTTATCCGGCCGGAAATGAGGCCGCCGTTTACCGTGTTCCGGATGAAACAAGGGAGATCGCTCCGTGCGCCTTTGAATTTACTGTAAATCTTCAGGAGGTCGTGCTTCCGGAGGGACTTGAGGTGATAGGCGAAAAGGCCTTTAAGGATTCAATGATCACTAAGATAGAGCTTGGCAGTCATTTAATGCTTATCGGTGACGAGGCCTTCAGGGGCTCGCATATTAAGAGGGTCGAGATACCGGGATGTATCGAGAGGATACCGCGCGGCTGTTTTTCGGATACCGAGGAATTAAGAGAGATAGTCCTTAATGAGGGCCTTACACAGATCGAGGCAAATGCTTTTGGTAATGTCTATATGATGGAATCGATTTCCATACCGGCCTCGGTAAAGAAAATCGATTCGACCGCGTTCAGGGGGTGCATGTCTCTAAAGCGCTTTGATGTCGCGATCGGCAATGATGTCTACAGGTCATATAATGGTATTTTATACAACAACGGTGATAATGAACTTCTGTGCTACCCGGGAGGACTCGAGGAGGAAAATTATGAGATCCCGGAGGGTACAGTCAGCATCGGAAACAGTGCCTTCGAGGGGCAGAGCTTTTTAAGGACTGTGACATTTCCGGGATCCGTGAGCCGGATAGGGGACAGGGCGTTTTATGACTGCAGCAATCTTTATTCGGTTGAAGTTCCGATAACGGTCGTCTCCATAGGCAGCGAGGCCTTCGGCTACAATGAAGACATGGCCCGTGGAGTTTCGTATCTTAAGCCCGGAGTGTATCTTACGGGACAGGATTTTTCAGCTGCCCGGGATTACGCGCTTAAAAACGACATTGCGTTCTTTACGGTCGCGCCTCAGCCAAGGGAGGAGAGCATTAAGCTGAGAACGGGGGAAGAGTATACGCTTACTCTTGCGGGACTTCCGACGGGTGAGAGCATCCTTTATTCCTCCTCTGATGAAGCTGTGGTCTATACGGATATGGACGGCAATCTGATGGGTGTGTCAGCGGGAAATGCTGTCGTCACCGCCGCCGTCGGTACATATTATTATAATTTTGATATTGAAGTGACAGGCGAAACGCTTCCTGATGCCCATACCTGGTCGAGGGCATACAGGAATAATCTCAATGTTGACCTTGGCGGCTACAGGGAGCTTCGGCGCGCGGAGCTTAAGGACTGGGAACAGGCCTATGAGAATTATAATTCTGCGGTATCCTTCGAGCCTCTCGACAATCCGTGCATCGGATCGTATTCTACCCAGGAGTACGCAAGGATCTTTGCGGCCCAGGGCTCTGAGTGGCATATAAGCAC
>JAUNNP010000001.1 GCA_030531385.1 Eubacteriales bacterium
GTTAGTCTTACAAAGTGGAATTAACTTTTACAAGTGACCCTTTGCATCCTCGGATCAAAATAAAATCCCCGCAGACGTATGAGTTTTACACATCTGCAGGGATTATTTGCATGTAATTTAGCAGATCACGATTTGATCAGAATTTCCTTCCGCCGCCGCCATGTGTATGGCCGCCGGATGAGGTATGCACACTGGAAATGCTGCCGCCCGGTCTTCCGCCGCCGTTGTTCGTAGGCTTAGGTATCGGAACACGGGTTACATGCTTGTCGATAAGCTTTGCTGCGCCCACGCCTGCGGCAAGAGCCATACTTGAATTGGCTCTGTAAGCAAGGTTAAAGCTCTCAGCCTGCTTCTTTTCTGCTGTCATGGCATACTTTTTCTTTACACCATTCATCGGCAGGAAGCCGGAGATCGCGCTTATCACAGCTGCGCTTATAATTTCAAAGATAGAAAGGCTCTTTTTCTTATAGTTATCATACTGTCCCGTCTGAGTATTGTAATTTGACTGATCCTCCGGGATACCGTCCGCATGCGCGTTGAGCACTCCATCCGCAAATGCTGCCGCAGCTCCCGCTGTGTTTCCCTGCTGGATCTGCGCTATGATATTGTCATATATGGTGTCGAGTCTGTCATCGGTCAGATATCTGATAGCCATACCTGAGGTGGAAACATAAAGCTCACGGTCTGTCATGTTAAGAACAAAGAGCACTCCGTCCTCAGCAAAGCCGGCTTCATCGTAGATATCATCAGCATAACTTTCCGCGGACTTACCGCTGAAACCATCTGTTGTTACGATGACAGTATCAAAGCCTGTATCATTGGATACGCCTGCCAGCACTTCCTCGATCTTATCCTTAAGCTCTGCCGAGTAAAGATCTCCTGTATCAAAAAGTCTTACTCCGTCCTTATGCAGAGCACCCATTTCAGACATGCAGGCCCCAACATTTCCCGCGATATCAAGGCTGTCCGCAGCCTGTCTCATATCCGAGGAAGGAAGGTCTGCCGCAAATGCTGTGAAAGCTACAGCGATCATCATTATAAGGGATGCCAGAAAAGCAATTATTTTTTTCATTTTGGTCTCCTCCTTATAAGAAATAGAACGCTACAAGCAGCGCTGCAAACATTGGTATAAATACCTTAAAGAACAGGCTCTTAAGCTTTCCGTCATCCACCGGAAGCTCTCCGCAGGTCTTTCCCGTCTGTCCATTGATCGAGAAGTAATAGACCTTTCCGCCTTTGTCCTTATATGTAACTGTCCAGATAGGCATCAGGGCATACTGATACTTTTCATTGGATATCCTTGTATCAAGCGAGGCAATATTAACTTTGCTGAAGCCGCCCTCGCTGATTTTTGCATTGACGGACTGGGCAGCAAATTCCTCGACTTCTTTTCTGATATCCGGCTGGATCTCTGCCTTTTGTATATCTCTTGTCTCGGCGATAAAGCCCTGCAGGTATCCCGGCTGGAACTTCTTTAGCTTATCGAGTTCGAAAGGCATAACACTCTCACAAAGTACCTTGCTCGCCTTATTCAAAGCAATGCGCGAGAGATTATTGATATCCATGCTTCCCGAATCGCTGATATCATACACAGATGTCTCGGTATTTCTCATGCCCATCTCGTCCCATGTGCGTACATGCTCCGCGGTTCCCTTAACATCGCTCTTAAGATCACAGCTGTATACCCAGTATGGGAAGTAAACTCCGCTTAAAAGTTCGATCTGCTGAGCATTGTAAAAGTCTTTTGGGACATATTTTTGCTGCTTTACCCAGCCTGTAAATATCTCTGTTGCCTTCTTCTTGTCGATTGCAAACGGAATGACAAAGTCCGGAGTATAATCATCTCCAAGCTTATCCATCATTACTATCGGATTGTGGCAATAGTAGCAGGTCGTAGCCGCTGTCGTATCATCTGTAACCACCTGTGCGCCGCAGGACGGGCAGCTGTATAGCTTCATCTTAGCGGGCTTTGCGGTTCCTGCATCCTCGCCCGAAGCTGCTCCGGCACCCTGGGCTGCCGCAGTACCTGCTGCCGGCTTTTCGTTGAAGGCCTGCGCCGAAGCACCATTTTCTCCTGCACTTTCCTTTATAGCCTCGCCCATCTCGGCATCGACCTCTTCAGCCTTAGTCTCTGATGGGGCGAGAGCCTCAAGCTCTGCCTCAGTGAAAGAACTCATGCAGTAATCGCAGACGAATTTTTCTTTCTGGCCATTCCAGGTCAGAGGTCCATTACAGTTTGGACACTTATATGTCAGTACAGCCATATAATTCTCCTCGCAGAATATGTCGTGCGCCTGCCATGCCTATGGCCTGCAGTCGTTAACATATTCATCTCTCTTTTTGAAAAAGCCCGCCAATGCTATAGCTATAGAACTGGCGGGTCAAAATTATCTGTTAGTTTGACTGATCAGGGTCTCTTGCTTCCGCAGTTAGCACAGAAGTTTCCCTTATTTGTTGTGCCGCATTCACAGGTCCACTCATCTGATGCAGGCATTGGCTTGCCGCAGTTAGAGCAGAACTTGCCTGTATTCTCAGCGCCGCACTCACACTTCCAGCCTGCTGCCGGAGCCGGCTTTGCCTTACCGCAGTTAGCACAGAACTTGCCTGTATTTGCAGTGCCGCACTCGCATGTCCAGCCTGCTGCTGCAGCAGCTGAGCCTGCAACCATCTGAGGCTGTGCCTGCTGAGACTGCTGATTCATCTGCATCTGCTGCATGTTTGTCTGTGAAGCTGCTCCCATGAAGCCGCCTGCTGCACCCATGCCCATGCCCATGCCCATGAAGGCTGTGCCTGCGCCTGCTGTGTTGGAGCCTGCTGCCTGGATACCGGAAGCGATAGCTGACTGTACAAAGCCCTCGCGAACAGATGGATCCGACATCATAGCGCCCTGGTTTCTCATGTTGATGAGCTTCTGGCTCTCGTCTGTGTAAGATACGCTTGCTACTGCAACATGATCTACCTCGAAGCCACGGTTCTGGTTCCAGTCCTCATCAAGGCTTGTCTGCATGTGCTTTGAAAGCTCCGGAGCCTTAGATGCAAGATAGGAAATACGGATGCCATCAGCTGACATTGTATTAAGTGCTGCTGAGAAGCCCTCAAGGAACTCGCTGAGGTACTGCTCGTTGATCTCGTCTATCTCAACATGATCTGTATTCTTCGGAATAACCTGCTCGTAGAAAAGAAGCGGGTTAGTGATCCTTATAGAATAATTTCCGTGTGCTCTTACAAAAAGCTCTGCATTGTAGAAATTATCGAAATAGTTGAGCGGAGCCGGTGTGCCGAACTTGATGCCCTTGATCTCCTGAAGGTTGATGAAGAATGCCTTCTGCTTCTGAGGGTTTGTTCCGCCGTACTGGATACGTCCGAATACATCCTTAAGAGTATCCTTGAACTGTCCATTGAAAAGTGATGGTGCAGATGAACTGTTAACTGTGTAGTAGCCCTCTTCTGCAGTGTAATCGATCACCTTGCCGCCATCCATGATGAACATGAACTGGTTCGGAAGTACATGGATCACAGAACCGTTTGTGATGATGTCTGTGGTTCCTCTTCCATTGCTGCCGTCATTTCTTACAGGAACAGCCTTGGTGAATACTGTCTGGCCGCCCATATTGTCGGCCTCAAAGACCTCTTTCCACTGATCGCCAAGTCCCTGACCTATTGCTGTGGTTACCGCTTTAATAAGTCCCATCTGATTCCTCCTATAGTGTTTATCAGTTGATTTCTAAAAAATATCGGATTTATTATAACATATTTTTCTTTTTTTGCATCATACTATCAGCCAATATTACTGCCATACACCATTTTCGTCAAATTTGAAGTCTCCAACAGTGGTATTTACAGCCATATAACCATAGGAACCGTTTGTGCTTCCCTCCGGATAGAAGTATCTGTAGCTTCCGTCCACCTTGTACCAGCCTGTAACCATGATGCCGCTCTCGTTGAAATAATACTTTTTCCCGTTCCAGGTAAGCCAGCCCGTTATCATGCGGCCCTGCCTGTCTCCTTCGGTCGTGTCAAGGAAGTACCAGTAACCGTTATCTTTAAGCCAGCCGGTCTTCATGATTCCGGTAGTCTTGTCCATATAGAACCACTTGCCGTACTTATTCTTCTGCCAGCCTGTAAGTCTGTGTCCGAACTCATCGAACATATACCAGTTACCCTCAAACTTCATCCATCCGTTCTTTGCGAAAGTGCCATCCGGATTTACAAAATATGTGTACCCGTTCTCCTGCACCCATCCGACCACAACAGCATTTCCCGTGCCGTTGGGGTATGTATTACCCGAGAGTCCCTGAGGTGCATTGCTTGCAATGCTGCCGCCGCCGTTCTCGTCAGCAGTCGTCTGTCCGCTGCCATCGGAAACCTGTGATGCCTCTATATATAATTCACCTGACTCGGTCCATTCAGAACTCTTGCCTACTCCTATGCCCGGATCCGAGGTGGTACGTATCTTATATTTATAAGAACCTTCCTTCGTCATATAAGGGAAGAAATTATAGCTGGTTCCGGTATAATTCTTAAGATGCTTTACTGTGGTGCTTCCTCTGTAGCAGACTATCTCATGAAATCCCGAATCGATGTCATTTGCAGTCCAGGTGGCTGTACCTCTTGGTTCAGTCCAGTCCGCTGTCTGCACCGGATCGAAGGTTCCGGAAATGCTGTTCATCTTAAGTACTACTTCAAGAAAATATCCCGAATCCTTCACCTCGGCAGATTCAAACGTTCCCTTTGTAATGCTGACATTTGAAGATGTATACGAGCCTCTGAAAAGGTATATAACATCATAGTTCGTGTGGGACTGTTCCTTTGGAATAGCCTCAAGCACGACCTTTACCCTCGGGGCAGAGCCCGGCTTAATAGTGGATACATCATCCAGCCACATTGCATCGTCAAGCTCATAATAGGAATTGTCCGGGACCGTAATGTAGCTCATAGCATCATCTACCTGTGAGCTGAAATCTATCCCGCTCGCTTTAACAGTGATCTTCGCGCTTGGTATGGACCTGGTCACAGTACTTGAATATGCTGTTACAGAAAGCAGTCCCGTTATCAAAATCGCCAATATAGTAATGATTGAAAACTTCTTCATTTTTCCTCCAATGTACTTATGACCTGTAAATAATCATAAAAATACAGAGTACCATTAGGATTGTAACGCAGCTTTATATGTCTAGTCAAATTACGTCTTTCTTTCAAAACAATGAAGAGTTCATCTATAAAAAGAAGCTGCACGATATGTGCAGCTTCCGAAAATGTAGGATCTGTAACTCACAGATATAGTTTTAAATTATACAAGCTCGATGAGAACCTCCATAGCTCCATCGCCCTTACGCTGACCGATCTTAACGATACGTGTATATCCGCCGTTACGCTTAGCATACTTTGTGCCGTACTCATCAAAGATCTTATTTGCAAGGTCTGCCTGCTTTGTACCTGCCTTACGTCCCTGTGCCTTTGAAGGAACCTCTGTTACATCATAGAGTACCTTAAGCATCTGACGTCTTGCGTGAAGCTTAGAAGGCTTATCCTTCTTGATGGTCTTCTTAACTTCATCGTAAACTGTAACCTTCTTCTCAACGCCGTTGATGACCTTAGTCTCCTTAACGCGCTTTCCGTTTTCCTTCTTAGCAACCTTGCAGGTAACCTCAACCTCTTCGAAGTTATCCTTCTCCTTAACACCAAGTGCGATAAGCTTCTCAGCGATCTTACGGATCTCCTTAGCTCTTGCCTCTGTGGTGATGATCTTTCCATGATACAGAAGTGCTGTAACCTGGTTTCTGAGAAGGGCCTTTCTCTGTGAAGAGGTCTTGCCCAGTTTTCTATACATTGCCATTTTAATTTCCTCCTATTGTGCCTGTGGTCTTATCAATGGGATAAGCCTAATTACTCTTCCTCCTGATTATTAAGAGAAAGACCAAGCTCCTTGAGCTTTAAAAGCACCTCGTCAAGAGACTTTCTTCCGAGGTTTCTGACCTTCATCATATCGTCAGATGTCTTTGAGCAAAGCTCCTGAACTGTATTGATTCCCGCTCTCTTTAAGCAGTTGTAAGAACGAACTGAAAGCTCAAGCTCATCAATATTCATCTCAAGGACCTTATTCTTCTCTTCATCCTTCTGAGGGGTGATCACATCGATATTTCTTGTGTCCTCTGAAAGATCAATGAAGAGGCTTAAATGCTCACTCAAAACTTTTGCTGCAAGACTGACAGCCTTATCCGGTTCGATCGTTCCGTTGGTAACGACTTCAAGTGTAAGCTTGTCATAATCTGTCTGCTGACCGACACGTGTGTTCTCAACGCTCATGTTCACACGCTCTACAGGAGTGAAGATCGAATCGATGGCAATGCTGCCTACCGGAGCATCATCAGACTTATTCTTGTCTGCTCCGACATAGCCTCTGCCGTTAACGATCGTGATCTCCATATTAAGCTTTGCGTCTGCTCCGCTTAATGTAGCGATCTCCTGCTCAGGATTCATGATTTCAATGTCGCTGTCAACCTGAATATCAGCTCCGGTCACAACACCTTCACCTGATGCTTCAATATATGCTGTCTTTGGTGCATTATCAGAACTTGTATTCTTGAAATTAAGTTCCTTAATGTTCATGATTATCTCAGTTACATCCTCTTTGATTCCCGGGATGCTTGAAAACTCGTGAAGTACACCATCGATCTTAATGCGGCTTGCAGCAGTTCCGGGAAGAGAAGAAAGCATGATTCTTCTCAGCGAATTACCAAGAGTGATGCCGTAGCCTCGCTCAAGCGGCTCGCATACGAACTTACCGTATCTTTTGTCTTCTGAGATCTCAATTGTCTCAATATTTGGTTTCTCAAAATCGAACATGCATTATAAGCGGATCGGAACAGCTGATCCGCCTGCCTCCTTCCCTGTAAATCCAAACAATGCCTCAAGTCAAATTACTTAGAGTACAACTCGACGATAAGCATCTCATCAACAGGAACATCAATAGCTTCTCTCTTAGGAAGCTCGATGATGCGGCCCTTAAGGCCTTCCTTATCTGACTCGAGCCATTCAGGAACAAGGCGTGCACCTGCTGTCTCCATGATGTCCTTATATCTCTGAGAAGACTTCTTCTTCTCCTTGATCTCGATAACATCGCCTGCTTTTACAAGGTATGAAGGAATATTGACCTGCTTGCCGTTTACAAGAACATGCTTGTGGTCAACGATCTGTCTTGCTTCTCTTCTTGTACGTGCCCATCCAAGACGGAATACAACATTGTCAAGACGAGACTCAAGCATAGTCATAAGGTTCTCACCTGTCTGACCTTCCATACGCTCTGCATTAGCATAATAATTACGGAAAGGCTTCTCAAGAACACCATAGATGAACTTAGCCTTCTGCTTCTCACGAAGCTGCTTTCCGTACTCAGAAAGCTTTCTCTGCTGTCTCTGAGACTTTCTGTTTGACTTTTTATCTATTCCCAGAAATACAGGATCCAAGTCAAGGGATCTGCATCTTTTAAGAACAGGAACTCTATCTACTGCCATTTCTAACCTCCGAAATCAGACTCTTCTACGCTTTGGTGGACGGCAACCGTTATGTGGAACCGGTGTTACATCCTTAATGCTTGTAACCTGTAATCCCGCTGCCTGAAGGGCACGTATAGCTGCCTCACGTCCTGAACCAGGACCTTTGACCATAACATCTACTGTCTTTAATCCATGAACCAAAGCTGCCTTAACAGCAGTCTCCGCAGCCATCTGAGCTGCGTATGGAGTAGATTTCCTTGAACCTCTAAATCCCAGACCACCGGCACTAGCCCATGATAAAGCATTACCAGCAGCATCTGTCAATGTAACGATAGTGTTATTGAAAGATGCCTGAATGTGTGCCTGTCCGTGTTCAACGTTCTTTTTAACGCGCTTTTTAGTTACCTTCTTTGCGCTGGCTGACACTTTCTTTGCCATATCAAACTAACCTACTTTCTTAAATTCCACCCGATAATATACGCTATGTTACCGGGCATAGTCTCCGCATGCATACTGTCCTGATCGCTGATACAATATCGTATCCGTCGGATCAGACAGACAGCACACTCCTGCTCGTAAAAGATACAGATCTCTTACTTCTTCTTGTTTGCTACTGTCTTTCTCGGACCCTTACGTGTACGGGCATTTGTCTTTGTCTTCTGTCCGCGTACAGGAAGTCCCTTTCTGTGACGAATTCCGCGATAGCATCCGATCTCCTGGAGTCTCTTGATATTCATAGCGATTTCTCTTCTTAAATCACCCTCAACCATCTGAGTCTCAGAGATAACTTCTGCTAATCTCTTAACTTCGTCGTCAGTAAGATCCTTGACACGAGTATCAGGATTAACGTCTGCTTCCTTAAGGATGCGCTTTGATGATGAAAGGCCGATACCATAGATATAGGTAAGACCGATCTCTACGCGCTTTTCTCTTGGAAGGTCAACACCTGCAATACGAGCCATGCTTCTCCTCCTTCTTAACCTTGTCTCTGTTTGTGCTTCGGGTTCTCACAGATTATTCTGATGATACCCTTTCTCTTGATAACCTTACACTTTTCGCATATAGGTTTTACTGAAGATCTGACTTTCATTACGAATCTCCTTTTTTTACAACAAATTCTTTGCGGGACAAAACCCACCGGATAAAGTTGCCGAACTAGTGTACCAAATTTTTTTATTTAGTGCAAGGGCTTCTTTATCCGGTTTTAAAGAATTTTTATTTCATTTTGGATTTGTTTTGATACAATCCGGTGCTTTACCGCTTTACTTATCTCTCCAGATGATCCTGGCCTTTGAGAGATCGTATGGACTCATCTCAATGGTAACCTTGTCACCCGGCAGTATTCTGATATAATTCATACGCAGCTTACCGCTGATGTGGGCGAGCACCTGATGTCCGTTTTCAAGTTCGACCTGAAACATAGCATTTGGCAGCTTTTCTACCACTGTGCCTTCAAGTTCGATGACATCTGCCTTAGACAATGCAAACCTCCCTATAAAACTCCGTAAAGCTTCTTTTCTTCCGGAAGAAGCGATAATACCTCAGGTTCTCCTTCTCTTATAAGAATCGTATTCTCATAATGTGCAGATGGTGAACCATCTGCTGAAACAAAGGTCCATCCGTTATCCTTTTCGGTCACTGCCCATGTACCAAGATTGATCATGGGTTCTACAGCAATGGTCATGTTCTTTCTGAGCTTCATTCCACGGCGTGTACACTTGAAATTCGGAACCTCAGGTTCCTCATGCATCTCCTGTCCGATACCGTGTCCCACAAGATCTTCGACTATACCATAGCCAAACCGGCTTATATAATCTTCTACCGCAGCGCCTATATCATTTACATGATTTCCTGCTATCGCGTGCTTTATTCCGACAAAAAAGCTTTCTCGTGTTCTGTCTATCAGCTCCTGCTTTTCAACCGAGACCCTTCCGACTGCATGTGTGCGGGCCGCATCTGACTGCCAGCCCTTCCAGATGACTCCGGAATCTATTGAAATTATGTCACCCTCCTGAAGGATCCGGTCCTTACTTGGAATTCCGTGAACAACTTCCTCATTTACAGACATGCAGCAGGAAGCAGGAAAGCCTTCGTATCCTTTAAAGGAAGGAAGGCATCCATAACTTCTGATAAGCTTTTCCGCTATCTGGTCAAGCTCGAAAGTACTGATTCCCGGTTTTATATACTGCTTCAGTTCGTAATGAACCTTTGCAAGTACCTGTCCGGCTTCTCTCATTAACTGTATTTCTCTGTCCGATTTGATAGTAACCATTACTTAAGTGCTCCAAGTATGCATTTAAGCACTTCATCAGGCTTCTGTGTACCATCTACTGTGTCAAGCACGCCCTCCTTATTGTAAAAATCAATAAGCGGCTGTGTCTGCTCATGATAGGTCTTAAGTCTCTCAAGCACTGTCTCAGGCTTATCATCGGCTCTCTGTGTAAGCTCGCTTCCGCAGTTGTCGCAGATGCCTTCCTTCTTTGGTGCATTGAATACGACATGATATGTTCCTCCGCACTTAGGACAGCTTCTTCTTCCGCCCATTCTTGTGGTGATGACCTCATCAGGTACTTCGATGTCGACCGCATGGTCGATCGCTGTATTCTGAAGTGTAAGAGCAGCCTTTAATGATTCTGCCTGCGGGATCGTGCGTGGGAATCCGTCAAGGACAAATCCGTTCTCACAATCCTTCTCAGCTATACGGTCAAGAAGCATTCCGATCGTGATATCGTCCGGAACGAGTGCTCCCTTATCCATATAAGACTTTGCTTTCATTCCAAGCTCTGTCTGGTTCTTGATATTTGCTCTGAAGATGTCTCCCGTACTGATATGCGGAATACCAAATTCCTTTGCAATATTTAAAGCCTGTGTGCCTTTACCTGCACCCGGTGCGCCTAACATTACTATCTTCATAACTTTACCTCTTAATCGCTCAGAAAACCTTTGTAATTTCTAACAAGAAGCTGTGATTCGATCTGTCCTATAGTTTCAAGTATAACTGCTACGATAATAAGCAGTGATGTGCCAAGGAATGAAAGTCTTCCAAGGCCGAATACACCTGATACCAAGATCGGAACGAGTGCAACTACACACAATCCGGCAGCGCCGATAAGAACTATGTAGCTGAGCAGTCTTGCCAGGTAATCGCTTGTCTGTTTGCCCGGTCTGAATCCCGGAATAAATCCGCCGCCCTTCTTCATGTTGTTTGCAACCTCAAGCGGGTTAAATGTGATACTCGTATAGAAATAAGCAAACAATATGATAAGTACGAGGTAAATTACTAGTCCTATATTTGCCCACCAATATCCGTTAGTTCTGCACCAGTTTCCGGAATTGAGACACATAAGTATCTTTCCGCCTACAGTTGAATAATCAACCTTGAAGAACTGTGCAATAACTGTCGGCATAGACATTATTGATGAGGCAAAGATCACCGGAATAACTCCGGCTGTGTTGACTTTTAAGGGAATGACTGAAGCATTTCCTCCTACAAGCCTTCTTCCCTGCATCTTTCTGGAATACTGAACAGGGATATTTCTGGTTGCTCCGTTAAGAATAATCGCAAATACTACCATTGCCGCAATGCATCCAACGATAATAATTGCCATAACGATACCTACTGCAACATTCTCATTTCTGATGAATGTAGAGTAGAGAGATCCAAGATCATCCGGGAGTGATGAAAGGATGTTGAAAAGAAGTACCATGGATATTCCATTTCCTACTCCGTTTTCTGTTATTCTCTCACCGATCCACATAAGAAGTGCGGATCCGGCTGTCATTGTGACAACGCAGACGATAATGCTTCCTATATTGTAATTATAAAGAAGCCCGCTTCCGCCAAATCCGACTGCCATGGCTGTTGACTCGATAAGCGCAAGTGCAACTGTGACATATCTTGTATATTCAAGGATCTTTTTACGTCCCTCCTCTCCATCCTTCTGAAGCTGCTCAAGTGCCGGTATTGCGACTGTAAGGAGCTGCATGATAATAGATGAAGTGATGTATGGCGTTATACTTAACGCAAAGACCGAAAGATCAGTAAATGATCCGCCGGTCATTGTATTAAACCATCCAAATGCATCGGTATCGCTTAAAGAACTAAGCAACTGGGCGAAATAGCTCGTATTAACTCCCGGAATAGGGAGAACTGATCCGAATCTGATGACAAGGAGCATCAGAAACGTATAGATCAGTTTCTTACGAACTTCCTCGACCTTCCAAGCATTTCTCAGAAGCTTAAACATATCAGATTACCTCGCAGGTGCCGCCGGCTGCCTCGATCTTCTGCTTAGCAGTCTCAGAAAATGCATTGACCTTAACTGTAAGCTTCTTAGTAATTTCTCCTCTGCCAAGGATCTTGATTCCGCCGAGAACATCCTTAATGATCTTCGCATCAAGAAGTGTCTGGATATCTACTACTGCGCCATCCTCAAATCTGTTGAGAACGCTTACATTTACCTCAGCGTAATCTACGCGGTTTCTGTTTGTGAAGCCTCTCTTAGGAAGTCTTCTGTACAGAGGCATCTGGCCACCCTCGAATCCTGGTCTTGGAGCGCCTGAACGAGCCTTCTGACCCTTGTGACCATATCCTGCTGTCTTACCGTTTCCTGAGCCGTGTCCACGACCCTTTCTGAAACTGTTCTTATGCTTTGAACCCTCTGCAGGTCTTAAATTTGATAATTCCATTTTTTACCTCCTGATCAAAGCTCTTCAACCTTTACCATGTGTGCGACCTGTCTAAGCATGCCTCTTACAGCTGCGTTGTCAGGAAGCTCATTGGTAGAATTGAGTTTGTGAAGGCCTAATGCTGCTACAGTTTTCTTGTTCTTTGGTACAGCAGCGATAGGAGACTTGATAAGAGTTACTTTTAATTTTTCTGCCATCTTAAAAACCTCCTATTAACCAAGTATCTCGCCTATGGTCTTGCCTCTAAGTGCTGCATACTGCTCAGGAGTCTTCATGGACTTAAGTCCCTCAAGTGTAGCAAGTACGCAGTTTACCTTATTGTTTGAGCCAAGTGCCTTTGTACGGATATTCTTAATACCAGCAAGCTCAAGTACGGAACGAGCAGGACCGCCGGCGATAACACCGGTACCTTCAGGAGCTCTCTTTAAGAGAACTGTTGCACTTCCGAATACACCTGTGAAGTCATGTGGTACTGAATTATTCTTGTCAAGCGGAACAGAAACAAGATTCTTTGTTGCTGCCTCCTTGCCCTTTCTGATTGCCTCAGGAACCTCGGCAGCCTTACCGATGCCTGCGCCAACGTGTCCATTCATATCTCCAACAACAACGAGTGCCTGGAATCTCATGGTACGTCCGCCCTTAACAGTCTTAGATACACGCTTGATATCAACTACCTTATCGCTTAATTCTAATGACTTAGGATCAATAATATCTCTTCTCATTTTTTCCTTCCTCCCTTAGAATTCAAGACCGGCTTCACGTGCTGCCTCAGCAAGTGCCTGGATCTTTCCGTGATAAATGAATCCGCCTCTGTCGAATACTACCTCCTTGATGCCCTTCTCAAGAGCTCTCTCTGCGATAGTTTTTCCTACAAAAGCTGCTGCTTCAGTGTTGTCTGTATACTCAAGGTCCTTTGCTGCCTTATCCAGTGTGGATGCTGCGCAAAGTGTATTTCCGACAGTGTCGTCGATAATCTGAGCATACATATGATTATTGCTTCTGAACACGCTGAGACGAGGCTTCTCTGCAGTACCTGAGATGCGATTGCGAAGTCTTGCGTGCTTCTTCTTGCGAATTTCGCTTTTTGACACTTTCTTAATCATCTTATACTCTCCTTAGATTACTTCTTACCTGTCTTACCAGCCTTGCGGATGATCGTCTCATCTGCATACTTGATACCCTTGCCCTTATATGGCTCAGGCGGACGCTTTGTTCTGATCTCTGCAGCATACTGACCTACTGCCTCTTTTGAGATTCCCTTTACGATGATCTTGTTCTGACCGTCGCAAACAGTCTCAATTCCATCAGGATCTGTCATCTCAACGGGATGTGAATATCCGAGGTTAAGTGTAAGAACCTTACCCTGCTTTGCAGCTCTGTAACCAACACCATTGATTTCGAGTACCTTCTCGTAACCTGCTGATGTACCGATTACCATGTTGTTGATAAGTGATCTTGTAAGACCATGAAGAGCCTTGATCCTCTTGGTATCATTAGGACGTGAGATGATGATCTGTCCGTCCTTCTCCTCAATGGTAAGCTCAGATGCGAATGTGCGTGAAAGCTCACCCTTAGGTCCCTTTACAGTCACTTTGTTGCCGCTCTCTACTGTAACGGTAACGCCAGCCGGAATAACTACCGGCATTCTGCCTATACGTGACATATTTGTCTCCCTTCTTAAATTGTCGTGCCAAGCACGTTTTCAGATATTACCAGATGTAGCAGAGAACTTCTCCGCCAACGCCCTGCTTGCGGGCTTCCTTGTCAGTGATAACACCAACGTTTGTTGATACGATAGCTGTACCAAGTCCGCCAAGAACCTTTGGCATATTCTCCTTGCCGGCATAAATTCTTAAGCCCGGCTTGGAAACTCTCTTAAGACCTGAGATAACTCTCTCAGCCTTGTTAGCTGTGTACTTAAGTGTAATAACGATCTTCTTTGATACTCCCTCACCTGTGAGCTCGTACTTCTCAACATATCCCTCATTTACGAGAATGTCAGCGATTGCGATCTTCATCTTTGATGCAGGAATTTCTACAGTGTCATGCTTACGCATGTTTGCATTACGAATTCTCGTAAGCATATCAGCAATTGGATCACTCATTTCTTTTTCTTCCTTTCGTTTATAAATGTGATATCCTTAAGCGTCCGGAAAGTCCGGACGCTTTATGCCTGAAAATTACCAGCTGGCCTTCTTTACTCCAGGAATCTCACCCTTGTAAGCAAGCTCTCTGAAGCAGATACGGCAAATGCCATATTTTCTAAGGTAAGCATGTGGTCTTCCGCAGATCTTGCATCTGTTATAAGCTCTTGTAGAGAACTTTGCAGGACGCTGCTGCTTGATTTTCATGGAAGTTTTTGCCATTTTAAATGCTCCTCCTTACTTCGCAAAAGGCATATTGAACAGTCTTAACAGTTCTCTTGCCTCTTCATCTGTCTTTGCTGTAGTTACAAAGATAATGTCCATTCCTCTTGTCTTATCGATCTTATCATACTCGATCTCGGGGAAAATAAGCTGCTCCTTAAGTCCAAGAGCGTAATTTCCTCTTCCATCGAATGCGTTAGGATTAACGCCTCTGAAGTCACGTACACGCGGAAGTGAAAGATTGATGAGACGATCAGCGAAATCGTACATTCTGTCGCCGCGAAGTGTTACCTTGCATCCGATCGGCATACCTTCACGAATCTTGAAGTTAGCTACCGAATGCTTAGCCTTAGTGATAACTGCGTGCTGTCCTGAGATAGTCTCAAGATCCTTGACAGCAGAGTCCAAAACCTTGGCATTTTCCTTTGCCTCGCCAACACCCATGTTGATGACGATCTTCTCGAGCTTAGGGATCTCCATCGGGTTCTTGTAATCGAACTTCTTCTGCATAGCTTCCCTGATCTCTGAATTGTAGATATCCTTTAATCTAGCCATTGTTTTTTCCTCCTTTCCGTCAAGCTATAACCTTACCGGTCTTCTTTGCAACACGCACCTTCTTGCCATCCTCTGTCTTGAAGCCAACCTTTGTAGGCTGTCCGTCAACGAGAAGCATAACATTTGATGCGTCGATTGCAGCTTCTACCTTAATGATACCGCCCTGCGGACTTGCCGGGCCCGGCTTTACGTGCTTTGTAACAACGTTGCAGCCCTCTACAACTACCTTATGGTTAGCTGTATCTACGCTGAGGACCTTACCGTCCTTGCCCTTGTCCTTACCGGCGATGATTCTTACCATATCGTCCTTTTTGATCTTTAACATAGGGCCCTCCTTATAATACTTCCGGAGCAAGTGAGATGATCTTCATGAACTGATGATCACGAAGCTCTCTTGCTACAGGTCCAAAAATACGTGTTCCTCTCGGAGTCTTGTCATCCTTGATGATAACTGCAGCATTCTCATCGAAGCGAATGTAAGCGCCGTTAGGTCTGCGTGTCTTCTGTACTGTACGAACGACAACAGCCTTAACAACATCACCCTTCTTGACAACTCCGCCCGGTGTTGCATCCTTGACAGTAGCAACGATTACATCACCGATACGTGCATATCTTCTTGTTGAGCCGCCGCATACACGGATGCAAAGGAGTTCCTTAGCACCTGTATTATCAGCAACCTTAAGTCTGGTTTCCTGCTGTACCATAGTAATACTCCTTTCTCCTTATTTAGCCTTCTCAATAATTCTAACGAGTCTCCATCTCTTAGTCTTTGACTGAGGTCTGGTCTCCATTACTTCAACGATATCGCCCTCGCCGCACTCGTTGTTCTCGTCATGCGCCTTAAGCTTATATGTCTTCTTTACGATTTTACCGATCAAAGGATGCTTAACATTGTCCTGAATAGCAACTGTGATAGTCTTGTCCATCTTATTGCTGATTACCTTACCGGTACGTGTTTTTCTAAGATTTCTTTCCACGATAAATGTTCTCCTTTCCTTTGATTATTCTGCCTTCTGCTTCTGAGCAATTACAGTCTGAATACGAGCAATGTTCTTACGAACCTCATTGATCCTTGCTGTATTGTCAAGCTGGTTTGTTGCGTTCTGGAATCTAAGATTGAAAAGCTCTTTCTTTGCTGATACGAGATCTTCATTCAAAGCCTGAACGTCTTTAGCGATAAGCTCCTCTAAATACTTCTTTGTCTTCATTTCGTATCATCCTTCCAAATCTGCTTTTGATGCGATCTTGCATGTAAGCGGTAACTTGTGCATTGCAAGACGAAGTGCTTCACGTGCTGTCTCCTCAGGAACACCTGCGATCTCGAAGAGTACACGGCCCGGCTTAACTGCTGCTACATAAAACTCAACAGCGCCCTTTCCTGATCCCATACGTACTCCGATAGGCTTTGATGTAACAGGCTTATCCGGGAATACTTTGATCCAAACCTGACCACCACGCTTGATATAACGTGTCATGGCAACACGGGCTGCCTCGATCTGGTTTGCTTTAAGCCAGCATGATTCGGTAGCGACAAGGCCATACTCACCGTATGCAATCGTGTTGCCTCTATGAGCTTCGCCCTTCATGGAACCACGCTGCTGCTTACGATATTTTGTTCTCTTTGGCATTAACATGATTATTTATCGCTCCCTTCCTTTTTCTTCTGTGGGAGAACCTCTCCCTTGTAGATCCATACCTTGATACCGAGCTTTCCATAGGTTGTGTCAGCCTCTGCAAAGCCGTAATCGATATCTGCTCTGATGGTCTGAAGAGGAATTGTTCCCTCTGAATAAAACTCTGTACGTGCAATATCAGCACCTGAAAGACGTCCGCCGACTGAAGCCTTGATACCAAGAGCTCCTGCCTTCATTGTTCTCTGCATAGCCTGCTTAACGGCACGTCTGAATGATACACGGTTCTCAAGCTGGCTTGCGATAGACTCTGCTACGAGCTGAGCATCCTTGTCAGGTCTCTTGATCTCCTTGATATCAACGAAAAGCTTCTTTGATGTGTACTTCTGGATCTCAGCCTTAAGCTTATCGATCTCAGAACCACCCTTACCGATTACAACACCCGGCTTAGCGGTGTAGATAATAACCTTAACTCTGTCAGCAGCTCTCTCGATCTCGATCTTTGAAATAGCTGCAGCCTCGAGCTTCTTCTTGAGGAATTTTCTGATGTTATAATCTTCAACAAGATTATCAGAGAAGTCTTTTCCTTCTGCAAACCATCTGGAATCCCAGTCTTTTATTACACCGACTCTGAGGCCGTGTGGATTAACTTTCTGTCCCATACTTTCCTCCCTTACTTCTTCTCGTCCAGAACAACTGTGATGTGGCATGAGCGCTTAAGAATGCGGTAAGCTCTTCCCTGTGCTCTTGGATGTACTCTCTTCATGGTCGGTGCGTCGCTTGCGTAGCACTCAGCAACATAAAGTGTACTTCTGTCCATGTTATTGTTGTTCTCAGCATTAGCTGCTGCAGATTCGAGTAACTTCTTGATCAAAGTAGAAGCATATCTTGGATTGTATGTAACGATACCGATTGCAGTCTCTAAATCCTTGCCTCTGATTGCGTCCAGAACGAAGCATGCTTTCTGAGTTGAAACCCTTGCATAAGAAAGCTTAGCGCTTGGTCTCAAATCCTTAACGGCATTACGTTCTCTCTTAATTTGTGCTCTATGTCCTTTTGCCATTTTAGAATCCTCCTTTCACGCTCGCTTATTTAGATCCGGTCTTCTTCTCGTCTTTTCCATGACCTCTGTAGGTTCTGGTAGCAACGAACTCACCTAATTTGTGTCCAACCATGTCCTCGGTTACGAATACCGGAACATGCTTTCTGCCGTCATGTACGGCAATTGTAAGGCCTACCATCTGTGGGAAGATAGTAGAACGTCTTGACCATGTCTTGATTACTGACTTCTGTCCTGAAGCGTTCATAGCATCAACCTTCTTAAGAAGTGAAGCGTCAGCGAATGGTCCCTTTTTCAATGAACGATTTGACATAATACTTTATCCTCCTATATTACTTAATGGCTCTGCCATCACGTCTTCTCATGATAAGCTTGTTGGAAGACTTCTTCTTCTTTCTTGTCTTAAGACCAAGAGCCGGCTTGCCCCATGGTGTAGATGGACCCGGACGTCCAATAGGAGCGCGGCCCTCTCCACCTCCGTGTGGGTGGTCGTTCGGGTTCATAACCGAACCGCGGACTGTAGGTCTGATACCCATATTTCTCTTACGGCCTGCCTTACCAAGATTGATAAGGTTGTGCTCGCCGTTTCCTACAACGCCGATAGTAGCGCGGCACTCTGCAGGAACCATACGCATCTCGCCTGATGGAAGTCTAAGTGTGGCATACTTGCCTTCCTTAGCCATAAGCTGAGCTGAGTTTCCGGCTGAACGAACCATCTGTCCGCCCTTGCCCGGAAGGAGCTCAATGTTGTGAATGCTGGTACCTACAGGAATCTGGCTAAGCGGAAGGCAGTTGCCTACTCTTGCCTCAGCCTCAGGTCCGTTCATAACAGTCATACCGTCTGTAAGTCCTGCGGGAGCAAGGATGTATGACTTTGTTCCGTCTGCATAGCAGATAAGAGCAATGTTTGCTGTTCTGTTTGGATCGTACTCGATGCCGATTACCTTTGCAGGAATTCCGTCCTTACCGTTTCTCTTGAAATCGATGATTCTGTACTTCTGTCTGTTTCCGCCGCCGTGATGTCTAACGGTGATCTTGCCTGTGTTATTACGTCCGGCTGTCTTCTTCTTGCCGGCAAGAAGTGATCTCTCCGGTGTCTTCTTTGTGATCTCAGCGAAATCAGAACCGGTCATCTGTCTTCTTGAAGGTGTATAAGGTTTGTATGTCTTAATACCCATGACTAAATCTTTTCTCCTTTATCTTTTTTGTCGCAGTTTTGTTCTGCATAATCTGCATTAGAGACCCTGGTAGATCTGGATAGCCTCAGAATCCTTTGTAAGTGTTACAATGGCCTTCTTTGACTTTGCGGTCATGCCAAGTACCATGCCGCGTCTCTTCTGCTTGCCCGGCTTGTTCATTGTGTTGACTGACTCAACCTTTGTGCCCGGGAACATCTTCTCAACAGCTTCCTTGATCTGTGTCTTTGTTGCGTTTGGAGCAACGAGGAAGGTGTACTTATTCTCTGTCATTGCGTTCATTGATGCCTCTGAAACAACAGGCTTCAATATAACGTCATAATACTGTACAGCTGCCATTATGCATATACCTCCTCAATATTTGAAACTGCCTTCTTTGTTGCAACTACTGTGTCGTACTTCATTACATCATATGTATTAAGTGTTCCAACCTGTGTTGTCTTTACTGA
The DNA here is from genome assembly GCA_030531385.1 of Eubacteriales bacterium. Classification (GTDB taxonomy): domain Bacteria; phylum Bacillota; class Clostridia; order Lachnospirales; family Lachnospiraceae; genus Avilachnospira. The sequence continues at coordinate 19,443 of JAUNNP010000001.1, forward strand.
AGGAATGTTCTTTGCTGATGCGATAACTGTCTTATCGACCTCGTCAAGAATAACGAGTGCCTTGCTTACCTTAAGTGCATCAAGGACCTTAGCCATCTCCTTTGTCTTGATCTCAGCAAGCTTAAGCTCGTCAAGAACGATGAACTTGTTGTCCTGAACACGGCTTGTGAGTGCTGACTTAAGAGCTGCTCTCTTTTCCTTCTTATTCATTGATACTGAGTAATCTCTCGGTACCGGGGCGAATACTACTCCGCCGCCCTTCCACTGCGGTGATCTTGATGAACCCTGTCTTGCGTGACCGGTTCCCTTCTGTCTCCATGGCTTCTTTCCGCCGCCTGAAACTTCAGATCTTGTCTTAGCCTTCTGTGTTCCCTGACGCATATTTGCAAGATGTGCAACTACTGCCTCGTGAACAAGGTTCTCATTAACCTCTACGCCGAATACTGCGTCATTAAGCTCAAGCTTGCCGACCTCAGCGCCCTGCATGTTGTATACTGATACATTTGCCATTGTTTAGTCCTCCTTTCTCTCCATCAAATTACTTTGATACTTTTACAGTCTCTTTGATGGTTATAAGGGACTTCTTTGGTCCCGGAACAGAACCCTTAACCAACAGCAGATTGTTCTCAACATCAACTCTTACGATCTCAAGGTTCTCAATAGTTCTCTGAACTGAACCCATGTGACCCGGCATTCCCTTACCAGGTGTAACACGACCCGGAGTAGTAGCCGGTCCGTTTGAACCCTGATGTCTGTGGAACTTTGAACCGTGCTTCATAGGTCCTCTGTGCTGACCAAGTCTCTTGATAGCACCCTGGAAGCCTTTACCCTTTGTAATAGCGGTAGCATCTACCTTATCGCCTACTGCAAAGATGTCAGCTTTGATCTCATCCTTTACCTTGTAATCTGACGCATTCTCAAATCTGAACTCTCTGAGATATCTCTTGACCGGAACACCGGCCTTGTCAAACACGCCCTTTACCGGCTTGTTTACAAGCTTCTCTCTGATGTCTGAGAAACCAACCTGTACTGCATCGTAGCCATCAGTCTCAGCTGTCTTTACCTGGGTAACTACGCATGGACCTGCAAGCAATACAGTTACAGGAATGAGCATACCGTTCTCATCGAAGATCTGTGTCATTCCTACCTTAGTAGCAAGAATTGCTTTTTTCATCTTTTGTCCTCCTTAAATAATCTACAGCGGAATACCTCGCGGTATTCATGAAAGACCAGCGCATCGCTCATCTGAGTGATGAAAGGTACTTTCTTTCTTAAAATTAATTGTGCGGATTCCCACCGCCCCGGCTGATCAGCCTTCGGTCTTCTCTTCGGCAGCCTTTGCTGCAGGCTTCTTAGCTGCAGGCTTTCTTGCCGGTGCCTTCTTTGCAGCAGGCTTTGTTACGAGCTGCTTTCTTGGTGCACTCTTCTTCTCGCCCTCTGTCTTCATCTGAACATCGATGTAAACACCTGCAGGCATATCGAGTCTCTGAAGTGTATCCATTGTCTTTGGACCCGGATTTACAACATCGATAAGTCTCTTGTGTGTTCTCTGTTCAAACTGCTCACGGCTGTCCTTATACTTGTGAACAGCGCGAAGGATAGTAACGATCTCCTTCTTTGTCGGAAGCGGAACCGGTCCGCTGACCTCTGAGCCTGTCTTCTTGCAGCTCTCAACGATCTTTGCAGCTGACTGATCTACCAGCTGGTGATCATACGCCTTGAGAGTGATCCTCATAATCTGTTTTGCCATAAAAAAAGTCGCCTCCTATTCGTACTTTTAAAAGCAGTACGACAAGTGGTGACTGTACACTTTGTCGGGTGTGTCGCGTTTGACCGCATCCTCCACCCCGCTTTCCGGACCTATTTCCGGAGCTAAGTTTCGGTACAGTGACTTGTCGCCAATTACATGACTTGACATTCGCTCCCCATAAAAACCTGCATATACTTATGATTTTGCATCTGCAGCAACCTTATGGATCTACGCTATCAATTCACAGCGTGCCTAGAATAACACAAAAGCGCCTGCCAATGCAAGCGCTTTTATTCCCGAATTGTTTAATTTTTGTATTTTTTTTTGAGCAATATTGCTCTGAAGCTTATGAGATATCTGTTGTGTTGAACTGTGGAGCAAGAAGCTCTTCCGCGTCAGATGTTCCGCCGTCTTTGATACCGGCTGAATTTGATCTGTAATCGACCTCTCCCGGATCTTTCTTTGAGTTGTGGTTCTTTACCACTGCACCGCTCTTGTTTACAAGATAGGTAGTTCCGTTTACAGTGTAATAAGCGTATGTATTATCTATGGCCTTCTGAAGCTTGCCCATGTAATAGAGCTTTCCGTTCTTCACTCCGTTGGTTCCATATCCGTTTGTCTCATAATGATATGGCCACTTGGTTCCGTCAGCCTCGGTTATGCTGGTCTCTCCAAGCTGGAGGCAGGACTGCTCCTTTGTACCGAAGTACATGCTGGTCTGTGTTCCGTCTGTCCTCTGCACCTTTCTGAGTCCGTAAACCGGATTGCCGTACTGGTTGAACAGGAATGTGTAGGTCTTACCGTTCTTTGTTATTCTCTTCAGCTTGACAAGAAGTGTCTCGTCATCATCGCTTGTTGAAACATCGCTTCCGCAATATGGAGTTCCCTTTGTATCAAAGTAGTACCATGCCACTTCGCTTCCAAGGCTTGCGGTACCATCTGTCTCAGGAGGCATTACCGAAAGCCAGCCTGTGTGGGCTGCTCCGAAAGGTCCGATAGAGGTATCATCATTGTAATACTTATAGCCTGCGATCTCCGGAGTTGTATCATTAAGCTTTACCCAGCCTGTCATCATGCGGCCGTAGGTATCGAAAGCATAGCGGTTTCCGCTTATGGTATATTCCTTATAAGTGCTGTTGGTTGCTGTATATATCTTTCCGGTCGACTGGAAATAGAACCAGTAGGAACCATCGCTGCTTCTTGAAAATACATCTGAGGTGCTGTCATCGATATTCATCGCATCAGGCGGAACGAGGTTCTTCCATGTGCTTGTATAGCTGTGTCCGTCAGACAGATCGCAGTAATACCAGTTGCCCTGGCTGTCCTGTACCCATCCTGTAGCCATAGCGCCCATATCATCAAAGAAGTAATAAACTCCGTTTATCTGCTTTGACTTATCCTTTACGATCTTGCCGCTCTGATCAAAATAATACCATTTTGAATCGATCTGTCTCCAGCTGGCTGCGACCATGCGTCCATCAGAGCCTACATATCTCTCATCGTCAACAAAAGTGTTGGTGGCCATATATCCGCTTGAGTCAAGATAATAATATCCCCCGTCACTGCTGGTCTTCCATTCATTTGTAACTCTGCTGCCGTTCTGATAGTAGACCCAGTTGTTATTCTCAACAGTCCAGCCATCAGCAAACGCTGCAATTGTCATTGCCGCACTCAGTGCAGCTGCCGTAAGGGCGATCTTAAACAGCTTCCTCATATGTACACTCCGTAATAAGGTGAAAATTGATCAGAAACCACAAGTAGTCCGATATATTATGAAGTATAACAACAATATTTTGTGGAAACAATATACAAATGCTTTCTAAATATTTACGAAAATCTTAGTGTTGTGCTAGAATGTTTCAAGAATTTTATTTAGGAGACTTAAAAATGTGGACTGCAGGCAATTGGAATGAATATAAAGTACTGGATGCTTCCGATGGTGAAAAGCTGGAAAGCTGGGCCGGCTATCAGCTCATAAGACCCGACCCGCAGGTGATCTGGTCCTCGCCCCGTAATTTGCGCGGCTGGAGAAAGCCCAATGCCCATTATCACCGGTCACAAAAAGGCGGCGGAGAGTGGGAATTCTTCGACCTTCCCGAGACCTGGAAGCTTGGCTACACCCTCGGGCAGAACGATGCAGGCATTCCTTCTTATAATATATGCTTTCATTTAAAGCCCTTTGCATTTAAGCACACCGGCGTATTTCCCGAGCAGGCCGCAAACTGGGACTGGAGCTATAAGCTTATTAAGGAAAGAACGGGCAATGCTGACGGACGCCCGGTCAAAGTGCTGAATCTGTTTGCTTACACAGGCGGAGCTACTCTTGCAGCTGCAGCAGCCGGCGCCGAAGTCACCCATGTCGATGCCGCAAAGGGCATGGTCAGCTGGGCTAAGGAGAATGCTGTCTCATCGGGTCTTGAGAATGCGCGCATACGCTGGCTTGTTGATGACTGCAGAAAATTTGTCGAGCGGGAAATAAGACGCGGAAATAAATACGATGCCATAATCATGGACCCGCCGTCCTACGGCAGAGGTCCAAAGGGCGAGATATGGAAAATAGAGGAGAGTATCTATCCCTTTGTTGAGCTTTGTTCAGAGATACTGTCTGATGATCCTCTCTTCTTTCTTATCAACAGCTATACGACCGGACTTCAGGCCGGCGTGCTTAAATATATGCTGGATCTCGCCATTACCTCTAAGTTTGGAGGAAGCTCTGCCGCGGATGAGCTCGGTCTCCCCATAGCGGATTCCGGTTTCGTGCTTCCTGCGGGAGCCTCCGGACGCTGGACCTTTGACCGGGTCTGAATACCGGGCCGCTCGCCGGACCTGAAGGCCGGTTTTAAAGCCGGTCCTTATATATTTCTTCAGTCAGCCTCGTCCTCCCGTAAGGAAAGAGTATGGTCCGGGCACATATTTTTTCATAAGCTCTGCTGCCGCGGCTCCAAGCGCAATGCAAAGAAGCGGCATCAGTATATACAGTACAGCGCCGGCTTCGTCCGGCACCTTGCCTCCAAAGGCAGCATTTGCAGCCATTCTAAAGAAGCGGATCTCAAGATAGTGTATGGCATAAATAAAGAAATTGCACTTTGTAAATGCCGGAAGCCTTATGACTTTTCTGCTGTCGCCATCGCCCTCAAGCTCATCTATTATGATACCGGAAAGCGCGAAAAGAGCGAGAGTTCCGCTTATCCTTCCTCCTATTATCCCATACATATACCATTTTATGCTTCCGCCCATATAGATGCCCTCACATATTACGAAGGCTATGAGTCCGACAGCGAAGAGCCACTTTTGAGCTTCTTTGCTGTTTTCTTTTTCCTTAAGGTGAATGCTGAGAGCCGCCCCGCTCATGTAGTAAAAGAGCGCATCCTCATTTACCGGATGGAAAGGGAGCTTTACATAGTATACCGCTGCCAGGAAGATCAGAAGGAGCGACAGCACTGCCGCCCTGCGGTCCTTAAGCACGATATATATCAGCGGAGCCGCTATGGTTATCAGTATAAGCTCATGAAGATACCAGAATACGGGGTTGAATTTATAGTAAACTATAGCAGCCAGAAAGTTCTCTGTGTCTAAAGCTGTTTTTCCAAATAAGATATATATCAGGTAATAGAGCGTGTTCCATATCACATATGGTATAAGAATGCTCCTTATTCGGCTCTTCCACTTTGATATAAAGAAATCCCTAAGGCCGCTGTTCTCTGCTCTTTCGCCTTCAGCATTTGCCGGAATACTCCTGAAAAACAGATATCCGCTCATACAAAAGAACCCCGGGACAGCAAGCTGCCCGAGGCGTGAACCAAGTATCTCCCGGACAGCTGTATCCATGCCTGAAAGGTTATCCATTCCGGCCTGAAAGCCGGGATCAACAGCATGGATCCAGATGACCAGAACCGTTAATATAAAGCTGTATAAAGAAATTTTAGTGTTGAAGCTGTTATTTTGCTGCATTTCTCTGTTCTTTATACCGGGCCAGTACCTTGTTTATACGATCTACCGGGTTAAGAAGACTGCTTATTGAATAGTCATGGTTGAGATAATCTATCAGTAAAGCAAGGTATTTTCCAAGACGGACACTGGTGTACCACTCCCTCGAAAGAAGTTCCGGTGACTGATATACAAGATTGGTCGTGAATATTCTGTCTATTATTCCTTCTTCGTAAAGCTTATCGAACTTTTCAAGGCCCTCTGTGAAAAGGCCGAAGGTAACGCATGCAAATACTCTTTTCGCGTTTCTTGCCTTAAGATTTTTAGCCACATCACATAAAGTATCGCCGGATGAGATCATGTCGTCAACGATAACAACATCCTTGCCTGCCACATCCGCGCCGAGGAACTCGCTGGCAACTATAGGATTTTGTCCGTTTACCTTTCTGGTATAGTCCTTTCTGTTGTAGAACATTCCCATATCTGTTCCGACTACACTGGCACAATAGATCGCCCTGCGCATGCCATGTTCATCCGGGCTTACTACCATCAGATGATCGCTGTCAAAATCGATATCATCATACTCATGGCAGATAGCCTTTATATACTGATATGTAGGTGAAAGTGTATCGAAGCCGTGAAGCGGAATAGCATTCTGAACTCTTGGATCGTTGGCATCAAAGGTGATGATGTTGCTGACTCCCATGCTTACAAGCTCCTTCAGCATCTGCGCGCAGTCAAGGGACTCTCTTCCGTCTCTGTTATGGATCCTGCCCTCATAAAGGAAAGGCATGATGACTGTCATTCTCTTTGCACGTCCCGAAGAAGCCGCGATAAGTCTCTTAAGATCCTGGTAATGATCATCAGGTGAATAGTGATTTATCTCGCTGCCGACCTTATATGTAATTGAATAGTTAGTAACATCGCAGAGGAAATAAAGGTCCGCGCCTCTGGTGGAATCGTGTATTACTCCCTTGCCTTCGCCTGATCCAAACCTCGGAGTTTCCGTATTAAGTACGAAGCTGTCCTTCTCATACCCCTTAAAAAGGATACTGTCATGCTCCTTTGAGCTTCTTTCCTTACGCCAGTTAACAAGGAAATTATCGACCCGTCCCGCCAGGTCCTTCGTTCCCTTAAGCGCAATGATTCCGATAGGACCATAAGGCACCATTTCCTCTTCAAAATCACTGTTTGGTGTGTACTGCTCCTGATCAATATCCATTATCGCGATCCTCCTCTTTTTCTGACCCTGAGATCAGAACCATAAAGCGGCATTAATATATATTCACCCATAAATCTCGAAGTAACTCTCTCCCCATAGATGGAGCTCAGCTGATTCAGAGATAGATTCGTTGATATTATAGTAGATAAGCCTGCCGAAAGTCTATTGGAAATTAAAGAAAAAAACTTAGCCTTGGAATAATCCGTCATGAATTCTGTCCCAAGATCATCTATTATAAGAAGCTCGCTTTTTTCAATGTGTTCAGCACGCCTCTCCGCCGACTCGGATCTGGTCTTTCCAAACATCATTCCGCTCATAAGCTCAAACATTTCTCCGGCTCTCTCATACACGACCGTATGCTGCCTGTCTATAAGTGCCTTTGCCATGCAGTTGCTTAAAAATGTTTTTCCGGTTCCGGGAGGTCCCATCATCAGAATGTTTTTCCCGCCGGATGTTCCAAATTCGTCAATGAAATCGCGGACAATGCTCATGACATTTTCCGTCATGTACTCATACTGAGTGATTTTTCTCGGAAGAAGTTCTCTGATGATTTCTTCATCGTCAAATATGTATGGATCAAAGCTTGCGAAATTGTCTTTTTCAAATGCCGCGGGAAGACCTGACTGGCGGTTTATAAACTGTGACTCCAATTGCTTATAGCATCCGCATTTCTTATTTCCGATAAAGCCTGTATCCTTACATTCGCTGCAGGTATAAGGTATATCGAGATAATCCGCGCCAAAGCCCGCCTCTTCAAGAAGCCTTCTTGACCTGGCACCTAGCTCGGCTCTCTGCTTTTTTAATTTTGCGGGATCCTCATTGTTTCTGCCAAAGCCTGCCTCTATTTCCTTTGCGGCGAGCGCGGCGGCTTCCTCTTTATATACGCGAATAGCAGGAATCTGTTCTTCAACCTCTTCCTGCCTTCTGCTTTGTATCTTATATGCTGTGCTGCGCCGTGAACTATATATATTCATCAGCTCGGTATATTGTTCTCTTGTAAGCGACATTACTGAATATTCCTCTGAACCTCCTGCCTCAGCCACTGATCAAGGTCATTTCCCCTTGTGATTCCGGCCTTGTCCGCACGTGCCGATCTCTTTTTGCCGCTTTCAGCCCGCGCTTTATCAAATTCCCTGGTGCGTTCTTTTGCGTCCTTAACAGTCTTTATGCCAAGATTTGCCCAGTCCAGACCTGTCTTTTCGATATAACGCATACTGTTATGATTGCTCTCCACGCAATACTGCACAAGGAAATCAAGCACATCACACGGAAGCTTAAGGCCATCATACAGATAAGCCAGTACCTGCTCCTCAGAATCAGTCAGTATCTTTGACCTGTACTTTTGCACTATAAAAAGAAGCTGTCTGAATTCATCATCAGAAGAAAGCCTGTTAAGGGCTTCCTTGCCGTCAGCTCTCTTATAACGGTTTCTGATCTCTCCGGTATCATCGACACCGTTTCCGGTATTATCGATGCCTTTCCCTGTATCCGCGGAAACCGGCAGTGTCTGTGCAGTCTCCTCCCTGTTCTTTGCTTTATCGGAAGGATCTGCAGGCGCAGCTTCCAAAGCTCCGCTCTCAGCATTTCCGGCTTCTGTTCCGGAAGAACCAATGGATAAAATGCCGCACTTCTCCCAGTACTTTATCGCGCGGCGCACGTCCCCCTCTGTAAGCTCAAGCTTCTCTGCTATAGTCTCAACATCGATACCGTTTATACGGTTTCTCAGAAGGTACAGATAGACCTTGACATAATCACCATTTGCGGAAGGCATATATTTATCTAAAAACTTGTTGGCAACCAGCGTTGCATCAACCTGTATCAAATCATTGTAACTCATCTTAAATCAACTCCAATTTCTCAGCACTCATATATTACCATATAGATGCTGATTTTTGAACCTTGGAAAGGTTTACATAACTATGTTGTTGACAAAGTTAATAAAAGATGAAATTGGCTTAAAATAAGGCTTTCTGCGGCACAAAAAATCCACACGGCTTCACGGCTTAAACCGCATGAAGCTGTGTGGATAATGTTGATAAAAATCATAAAACAAGCTGGTTTGCAATATCTACTACATTTCCGGCGCCCATAGTTATCAACATGTCGCCTTCTCCGACATTTTCAAGAATATATTTTTTTATTTCTTCAAATTCCGGAATATATTTTGCATTGCCTCCGTCGGCATTTATAAGCCTTGCTATATCCTCCGAGCTTACTCCAAGAGTATTGGTCTCTCTTGCCGCGTAAATGTCAGCAAGTATGACCTCGTCTGCCTTTTTCAGCGCATCCGCAAACTCACCCATCAGGGCTTTGGTCCTCGTATAGGTATGCGGCTGGAAAACAACATAGAGCTTTTTATGCCTGCAGGAACGTGCCGCATCAAGTGTAGCCTCGATCTCCTGCGGATGATGTGCATAGTCATCAAGTATTTCGCAGCCGTTAACATTTCCCTTATGCTCGAATCGTCTCTTTACTCCCTCGAATTCACCAAGCGATGCGATTATATCCTCGGCACTTACTCCAACTCTGTCAGCTGCAGCCGCTGCCGCAAGCGAATCAAGTACATTATGCTTTCCGTGTACCTTCAGGATGACACGTCCAAGCTTCTCGCCTCTTTTTACAAGAGTATATGACGGTCTCGCAAAGTCATCGTAGCTGATATCCTCAGCAGTATAATCATAGTCACCGCCAATTCCAAAGGTAAGGCAGTCGCAGCCCATGCCTTCCATGAAGAAGTCTCTGTTCTCTATGGCGCCGTTGATTATAAGGCATCCTGTCTCATCCTGAGGAAGAGTCTTGACAAATTTTCTGAAGCTGTTCCTTATATCATCAATGTCCTTAAAGAAATCCAGGTGATCTGCCTCAACATTCAGGATGACCGCTATAGTCGGATGAAAGCTTAAAAAGCTGTTGGTATATTCGCATGCCTCGGCAACAAAAAGATCCTTTGCTCCGTTTCTTAAGTTGCCTCCTATGGCATCGAGCAGACCGCCTACGCTTACCGTTGGGTCCTTATCAGCCTTTATCAGGATCTCCGAGATCATCGAGGTCGTTGTCGTCTTGCCATGTGTGCCCGCAACATTTACAGCTTCAGAATAATTGCTCATTATCTCTCCAAGCAGCTCCGCCCTGGAAAGCATCGGGATATTTTTCCTTACCGCTTCAGCATACTCCGGATTGTCCGGATGAATAGCCGCTGTATAGACCACAAGATCCGGAGCTTCAATATTTTCAGCTCTCTGACCGATGGCTATGCCTGCGCCTTTTTCCTTAAGTCCTTCAGTAAGCGGTGATGCCTTCATATCCGATCCGCTTATCTGAAATCCCTCTCTCATCAGTATCTCTGCAAGTCCTGACATACTGATTCCGCCAATGCCTATAAAATGAACCTTTATCGGTTTCTTAAAATCTATCTGGTACATAACTTACTTTGCTGTTGCTGTAACTCTTGTTTCTCTGATAACATTTACCTTTATCTGTCCCGGGTATGTCATCTCATCCTCGATCCTCTTTGCGATATCTCTTGAAAGGATGACCATGTCAGCTTCGCTGACCTCCTGCGGAACGACCATTATGCGGACCTCACGGCCTGCCTGTACGGCAAATGATTTTTCAACACCCTTATACGAATTGGTGATCTCCTCAAGCTGCTTAAGTCTCTGTGTATAAGTCTCAAGCGACTCTCTTCTTGCTCCCGGACGTGATGCGGAAATAGCATCCGCCGCCGCTACGATAAATGAGATCGGGCTTGTCGGTGCCACATCCCCATGGTGGGACTCAACAGCATTGATAACTACCGGTGATTCCTTATACTTGCGGCATATCTCAGCTCCAAGCGTAACATGGGTACCTTCCTGCTCATGGTCAACTGACTTACCAATATCATGAAGAAGTCCTGCGCGCTTTGCAAGACGTACATCATATCCAAGCTCTGCAGCAAGAAGTCCGGAAAGCTGTGCTACCTCTATACTATGCTTAAGTCCATTCTGACCGTAGGAAGTCCTGAATCTCATGCGTCCAAGCAGCTTTACAAGCTCCGGATTAAGACCATGAACGCCAACCTCGAGCACTGCCGCCTCACCTTCCTCGCGAATGGTGTTGTCGACCTCTTTCCGTGCCTTTTCTACAGTTTCTTCAATACGTGAAGGATGTATTCTGCCGTCAACTATAAGCTTCTCAAGGGCGACTCTGGCGATCTCTCTTCTCACAGGGTCGAAGCCTGAAAGAACAACTGCCTCCGGTGTGTCATCAATGATAAGCTCAACTCCGGTGAGTGTCTCAAGCGCACGGATATTTCTTCCTTCTCTTCCGATGATCCTTCCCTTCATGTCATCATTTGGAAGCTGAACCACAGAAACGGTGGACTCAGCCACATGATCGGCCGCGCACCGCTGAATAGCCGTAACGATATACTCCTTGGCTCTCTTTTCGGCTTCTTCCTTGGCAATATTGTCATATTCCTTGATGATCTTCGCGGTATCTATCCTGATATCCTCTCTGACCGAATTAAGAAGCTCCTCCTTCGCCTGATCCGCCGTGAGTCCGGATATCCTCTCAAGCTCTGTGATCACCTCGGCATGCTTTTGCCTGATCTCCTCAGCCTTGCGGTTAAGTGTATTGTCCTTGGTGTTGAGTTCCTTGTCCTTTTTTGCAAGCTCTGCCTGAAGCTTTTCAGCATTTTCCTCGCGCTTTACAAGTCTCTGTTCCTGCTGCTGGAGCTCGTGGCGTCTCTCGCGCTGCTCCTTTTCAAACTCTGCCTTGTTCTTGATGGCCTCTTCTTTAGCCTCAAGCAAAGCCTCTCTCTTTTTTGTCTCTGCTGTCTTTACTGCGTCGTCTATTATAGATCTGGCTCTTGTTTCCGCCGACCCAACCTTTTGTTCATATTCCTTGTTGCCTTGTTTCTTACCGAAACTATATGCCGCAAAGGCTACGATAACAACTACAATAAGCACAAGCATGACCATGATTATTGTCATCTTGTACCTCCTAAGATATAATTATTTATTTTACTTAGTGTAAATATATGGATACAGATACCTTTACCACATAAAAACACGGAATATATTTTACATATATTCCGTATCAATGTCAATTATATAAATTTACCCTACGCTCATAACTCCCATCATGGCCCACTTATAATTCTCTATGGCCTGATGAAGATTAAGCTTGTTCATTGCGGCTGCCGCTTTATAGCTTATGTACTGCATGCGCAGTGATTCATACTCAGCATTTGACAGCATTCCAAGACTGTATTTTACCTCCGCGGCATTGGCTGTAAGCTCAGCCTTTCTGAGTGAGGTCTCGGTCGCTCCGACAAGTATAGCCTGTCTCTGCAGCTCATTGCCGATCGAGTCCATGGCGGCTGAAGCCTTGCCTCTCGCCTCATTCTCTCCCATATCACGAAGCTCCATTCCGTATGATGAATACTCATAATTGCTGAGTGACCCTGCCGAAATGACCGTACTGTTGCCATCTACAGCCTGCTTTTTGTCCGCTTCATAACTTCTTCCGTCAAGGTAGTGTGTATCCGGCTCCGGGAGGTCCGCTATAGTAATATCTGTATTGATATCATACCCGCACTGTACCGCGATATTTTTCTTAAGCTGGGCTAACCCAGAGTCAAGCTCTGTCAGCGTCTTTTGAGCTGTGTTCAGCTGATTCAGATACGAAGAAGCCGCGGCCTGGGTCGCCATATTCTGTGCCTGCATATTTGCCTGCATATTGTATAGTGTCCGGTACAGTTCGACCTGCTGGGCCACCATTGAGCGGTTTACCTCGAGTGTTTTATAGGATATCACCAGTGATTCAACGACCGATATCATCTGATTCTTTACCGGCGCCAGCGCTGTCCTTACAGTGGATCCCGCCAGATACAGTGACCTTTTTGTAGACCCAAGAGAGCTGATAATAGACCTCTGGCCTGCCCCGGCCGCTGAAAGTCCGCTGCTCACCGCATTAAGAGCAGCCTCCTTCGGCATTGTGACTCCGTCTATAGTGACCAGGCTGCTCGTGGTCTTTGAAAGATTCTGCTGAGTATACCTCAGATCCTCCATAGTCACGTCAAGGGTCTCGAGCTGGTCCTTCATCTGTGAGCTGAACTCATCATATGAATTTCTGAGCTCCTGTATATTCGAATTTGCCTGATTATAATATTTTACATATGTAGGGTTCCAATATGTTATCAGATCTGATATCTCATCCCACTCTATTACATTGTCGCAAAGCGCCGCATATCTTTCAGCGCTCATCCCGCCCGGAAAGCCTGTTTCCTCAGCTTTCCAGTCATAGCTGTTGGTATCATACAAAACAGCAGCTGCCTCAGCATTCTCCGGGGAATTATCCTGAGGCGGAACATTGTTGTAGTCCTTTGTCCCATCATCATTTAAAACATAGGCCACACCATACTCATCGACCTCGACCACAGCTGCGTAAGCGGCAAATGAAATCGCCGCAGACGTGCCAAGAGCCGCAGCCATTATTATTGTTTTTTTCAGCTTTTTCATATTTTTCATAAATCAGATCAAATGTTGCCGTTTAACGCGTCATCATATTTTGCCTTAGCCTGCACCATTGCAGCGTAAGCCTTTTTAACAGCCATATCTGCTGACTTATCGGCAATTACCTTCGCCCTGAGCTCAAGCTCACTGATGGTTCCGAGATTATATGAATTCTGTGCCGCAGCAAGATTCTGATCGGCAACTGCCTTGTCGTTCAGTGCATTGGTATAAGCTGTTCCGGAATTCACAAGAGAGTCGTAGGCGGACTTAAAGTTGATTCCAAAGGAACTCCTGTCGCTGCCATACTGGTTCTCGTTCTGAGTCACAACAAGCTCGGTATAGCTTCCGCCCTTTGCGTTGCTCATCTTGATCTGATCCATTTTGAGCGTAAGGTTGTTTGCCTCCGCATAAGCCTTGTCCGCTTCATAATTTATAGCCGAGATGCTGTCAACGCTCATCTCGGGAAGCTCACCTATAACCCCCTCGGCATCGTAGGCCCAGCCGCACATTACAAGCAGTCCTGTTTTATTGCTTCCAATACTTGTTTCCGTGGTGAGCAGACCTGCCTTCGCATTCTCAAGATTCTCCTTCGCGGTAAGCTCCTCTATCTCAGTAGCCATACCGAGATTCCTTCTGTTTACCGTAGAGGCATAGACTCTTTCAAGATATGCTATATTTTCAACCGCGTACTCCTTTTCATAAAGTGAGGTATAGTAGTTTATAAATGCTGTCCTCGCACCTGCCGCAGTCTGCTTTTCAACCAGATCATACTGCATTTTTATGATCTGACCGTCCAGAACATTACTTTCAGCCTGCAATTTAAGTGAATTGGCCGAATTTCTGTATGTAGCCGAAAGAATGGCACTGATATCCGAATACTTCTCTGCAAGGTCATCCATCTTATTTGCCTCATCAAGCAGATATTCTGTTACCTGACTTGCGTTATAAGTGCGTTCCTCATCCTTATTGTAGTCGTTTCTGTTTTTTACGACAGTGGCGTTATATTCAGAAATAAGGCCGTCTATTTCATACCACTCAAGATTATTGTCTGAAAGATGTTCCATTTCTTCAGCAGTATGCAGTACTCCCGGTGCCGCTGCAAATGCAGGCGTCGAAGCCATAATGACTCCAACGGAACATATCGCTGCGTATCTGGCAATAGATCTCATAAGCTTTTCACCTTTCTTCATTAAGCCCTTCTCTTTTTGCGGCTCATGATATGATAGTAGACCGGAAGCACAAGCAGTGCCATAACCGTTGAAGTCAAAAGTCCTCCGACGTTAACGAGCGCAAGACCCTGCATGACAGCTCCTGCCTGTCCGATTCCAAGTCCCATCGGCAGCATGGAAAGAATAGTGGTAAGGGTCGTCATAAGAATAGGACGAAGTCTTATTGCTCCCGCCTCAACTATCGCGTCTTCAAATTCCATCTCATTTCTGAGCTGGTTTACTGTATCTACATAAAGAATACCATTATTAACTACGGTACCAATAAGCATGAGATAACCTATAATGGTCGGCATACTTAAAGGAATGTCAAGAAGGAACAAAAGTCCGAAGGAACCTATCATGGCAAACGGCACTGTCGTCATGACCATGATGGAGAATCTCGGTGACTCGAACTGGGCTGCCATCACAACGAATACAAGGAAGATAGCGATAACGATCGCTGTACCAAGGCTTGTGAACTCCTCTGTCATCATCTCCATCTGGGTATTTGCCTTCTCGCTTACACCCTCGACCATATTTGGCTTAACATACTTTTCAGCAATATCCTTTGCTGTATTTTTGTCAGCAAGCTCTGTATAACTTGCGCTTATTCTTGCATTATACTGCTTATCCACTCTCTGAATGGATGAAGGGCTGTCCGCGAACCTGACATCGGCAATATCCTTTAAGAATACCGTGTTGCCCGATGAGGATGTAAGCTGGATATTCTTTACCTTATTGATATCATTGAACTCGTCCTTTGGATACTCCACCATGACGGACATATTTACTCCGTCGACATCAATGGTGTCGGCTTCCTTACCGGATATCATCGTGTAAAGACCGCCTGCTGCAGCTGCCGGGACAAAGCCTTCCGCCGCCGCTGCCACAGGGTCTATATCAAATTTGATGATCGGAGTAGAGTTTGCAAGTGTTGATGTTACCGCAGTGACTCTGCTGTCCATCTTAAGTTCATTGTATATCTTATCTGAAACAGCCTTTAAATCATCATAATCCGCAGAAACAAGTGAAAGCGAATATCCCGAAGAAACATTCATCGAGCTTGTCTGTGAATATACACTTACATCAATATCACAGTCATCAACGACCTGGAATTTTTTCTTCCACTTCTCAACGACCTCGGCCGTGCTCTGCTTTCTGTCATCCTTAAGATAAGCAACCAGAGTTCCGGTAGATGAAGACATAAGGCTTCCCGCACCGCCGCTGAGCATGTATCTGTCAAGGTCTTCCTCCTCCATGACCATATCCTCGATGACCTTAAACTTTTCCTGCTGCTTTTCTGTGGTAAGTCCCGGTTTCATGTCCACAGCCACCTGTATCTGTCCCTGATCCATATCCGGCATAAGGACCGCGTCAAGTCTTGTTGCGCAAAGGATAGAGATTGCAAGGAAGATAAATGTTACGACGACTGTTTTCTTCTTATGCTTCAGTATCGTTCTCTCAATAGCACGGTAGCCCTTCTGCATTGCCCTGATCGCAGAATATGCCGGCGCCTTTTCCTTCTCCTCAGGCTTATAATAAACGAAGCAGAGCGGAACTATGGCAAGTGCCGAAATAAGTGATGCCACCATACTGAATACGATAGTCATTCCAAGAGGCTGGAAGAACTGGCCCGAAAGTCCGTTCAGGAATCCGAGCGGAAGGAATACTACGCAGGTCGTAAGCGTAGAACCGAAGATACTGGCTGCAACGGAATCAGTTCCGTTTATCGCATTTTTGATATATCCATTAAAGCTCTGATCCGGATCAAGCTCCATCGCACGGAAGCAGGCCTCGAGTACTACGACTGAGTTATCTACCATCATTCCGACGGCAAGAACCATGGATCCAAGTGTTACTACATTGAGCGAGTATCCCATTCTTCCCATCATTACAAGTGCCGTAAGTATGGAAATAGGAATGGAGGTGGCAACGATAAGAGAAGCCTTCATATCTCCATAGAACAGGAAAAGTACCGCGGTCGAGATGATTATTGCAAGTATCATCGTCTCAAAAACAGTCTTAAGAGAGCTGTTTATCTGATCCGAAGCATCCTGAACCATCTCAAAGGTAAGATTGGGGTTCTCGGCCATAAGGGAATCAAATACCTTATGGGCTGAGCTTGAAACATTGGCTGCTGTATACTGGTTATTCTTGCTGAGCGCAAGAATAACTACATCCTCACCGTTATAGCGTCCTATAGCCTCTACGTCCTCCAGAGTTCTTGAAACATTCGCTATATCCTCAAGGTAAATGATATTTCCGTTTCCGTAGGTGATAGGGATCCGCTTTAATTCATCCGGAGTCTTATACTCAACACCGAGTGAAATGCTCATGTCGGTATTGCCGACAGTTGTCGAGCCTGCCGGAATAGAGAATGAAGCTGAGCCCACGATCGAAGCTATAGAAGACATGTCCAGATGAAGCTGCGCAAGCTTTTCCGGATCAAGCTCTACCTTTACATACTCCTGCTGTCCGCCGTAAATATCCACCGAAGCGATGGACGGGACCTTCTCAAGCTCCGGAACAACATACTTATCCGCATATTCATAAATATTATTAACGCTTGAGTTCTTTACTACGACGTAGACCGATGCCATCTGGTTTACGTCAAACTCCATGACCTGCGGATCATTGGCATCATCCGGAAGGTTCGACTGCACATTGTCAAGCTTTTTTCTAAGCTCTGAATAAGCATTGTCCATATCAGTACCGTAATCATACTGAAGCATGGTAAGAGCATAGTTCTCATTGGACATGCTGGTCATGCTGTCGATGCCGTCAAGAGTTCCGATCGCGTCCTCGATCTCCTTTGTAACGAGCTCGTCGATATCCTCAGGGTTTGCTCCCGGATATGCTGTGGTCACAACAAGCATGGGCATGTTGATATCCGGAGTAAGCTCCAGCTTCATATTCAGAATACTGATAGCTCCGAAGAACAGCAATGAAATAATACAAAGGACCGTTGTTACAGGTCTTTTGAGGACAAGTTTTGTCAGATTAGTCATCATAATTCATCAGCCCTCCGGAAGCACCTGTACTTTTGCGCCCTCATAAAGCTGAGCGGTCCAGCTCTTGATGACAAGGCTGTCTGATGTAATTCCGCTTACGATCTCGGTCTTTTCATTGTTTGAAAGGCCTGTCTCCACCTCGTTTTTATGAACGGTGCCAAGCTTATTGTTTTCATCGATGATAGTAGCCTCATCGTTCAGCCCCTCTGTATCATAGCTGATGGTATAAACATAGGTCTTTCCGCCATCGTAGCTGATGTCATCGGTATCCATGAGCATAACACCCTCGGCTTTTTCAGATATGAAATTCAGCTTTACACTTGCGCCGTTCGGAATAGCATTGTCTCCGACAAACGCTGCTTCAATGGGATAAAGTCCCGTTGAAGCACTCGGAAGCGTCGATACGGAAGTGACCTTTGCCTTATACTCCGAGCCCTGCTTTGTAACAGTGATCTCGTTGCCTGTCTTAAATGCATCCAGTAATCTGTCGGTAACATTGAATTTGATTTTGTTATCACCACTGGAGGAAATTACACACACCTGTGAAGCGGATGAAACAAGACCATTGACACTCATATTTACTGACTCGACCGTTCCTGCCGTAGGTGCTGTAACAGTCGCAAACTCGACCTGAGTATCATACTGAAGCTGGGCGCCCTCAAGCTGCAGCTGTGCTGCCTGAACGCCTGCAGATGCCTGATCATAGCTATTTTTTGTAGACTCATAGCTCTGTCTTGAAATGTCTCCTGTTGCAAGGAGTGCTGTCATTCTGTCAAGATTGGTCTTTGCAAGCTGTGCTGATTCCTGTGCGTTCTTAAGTGAAACAGCCGCACTGTCTAAGGATATCTTTGCAGCATCAATAGCCTTCTGATTATCAATAGTGCAGATATCCTGTCCTTCCTCGACTTCATCACCTACGGAAACAAAGATATCGGTAATCTCTCCGCTTACCTTGGGAACAACATAATATACATCGCCCGGTGAGACTGTGCCTATCAGGCTGGTATCTATCGATATATCTCCTGTCTCAGGATGTCCGACCGACACCGTAGACAGCGACTTGGTTTCAATATCCTTTGTCTTTCCAAGGATCCTGTAAACGGCAAGTGCCGCTACCGCGATCACGGCTATCACTGCAATTACGATCAAGATTTTTGACTTATTGCTTTTCTTTGCTTCTGCTTCCATCAAATGCTTCCTCCGATTATTATCTGTCATGATGCGGATATCTTATATCAGCATTATTAACTCAAAATTAAAAAACTGCAGCAAACGCCACAGTTCTTTTTTCAACACATCTGGCTTATCTGTTCATCAGGCTCTGTCCTGGCTCAGCCTGTTAAGTACCGCAATTTCCTGATTCTTGATATGCCTTTCCACCACCTTGAGACCCTTATCATAATCGCCCGAAATGAACGAGTCATAGATCTCTCTATGTTCCTCCATAAGCGACTGGCGTGTATCCACATCCTTGGTATATTCCATGCGGTAACGATACATATTTTCCTTAAGGTTGCTCAGTATTTCCTTAAGCTTATCATTATTGGCCGCATCATAGATCACAAAATGAAATCTCTCGTCCGCCTCTGTGATACGGACCAGATCCCCGCCTCTGACCTCAGCTTCAAAATCATCCTCGGCTTTGGCGAGCTTATCGATATCCTTTTCGTTGAAATTGGCAAACGCACATTCAAATGCCATCTTCTCCAGGGTCATTCTGACCTGAAGCACATCCGTAAGCATTTTTTCTGAAATGCCGGCGACCACAGCACCTTTTCTCGGGATCAGGGTAACAAGCCCCTCATTTGAAAGCTTTCTTATCGCCTCCCTTATCGGTGTACGGCTGACTCCCATTTTCTCAGCCAGCTGGATCTCCATAAGTCTTTCCCCCGGCTGAAGCTCACCCTTCAAAATAGCCTGTCTGAGCGTAGTAAATACCAGCTCACGAAGCGGCATATATTCATCCTTAATTACTGTAAAATCAGAACTCATAGCATTTTAGACCTCTCTACACGCTATGGTACTAAAAAAAATACAAAAATACAAGACCGAATATTTGCCAAATGACAAAATGCTCCGGTTTTCATTTTAGAAAATGATTTTTACCTATATGAATTTCGTCTCAATAATATCCGAAAGACAATCTGCATAATCCATGGATGAAAAGCCCGCGGCCGCTTTATGCATAGCTTCACTTTCAGAAAACAGCCCAAAGACCGTAGAACCGCTTCCGGTCATCAGCGTTCCTTCAGCTCCGAGCCTGAGCATATCCCGCTTTATCCTGCTGATAAGAGGAACGCTTGGAATGACGGCATACTCAAGAACATTGCCAAGCTCCCCGCAGATCATTTTTGCACTCTCAGCCCTTATGGCCGCTTGTTCATCAGCTGCTTTGCCGTCAGCATTTCCGGCATACACTTCACCCTTCTTAACACTGCTAAGTGCTGATACCATTTTTGAGACATCAGGATGGCGGGTCACAAGCCCGTCTCTCTCAGCCTTATCATAAGCGCGGTATACCTCAGGAGTTGAAAGCCCCAAAGAGGGCTTTACGAGAAGAACATAGCAGGATATTCCGAAATCTATCCTTGTAAGGCGCTCACCTATTCCCTCGGCCAGCGCTGTGCCTCCCATGATGCAGTAAGGAATATCCGCACCCAGCCTGACACCCATATCCATGAGCTTTTCCTTTGAAAAGCCAAGCTCATACAATGCGTTTATTCCGTTAAACACAGCTGCGGCATCTGCCGAACCGCCGGCAAGTCCCGCTGCGGCAGGGATCCTTTTAGTAAGATGCATTTGCACGCCGCCTCTCACGCCTGCTTCCTTAAGTATCATCTCGGCTGCCCGGTACATGAGGTTATCCTTGTCCGCCGGTATATTTTTGCCATGATCTCCGGAAGCCTTTCCTCTCAGATCTGTTACAGTCAGCCTTATTTCATTTTCCGGTGCCTTGATAAGTTCTATATCATCACAAAGCTCGAGACTCTGCATGACCATTTTGACCAGATGATACCCATTATCCGTCAGTCCCGTAATATCGAGACTGAGATTTATTTTGGCATGTGCCTGCACGTTCATATTTCGTTCATATTTCCTTAAAAATCTTTTTACACCGTCAACATAATTCCGAAACTATTGACTGTTACTATGTAATCACAAACAGTAGAAATAATCATTGTTACTGCATTGTAAATAATTTTTTTCATAATGCTTGCCCCGTTAGATTCGTCTATCGGGGCTCCTCCCTTGTTAAGGGACTTTTTTTATTTCTCGGCAATGGCCATATATGTGCTGCCTTCGGCATAGTTTCTCATCACCTCGATCATATCATTTTCCGGGATCGCGATACATCCGTGTGTGGTCTGTCCATCCACCTGACAGTGTAAGAAGATAGCCGATCCCCGGTATGGCTCACCGTCATAGTTATAGCCTGAATCGATGCAATAGTTATAGTAACCCGGATAATCCACTATATGTTCGGATTCAGAGGTTCTGAAATTAGAATAGTCATCTGTACTTACAAGCTTATTATATCTTGATGATACTGAATCCCCATTCCAATAATGAGTATCATTGACCTTTAGATAATTCTCCGGAAAACCCGAAAGCGCAGACTTTATTCCCATTGGCGTGTTCATCTTGAATACTCCGACAGGAGTCTTGTTGTCGCCTTCCTTTTCCTTATAAAGTCCATTCTTACCAAGTGTCGCGTTACTTACAAGGATCTGCTTAAAGGAAACACTGCCATCTTCGGCTTCAGTCTTTTTAAACAGCTTAAGTATACCCGCGCTGTCATTCTTTCCGCACTTAAGTGTAACGACTACAGTCGCCTCTGCCGGTACTGCTATATCATCAACCATAACGGTCTTTGCCTCACCGGCGCTCGCCATGATCTGCGGTCCCGGTGCCATAGGTCTGACATTTAACCCAAGCGGTCCCGGATGTGTGCCCATGCTCTCCTTAACACTGTCCGGAATGATAACTCCCGGAGTCCCGGCAAAGCTGTTCATGCCAAATGCCATAACTGAAATAAATAAAGCTGCCAAAAATATCTTTTTCATAGTTAAACTCCATTTTCCTTTATAAATAATTGATTGGAAATTGATTTTACCACATCACTTGAGAAATATCGACACATGCATTATACTTCTTAAGTTAAACCTAAGAAATCTGTATAGAAAAGAGCGGATATGAAATACATAGAAACCTTAAACGAAGGAATGCGCGTACGCGATGTCTATCTCTGCAAGACCAAGAATCTTGCAGTGACCAGAAACGGAAAGGAATATGCAAATGTTACCCTGCAGGATAAGACAGGCCAGATAGATGCCAAGATATGGGAGCCAAACAGCCCCGGAATAGGTGATTTTGACCCGATGGATTTCATTATCATAGATGGTAATGTCACCATATTCAACGGCGCGAAACAGCTTAATATCACAAGACTTCTCAAAGCCTCGGAGGGACAGTACGATCCTTCCGATTACTTCCCTGTTTCGGATAAAGACATCAGCAAAATGACCTCTGAGCTTAAAGCGCTCATAAGCAGTGTGAAGAATCCATATCTTTCAAAGCTTCTCGATTCATTTTTCGGGGATGCCGCTTTCATGAAGACCTTTACTTCCCACAGTGCGGCAAAGTCCATTCACCACGGCTTTATAGGAGGCCTTCTTGAGCACACCTTAAGTGTGGCGCAGCTTTGTGACAATGCTGCCGGGCACTACTCCTTTTTAAACCGCGATCTCCTTGTCGCCGGTGCCATCCTCCACGACATCGGAAAAACAAAGGAGCTCTCAGCATTTCCCGAAAATGACTATACTGACGAAGGTCAGCTCCTCGGTCACATAATCATTGGCTCACAAATGGTAAGCGGACATATTGCGTCCATCGAAGGTTTCCCAAAGAAGCTTTCCGATGAGCTCGTGCACATGATTCTTTCTCACCACGGTGAGCTCGAATACGGCTCCCCCAAGAAACCGGCCATCATGGAAGCCCTTGTCTTAAGCTTTATGGACAATATGGATGCCAAGGTCGAGACCATGAACGAGGCCATCAAGTCAAAGGACCCTGTAAATGCCGACGGCTGGCTGGGCTTCAATAAGCTTCTTGATTCCAATATCCGAAGGACCGGCCTTTGATCTGAGAAACACCAAAAAGAAAACTGCCGCTGAGGGCAGTTTTCTTTTTTTGAAGATTTTTCTTTATTCCTAATCAGAATTTTCTCCAGGTCTCCTTGCGGAAGAGTGCGAGTATTGGGAAGATCTCGAGTCGTCCTATGAGCATATCTGCGCTCAGGATAAGCTTGCTGAAATTCGAAAACTCAGAATAGTTTCCGCAGGTGCCGTTTACTCCGATACCCGGTCCGATATTGTTGAAGGTGGCTATAACAGAGGTTATGGTCGAGGACCAGTCCATTTTATCCAGCGATATCAGCATTACCGATATTATCATGATCATGCTGTAGAGGAAGGTGTAAATGCCTGTAAGTCTGATGACCTTCTCCTCTACGGGCTTTCCATCAATATGGACTTTTTTGACTATGCCCGGATGAAGCTGTATGGCAAGGTCTCTGAGAGCCGCCTTCCACATGAGCAGGAGTCTTGATATCTTATATCCGCCGCCTGTAGAGCCGGCGCAGGCACCCGCAAACATGAGTACCACGATGATCCCCTGTGAAAAATGCGGCCAGAGATTGATATCATCTATTCCATAGCCTGTTGTTGTGATTATTGACGAGACATGGAAGGCTGCATTATGTATGGTCATAAACGGCGCGGAAAATCCGTTTTGCATCATAAGATCAAGTGAGATCAGTAATATGGCTCCCGCAACTATGAACAGATACAGCCATACCTCCTCCATATGCAGAGCCTGGTCCACCTTTTTCATAATAATGAAAAAGTAGAAACTGAAATTAACTCCGAATGCCAGCATGGCAACGGTCACTACAGCCTGCTGGGCTATGGTATAACTTGCACAGCTGTCATTGAGCACTCCAAAGCCTCCGGTGCCTGCAGCGCCAAAGGTAATGCACAGTGCGTCAAAAAACGGCATTTTCAGAGCAAGCAGTACGACCAGTGTGATCACGGTCAGCATGGTATAGATAACATAAAGTATCTTAGCTGTATCGCTGGCCTTTGGAAGGAGCTTTGAGACCACCGGTCCCGGGCTTTCGGCCTTTATCAGGTTCATCTGTGATCCGTCGCCAAAATGAACTATGGCCGACATGAATACCAGAATACCCATGCCTCCGATCCAGTGTGTAAAGCTTCTCCAGATAAGCACGCCCTTTGGAAGCGCCTCTATATCGGTAAGTATGCTGGACCCTGTCGTTGTGAATCCGGATACAGTCTCAAAGAAAGCGTCAAAAGGATTGGTCACAGCTCCGCAGATCATAAAAGGAAGCATTCCGACAAGGGAAAGTACGATCCAGGTAAGTCCGGTGGATACAAAGCCTTCCTTGGATGCCATCTTATTTGCCTGCTTTCCTGTCCTTGTCAGTAAAAACCCGAGCAGTACACCCATGATCATGGGAATGGTAAAGGGCAGTGTGCTTTCCTGATAGTATATGGTAAATGCCAGCGGCAGGATCATAAGTGCCGATTCCAGACAAAGCGCATAACCTATGATTTTTCCTATAACAAAAAGATTCATTCTTTATCCTGATTACTTTCCCGCAACTATATCAGTAAGTGAATTGATTCCCTTATTTGTGGTTACGATAATAACTGAATCATTGTCTTTTATCATATTTCTGCCTGAAGGAACAATGAATTCTCCCCCGCGTATAATTCCTGCTATGATAAGATTCTTTTTAAGGCTGAGCTCCGCAAAAGGAATATTCAGATACTTAAATTCCGATGTGGCCTTGAACTCGGCTATCTCTATACGATTGTCCAGATAGCGGAAAAGTGTAGCCACATTGCCGCCGGCTCCTGCATTCTTAGCTCTGACATACTGGGTGATAATATCTGCCGTCATCATCTTTGGATAGATAACTGAATCGAGCTTTAAGGTCTGGATAAGGTCATTCATATCAGTACGGCTGACCTTTGTGATTACCTTTGCCCTGGTGGCATTTTTGGCATAATTGGCGATAACTATATTTTCTTCATCAATGCCTGTAAGCGGTATGAATGCATCCGCCATGGAAAGTCCATGTCTCATAAGGAACTTTCTGTCAGTACCGTCACCCTTTATGACCTCGCAGTCAGCAAACTGCTCCGAAAAGTCTATGCATTTTTGCTCGTCCTTATCTATAAGGCGCACATTTTTGCCTCTGGTAAGAAGCTTTTCCACCAGGTAATGGGCAATAGTTCCGCCGCCCGCTATGATAATGTTCTCAGCAGGTCTGTTTGGGATCCCCTCCGCCTTGATGAAGGCCCTGATGTCATTTCTTGTGGCTACCATGGTGATATCATCACCCTCATTTACCACAAAATCGCCCGAAGGAATGATGACTTCATCACCTCTTACCGCCGCGCAGACAAGTGCCTTAATGTTAGGCGTTTCCATGCGGATCTGCTGGAGATTCTTTCCTATCATCTTGTATTCCGGTGTAACATGCATTGTCGATATAACGACATTAGTTCCCTCAAACACATCTATACGGCTGAGTGCCGGGAACTGAAGGATGTTGTACATCTCCGAAGCCGCAACGAACTCCGGATTAATGACACGCGAAAGTCCAAGCTTTGCCTTAAAGAACTCTGCCTGCTTATAGTAAAGCGGGCTTCTTACTCTGGCTATAGTCTCACATTTGGCAAACTGCTTTGCGATCATGCAAGAAAGCAGATTGACCTCATCGGATGTACTTACCGCAATGAAAATATCGGCATTTTCAATACCTGCCTCCTTAAGAAGCTCAAGGTCTGTACCGTTTCCGAGGAAGGTCATTACATCCAGGTATTCCTCTATATTATCCAGGGATTTTTGTGATGCATCGATCACGGACACGTTGTGTCCGTCGGTGACTAAAGTCATCGCTATTTCGCTTCCTACCTTGCCGCATCCAACTATAACTGCATTCATCTTTATTCCTCACGCCGGGCTGTTAAAAACAGCATTTGCCCTATAAATGAAATTCTAAATATTATATCACCTTAAGGTCAAATTGTATATAAACGAAAAGCCCTTCGGATGCGAGCATCTGAAGAGCCATTGTCTTTTCTTTGTTTTGCAATATATGTAATTGCCGATTATCTCTTTGAGAACTGCGGAGCCTTACGAGCCTTCTTGAGACCGTACTTACGACGCTCCTTCATACGTGAATCTCTTGTAAGGAATCCTTCCTTTTTAAGAGCAGGTCTGTTATCTGCATCCTCCTGAAGAAGTGCACGTGAGATACCGTGTCTGATAGCTCCGGCCTGACCTGCGATTCCGCCGCCGTGAACGTTGGCGATAACATCGAACTTGCCCTCGCCGTGAATAGCTGCGAACGGCTGACGAACGATAACCTTAAGTGTCTCAAGTCCGAAATACTCTTCGATATCCTTACCGTTAACGGTGATCTTTCCGGTACCTGGAGTTACATATACTCTTGCGATAGATTTTTTTCTGCGGCCTGTGCCGTAATACTTTGTAACTGACATTATACTTCCTCCCACCGATTAAAATGTAAGCTCTTCAGGCTTCTGAGCCTGGTGCTTATGATCCGGTCCGCAATAAACGAATAACTTCTTATACATTGCGTTTCCAAGTGCACCCTGTGGAAGCATGCCCTTAACCGCGTGCTCGATAACTCTCTCAGGATGCTTCTCAAGCATCTCCTGCAGTGTTACGACCTTTGTTCCGCCGATGTACTTTGAATGGCTGAAGTATGTCTTCTGTGTCATCTTCTTGCCTGATACCTTGAACTTCTCAGCGTTAACGATGATCACATAATCGCCTGTATCAAGGAATGGTGTGTAAGTAGGCTTGTTCTTACCTCTCAAAACCTTAGCCACTTCAGAAGCAAGGCGTCCAAGAGTCTTATCTGTTGCGTCAACAACGTACCATTTTCTCTCAATGGTAGCCGGTGTAGCCACATAACTTTTCATGGTTACCCTCCTAAATATATTTTATTTTATAGGTTAATGCTTCTACCGGGGCTATTGGTGTCTGCATTAAAAACTACATTAAAAAACCGCCGTCTTAAGCGACAGCTAAATCATTATACTTTTTAAAGTAAATGCTGTCAACCGGATTTCTATGAGAATTTTACTTTTTCGCTCCTTCAATTTCCGGTCCTTTGCGTCCTTGTTTCAGTCTTTCGCTTCGCAGGAGCCTTCTTTGCCTTCAATATAGCGGATGCTCACAAGCGTAAGGCCTCTTGCCTGAGCTGTGGGGCCGGCCTTAGTGCGGTCAAGAGCTGAAAGGGCCTCAGCAACCTTTTCCGGCGTCCATCTGCCTGTTCCGACATTCATAAGCGTTCCTGCTATTATCCTTACCATATTGTAAAGAAAGCCATTGCCGGTAATGCTGAGTCTTATTGTCCTGTTTTCGTTCCCTGCTGTCCTGCCGTCCTCTCTGAGCGCGATCGAATAAATAGTCCTTACAGCGCTTCCGCCTTCCTTAAGTATCTGGGACGATGGATTGGCAAAGGAAGTAAAATCGTGCTCCCCGACAAGATATCCGGCCGCTTCACACATTTTGTCTATATCCGGGTCGCTCTCATAAAAAGCGGCATAAAGCCGGCTCTTCGGATCCTCCAGCCTTCCGCAGCTGTATACATATTCATAGGTCTTTATGCAGTCCTGCTTTCTTGGGTGCCAGGAAAGCGGAACCTCGCAGCCTTCCGTCACCTTCATATCTTCGGGAAGAAAGCTTAACAGCGCAAACGGAAACCTTTCAGCGGGAATAGTGCTTTCTGTATCAAACACAGCTATATTTCCGAGTGCATGCACTCCGCTGTCTGTCCTGCTCGCGCCTATAACCGTTATATTCTCACCCGTAAGCTCACTGAGTGCTCTGTTCAGCTCACCCTCCACAGTCCTTGCGTCAGGCTGGACCTGAAATCCGCAGAAAGCCGTACCGTCATATGCAATTGTAAGCCTTATCCTTCTCACGGCCTGCCCGCTCCAAACAGGTTTAAAATAGCATCTTCCGCTTCGTCGACAGTCGACAGCGTCACATCGATCCCGAAGCCCTCAGCGCGAAGCTCATGCGCGAGATATGTGATCTCCGGCGCAGAAAGCCCGCATTTCTCAAGCTCATCAATATGCCTGAACACTTCCTTGGGAGTATCATAAAAAAGAAGCTCGCCGTTATTCATCACCAGTATCTTATCGGCATATTCCGCCACATCGTCCATGCTGTGTGAAACCAGCAGGATAGTCATATTTCTGTCATGATGAAGCCTGCCTATAAGCTCAAGCATCTCATTTCGTCCCTGCGGATCAAGTCCCGCGGTCGGCTCATCCAGTATCAGCACCTCCGGCTCCATAGCCAGGATACCCGCCAGAGCCGCCCTTCGCTTCTGTCCTCCCGAAAGCTCAAACGGACTTCTGTCCCAGGTCTCCTCTTCAAGTCCTATAGCCCTGAGAGCCGCCTCTGCCTTATCTTTGCATTCTTCCTCGTCAAAGCCGAGATTTCCGGGGCCAAACATAACATCCTTAATAACAGTTTCCTCAAACAGCTGATATTCAGGATACTGGAACACAATGCCAACGTGTCCGCGAAGTCTTATAAGATCATATCCGGGCTTAAAAATATCCTCGCCCCGGAACAATACCGTTCCCGACGTCGGCATTTCCAGTCCGTTTAAATGCTGGATCAGTGTGGACTTTCCGGACCCGGTATGTCCTATAAGCCCGATAAAGCTGCCGTCCTCTATAGTGAAGCTGACATCCTTTACGGCATAGGACTCCATGGCCGTGCCCTTATTATATATATGTGAAAGATTTCGTACTTCTATACTCATTTCGATCAGTCCTCAATACAGGAAGCGCGACGCTGCCATCGCGGCAAAATAGATCAGCAGCACAAGATAGGCCGCTCTGTCATTCGGACCGTACTTAAGCGGCTTCATCTTTGTTCTTCCGCTTCCTCCATGATAGCACCTTGATTCCATCGCCAGCGCCAGATCCGAGGCTCGCCTGAAGGCCGCGATAAACAGCGGTACAAGTATCGGCACCATAGCCTTTGCTTTTCTGAAAATGTTTCCGGTCTCAAAGTCCGCGCCCCTCGCCTTCTGCGCTTTCATTATCTTATCTGTCTCGTCGGTAAGGATCGGAATAAATCTGAGTGCTATCGACATCATCATAGCGATATCATGTACCGGAAGCTTAAACCTGTTCAGGAAGCCCAGTCCCTTTTCAAGTCCGTCAGTAAGCTGCGTAGGTGTGGTGGTAAGTGTCATAAGCGATGAGCCTATCACAAGATAAACCAGCCTCAGTCCCATAAAAGCAGCTGTTATCAGGCCCTCATAGGTGATCCTGATAAAGCCAAGTCTGAACAGCACTGTGCCGTCAATAAAAAAGATATTTATACAGGCTGACAGCATAAGAATTACAACTATCGCCTTGAGCCCTCTTGTAATGTAACTGACCGGTACACGGCTCATATAAATGCAGAAGCCAAGAAAGGCAGTGGCGATAATATACCCCGCTGCCGTGGATGTTATAAACAGTGAGATCAGATACAGGAGCGTACCCGCGAGCTTTGTGCGCGGGTCAAGCCTGTGTATGGCCGAATCCACCGGATAATATTGTCCAAGTGTTATATCTTTAAGCATTTTCCTTATCTCTGAGAGCCTTCAGGGCCTCGACCAGCTCCTTCCTCGTAAGTATTCCCTCCGGAATATCAAGGCCTTTATTTTTTAATCTGAAGGCAAGCTCTGTAATGACAGGGACTGAGAGCGAATGTTTTTTCAGCTCATCCACTCTCGTAAAGAGCTCCCTCGGAGTCCCGTCAAGCGGTCTTCCCGAAGCATCCGCTGCTATATTTCCCTTTTCCATAACTATAAGACGGTCGGCGTCTATAGCCTCCTCCATATAGTGTGTTATCAGAATTATGGTAATGCCGTCCTTTTTATTGAGTTCATGAACGGCATCAAGGACATCCTTTCTTCCCGATGGGTCGAGCATGGCAGTAGGTTCATCAAGCACTATACACTGCGGCTTCATCGCAACTATTCCGGCTATCGCCGTGCGCTGCTTCTGTCCGCCCGAAAGTCTGTTTGGGGATTTATACCTGAAAGCGCTCAATCCCAGCTTTTCTATGACCGAATCAACTCTTTCAATTATTTCCTCAGACGGCACGCCCATATTTTCGGGTCCGAAGGCCACGTCCTCCTCCACGATATTGGCCACGATCTGATTGTCCGGATTCTGGAATACCATACCGGCGCTTTCCCTTACCTTAAGGATATTATCCTCATCCCTGGTATCTCTTCCGGAAACAAGAATAGTACCCTCATCAGGCAGATTCAGACCATTGATAAGCTTTGCGAATGAAGACTTTCCCGATCCATTGTGCCCCAGTACGCACACAAATGAGCCCTTTTCGATCTCAAGACTAAAATTCGAAAGGGCTGTCTGTGTTTCTATGACATTATCCTCTTCATCATGCAGCGTGTACTTATATACTACCCTTGCCGCTTCAATAATATTCATTGGAAATGCTGACTCCGTCTTATTTCTTGTTTCCGGCGATCTTCTCTATTTCACCGATAATAATGCTGACTCCGTCACTGATCGCCGAAGTATTCATCGCCTCTATATAGCTCTCTTTGTTCTTCCAAAGCTCAATGACTGAAGAATACAGGGTATCGTCCGTCATATTTTCTTCCTGAAGCACCATTGAGTAACCCTGCTTTTCAAAGGAAGCCGCATTTAAAAGCTGGTCTCCCCTGCTGGCATTCGCAGAAAGCGGAATGAGAAGATTCGGCTTTTTTAACGCAAGCAGCTCACAGATAGCATTTGCCCCTGCTCTTGAAATAAAAATATCCGCGGCGGCAAAAAAATCTTTAAGCTCCGCGCTTACAAATTCAAACTGTCTGTAGCCGGCCCTGCCCTCCAGTTCAGGCGCAAGGTTGCCCTTTCCGCATATGTGGATAAGGTCAAAGGTCTCAAGAAGTCTGTCAAGTATCGATCTTACCGCTGTATTGATATGCTGGGCGCCAAGAGACCCTCCTATAATAAGGAGTACAGGCTTATTTCCATCAAATCCGAGTATTTTAAGTCCCTCCCCGCGGTTTCCCTGAAGCACCTCCGCACGTATGGGAGATCCGCTTAATACAGCCTTCTTTTTGGGCAGATGTTCCATGGTTTCCGGGAAATTGCAGCATATTTTTTTTGCAAACGGAGCTGCTATCTTGTTGGCAAGTCCCGGTGTCATATCTGATTCATGTGATATAACAGGCACCCTGTTGATCCATGCGGCGGCTGTTACCGGCACGGCAACAAAGCCTCCCTTGGAAAAGACCACATCAGGCTTATATTCGCGTATTATCCTGCCGGCGTCAAAGAAGCCCTTTATCACCCTGAACGGATCGGTAAAATTTTTCCAGTCGAAATAACGGCGGAGCTTTCCGGTCGCAATACCTTTATAAGCAACACCGGCTTTTTTTACCATGACGGACTCCATGCCGCTGATGCTTCCGATGTAGAGCACATCATAGCCTTTTTTCTTAAGCTCAGGAAGAAGCGCGAGGTTAGGTGTAACATGTCCCGCTGTTCCTCCTCCTGTAAGAATTATCTTTTTCATATATTTCTCCATAGTTTCTCTATTCTACCTACTGCGTGCTTCTTTTTCAAGCCCCTGCTTCCTGCGCGGGGTAAGATACAGTATCGCGCCCATGATAAGCGCCGCCCCCGCCGCAAGCTGGACCGTAACTCCGATAAACGCGGCATACCTCAAAAATGCCATATCCGGCGCTGCATTCAGCATGGAAAAAAGTGATGCAAGCTGACCGCTTTCTCCTATCTGATCGGCAAGTATCGCGAATACCGGGAGCAGCGGATCTATCACAAAAATATAAGCCGCCGCATTATGTCCGGTCGCTGTAAAAGCGCCGGCTACAGCGGATATAATAAACGGTCCCGCTGTCACTCCTGCCGTAAGGGCATATGCTATGGCAATGCTTCGCACGGAAGCCCCTCCGATACAGCTTGAAAACATGCCTATCGCCAGTACAAAAATAACCTCGACCGCCATGATCAGCATAAGAAACACCGTGCTCTGGATATGTACTCCTCCAAACATCAGCGGTATCAGCATTGCCGGAAGACATGACACTATAAGCATACACATGCTTAAATATGCTGAAATAAATTTTTCGATCACTATATCCGCCGGTGTAAGCGCGGTGGTCAGCAAAAGATCGAGCGTGCCCTTTTCCCTCTCACCGGAGATCGAGGCGGCGGTAAACAGTGGTGCCGAAAAGATGACCATCACGAACTCAAGCATTACAACAAATAAATACGCTCTCAGAAAAGAACCGTAATCAGCCGTATAGTTCCTCTTCATCAGGAGAATAAGACTTGAGGCCGCGGAAAGTCCTATAACAAAAAGCACTGCATTGAATACCGTCATGATCACCGGCAGGGTAAGGCTCCGGCTCTTGATCTCTATTTCTTTTTTAATTATCGGGTTCAGACGCATCATAACTGGATATAATTCTTTCCTCTCCATGTCCTGTAAGCTGCATGAATATGGATTCAAGCGATCCCTTCTCCCTTGAAAATCCCCTTACGGGAATTCCGCTTTCGATCATTCGCTTAAGCAGCTCAGCTTCTTCCTTTGGGCGGCCGTGGAAGTTGATCATAATATCGCTTCCCTTTATCGCCATAGACTTTACATTTTTTTCTTCCTTCAGGAATTTAATCGCCTGAGTCACCTTTCCTGCCATGGAAATTATTATGGGATTCTCAGCTGTGACCATTTTCATGACTTCTGTAATGCGGCCTGACATGACGATGCTGCCCTGATCTATTATGCCTATATCCGTACACAGCTCTGAAATATCATTCAGGATATGTGAGCTTATGATAATGGTCTTGCCCTGATCTGAAAGCTCGCCTGCTATCTGTTTAAACTCATATCTGGTCCTCGGATCAAGTCCTGAGGTGGGTTCATCCATGATCAGAAGCGGCGGGTCATTGATAAGCGCCCTCGCAAGTGCCAGCTTCTGCTTCATTCCCTTTGAGAGGGCCTCAACATAGAAGTCCTCCTTATCCTCCAGCCCGACATATTTTAAGAGCTTCACGGTCTTGTTGTCACTTTCTATTCCATCCAGTCCGCAGCAGGCCGCAAAAAACTGCATATATTCCGACACCTTGAAGTTATTGTAGATTCCAAGGTCATCCGGAACATAGCCTATCATACTCTTGTACTGCTTGGGATCCTCTTCCAGCCTCATGCCGTTTAAGGTCACTTCCCCTTCATCCGGGTAAATGATTCCCGTCATGATTTTTATGGCTGTTGTCTTACCCGCTCCGTTCGGACCGACAAAACCGTACAGCGATCCTTCCTGAATCTTGAGATTCAGGTCGTCAAGAGCACAGAAATGTCCGTAAAACTTTGTGATATTTGATAACTTCAGCATGCTCATCTTTCTGTTCCGGTTATATTTGGTACCGGTAAAAATGCGGATATCTGGGAAGAACTTCCATCATCCGGAAGATATCTTACCATGATCGTATTTGCAGGCGACAGGTACGGTCTGATCTCCGATCTTTTGAATTCCCTCTTGTCTCGTATCAGCTCGTAGTTTCCGCTCTGATAATTATACAGCGAGATCTGACCGCTGAAGGCTTTAAGCTTATCAGATTCAAAGTCCTCATTAAGCTCTGTAAAATAAAGGGACCCAATGGAAAGGTCAGTTCCGAGACTGTACTCTATCACAGCTGAACCCCTGGATGTATTAGATGCTGTATCATAGTCTCCGGAAACGACAGAAGGTTCAGTGCTTATGCCCGTACGCCATACCACCTTGTCACGATTTGCTTCAACATCGGCAAAGCATACCTCAAGTCTGTTTCCCCTGACCTCTGCCCGCTTGTCAAAGCTTATGTCACTGAATATTTCATTATTGCCGCTAAAGGCTACCAGTCTGGCGCTGCTATAGTAAGATACAAGCGCCTCCTGCATATAGTAATTAAGATATCTGGTTTTTCCGAGCGCTGATATATATTCATCAGTTCCCTCGTCAAATTCATTTAATCCTGTAATATACGCTGCTATAGTCTCCGGATCCCCTGTAGGTGTTATTACCGGTGTAAACTCCGAAAGCTCTATCTCCGTATGAGCCGGGACAGTTCCGAGCTTAACTGCCCTTCCATACAAAAGCACCGCCGCATCCTCCAGATCATAATCACTGCGGTTACTTATCTTTCCGTCTATCTCCTCTTTAAAAAACCGAATATCCGCGGTAATATCCGGAGTCTCATTTTCAGACTTTCTTGAAGAAAATTCAAAGCTGCTTCCCGCAAACGACCCCAGACCCGATGCCTTTATAAGCTTTAGATCATCGCCGTAATATAGCTCTATATTCTTTTCCTGTTTATCGCCATTGTGACCGCTGCCTGCTGCAATGGGATATATGTCATATTCTGCCGGAAGCGTGACAGAATACTCATCTGTCGCCGAGGTCGATATCCTCATAAATCCCGATTCGCTGATACTGTTTCCATATATTTCCCTGGCTGCCGCATAATTAAGCTCCACACTGTCCCTGCGGCTTCCGGTACCTATGAACCATATTGCAAAAGCAAAGACGAAAGCGCTGATGATAACAAAAACATGATAATAGAGCTCAAGCCCCCGGCCTCTCAGCCACATATACAGCCCAAAGCCTATAAATGCTATATAAATAACGGCTATCATTATATACAGAGCGATGACCGGCATTCTTCCGGGATCTGTCATTCCCAGAAAATATTCTGTCTCCTCATATATCTCGCTGCTGCTGCCCGCGGAATTAATAAGGCCCTCTATCCTTCCCGAACCAAGAAGACTGCTTATAAGCTCATCCGTATAATTCATCTCCTGAGAGCAGAATTCGCTTACATCGCAAAGATCAAACGCAGTAAATGCCATTATTCCGCTGCCATGTGAAGCCGCGGTCAGCATTGGGATATCCGATGCCTGCATTATCTGAATTCCGTTCATCGCGAAAATATTGCAGACGTCAAGCTTAAGCACTGCTCCATCCGGTCCGTTTTTGGAATATTTCATTCCCATATCTACATCCTCACTGTATGGCTCACTTATCGAAAAGTCATCCAGGTAAGATCCGTAAAAATCTGCGGCATCCGGATTTTTACCGCTGCCTATAAGAAGCACGCCTCCGTATTCTACCCATTCAGCTATGGCTTTCAGTTTGTTTCTGCTTATCCTGTTTATATTAAAATCAGATATGATGATCACATCAAGCTGTTCAAGCTCAAGCGATTTTTCCGGCATGGTTTCCGGATCGAGCTCGATCGTATGCGTCCTGAGCGCTGTCTGCGCAATGCTTATGCCGTTAAAATACCCAAGCTCTTCAGGCTTATCGGAAAGAAGTCCTATCAGCACTTCTGAACCATTGGGCATAATATTTACTGTAACCTGCTTTTCGGCAAGAAGGTTATCCTCCTCATCATAAAGCCTGAGACTGACCCTTCCCGTTTCCTCTGATACAGATATGATCCCGTCAATAACCGTGACCTCATCCGGCTGAGCTTCGACATTGAAAATATAACGGTTCAGCACACTGTCAAAATTTCCGCCCCCCGTTTCAATACCGGCGTGGGTTTCCACTGACAGCTTTCCGCTTATTTTATTCTGCTCATAATTTGCAATGCTGATATTTACCGGAAGCTTATGGCCGCTTTTCGCAGTATTTCTGTAGCCATAATTCATCTCGAGGCTGATACCGCTCGTCGGCTCACCGCTTGTTATATATACATTGCTGTCAGTGTCAGCTGTCCATGCGCTTATACTGCCCGGATCTATCGGGAGCTCATCTGCCGCACACCAAAAGAAAGGGACCGCGAAAAAGATCCCGATTCCCATGATCAGAGACATTATAAAATTACGCACGCCTGATATTTTCATTCTTCTTATCAAAATGTATCTTCAATCTGACAGTAAATACTGTGCCGTCAAGATCCGACTTTGCGGAAATGCTTCCTCCATGCATATTTACTATATCCTTTGCAATAGCAAGTCCAAGTCCGGTTCCGCCCGTCTGGGTCGATCTTGCTTTATCCGCCCTGTAGAATTTATTGAAAATAAGCGGAAGATCCTTGTCATCGATAATGAAGCCATAGTTGATGACCTTCACCTCTACAGCATCCTCCGGGATCTCGGCATTTACAGTCACGATTACCTTTTTCCCGTCCGCTCCGTACTTTATCGCGTTTCCTATAAGATTATCAAAAAGTCTGGCCAAAAGGCCGCCGTCCGCGGCGATCTCAAGTGCAGGGACATTGGTACGCATCTCGTAGCTTAGGCCCTTTTCGGCAAAATTGGGATAAGCCTCCTCAAGGAGCTGCTCTAAGAGCTTCACAATATCCACATATCCGACCTTCATGTTCATCTTTCCATAGCTGAGCTTGGTAAAGTCAAAAAGATCATTTATAAGCTGTTCAAGTCTTTTGGATTTATTGTAAGCAATTATAAGGTACTTTTTCTTCTGACTGTCATTGAGAATATCACTGTTTTTTCCCGAAAGAAGCTCGAGATAACCTATTATAGAGGTAAGCGGTGTTCTTAAGTCATGCGCAATATTTGTTATAAGATCTGTTTTTGACTTTTCAGCCTCACGCTCGATCTCAAGCAGCTTTTTCAGATCCTCCCCGAGCTCGTTCAGATTGACTGCCATCTGCGAGAACTCATCATTTCCTCTTATCTCTACCTTTTTATCGAGGTTTCCGTCCGCGATCTCATTCATGGCATCGGACAGCTCGGCAATATAATTGATCGAGCTTCGCTGCATCAGATAGAAGATCAGGCAAAAAATAAGAATGGCACTGAAAACGCATAAAAGGACCGTTACCTCAGACAATTCAGATGTCATTCCAAATACAGATATAAGCCTGCCGATATTGAATATTAGCAGGCTTTCTATTATACAGGTTATAAACGCGGCGGCTATTATATTTATAATAAAGCGCGTTTTATATGTTTTTGCATTTGTATTACTTTTCAATCTTGTAACCGACTCCCCAAACTGTCGAAATTATCTTGTCCTGTCTCTGGTCCTCCTTCATCTTGCCTCTGAGACGTCTGATATGCACCATAACGGTATTATTTGCTTCGTATACCTTCTCATTCCATACCTTCTCAAATATCTCATCAGTCGAGAATACCTTTCCGGGATTTGAAGCGAGAAGATAAAGAATATCAAACTCTATCGGAGTAAGTCTTATCTCCTCGTCATCTATGAGCACCTTGTGATTGTCCTTATTTATCGAAAGGCTGCGGATATGTATCTCATTTGTCTCGCCTGAGGATGCCTGATTATTCGGATTGAGCTGTGTATATCTGCGAAGCTGTGACTTGACCCTCGCTGTAAGCTCAAGCGGATTGAACGGCTTTGTTACATAGTCATCAGCGCCTGTGCCAAGTCCCATTATCTTATCAAGATCAGAGGATTTTGCCGACAGCATGATTATCGGAACGTTTGATGTCTCTCTGATCTTCTTGCACATCTGTATTCCGTCCATACCGGGCATCATAATATCAAGGAGAACAAGATGGATCTCCTCATCCTCAAGAATTTTAAGTCCTTCCTCCGCGCTTGATGCCTTTCTGACGGTATATCCGTCTGAAACAAGATAGATCTCAACAAGATCGGCGATCTCATTTTCATCATCGACTACCAGAATATTGATCTCAGGCATATTGGCTCCTTTGCTTTAAAACATTTGTCAGTCCTGTGGTATTAGTATTACAACGTATTGGCTTTATTATATAAATAATATTGCCAAAGGTTGTTTCTTTTGTCTGAATTTTTATTAACGTTTCAATATAATTTATATTTATATTTTTTTTATAGGCTCCTTATTCGCCTCAAGTATAAGCTCTCTGATATATGCTGCCGGAGTCTTCTTATATTCCTCCGGAATGTCCTTATAGCTTACAGGTTCCATGAAACGGACCCTTACCGTCTCCCTTGTGACCCTTATCTTCGGTTTATGGGCCTCATATATCTTCTCTGTATCCTTGATAGCCACCGGAATAATGCTGCAGTTGGTTTTCTGTGCTATTTTAAGGCTTCCCTCCTTAAAATCCATTGGAATGTCCTGATCCTCATTCCTGTTTCTGGTCCCCTCAGGAAAAATAAATACCGGAATCCCCTGTCTGATATCCTCTGCTGCCGCATTGATGGTCTTAAGACCCTCACGTACATTTTCACGATTCATGAAAAGGCACCCTATCATATGCATCCACTGTCCCATGACAGGTATCTTTGACAGCTGTATCTTGGCGATAAATGCTGTCGGCTGCTTCATGCTTACATAAGTGGCAAGCGCGTCAAAATATGATCTGTGATTTCCGACAAAGAGCACCGCCTCGTCATCGGGAATATTATCCCTTCCTTCAACTATAAGTGTCGTTCCGGCAACAAAAAGTTCAAATCTCAAAAAAACCTTTACCACAGCATATGCTGCTTTTAAGGCGGCTCTCTCATTGAACTGCTTTACTATAAAAAGCGCAAGAAGCACCGGTATGAAGAATGTAAAGAAACAAAGAAAGAATAATCCTACAAATAAAGCTCTTATCATATCGTCATACGCTCCTCAAAGAACATCCGAAAAATGAGGGCGAAGCTTTGTAAACACCTTCAGTCCTGCATAAAAGATCAGTAATGTAACTACCCAGAAATACAGCGTATTAAGCGGGCGCTCCCAGAAAAAATTGCCGGTGAGCATGGAATCCCTGTAGCCCGCTACTATATAGTAGACCGGATTAAGCTTAAATATGGGCGCCATCCACGGATGTGAATCGGTAAACATTCCCTCCCAATACATGATCGGAGCAAGCCACATTCCAAACTGCAGGCAAATGCTGACTATCTGTGTCATATCCTTAAAAAAGGCATAGACTGAAGCCGTGAAAAATCCGACACCGAGTGAAAATGTAAGTGCCGCAAAGCTGTAATAAAGTACCTGCACCCATGTAACAAGCGGAGTTCTGCCCGCAACAAGGAATACAGCGAACATTATCACAAGAAAGCACGCATGAACCAGAAAGCATGAGCACACCTTGATGACCGGCAGGAGCTCTACCGGAAATACCAGCTTCTTTACAAGATAGCTGTACTCATTAAGCGTGTTGGTAATGCCCGATATCGACTCATTTATAAAAAACCACGGAACAAGTCCGGGGATCAGCCATACGACATAAGGCACTCCCGGTACCGGAGGCACCGATTTCATTCCCAGCTGGAAAATAAAGAAAAATATAAGCACGGTAACCACAGGCTGTACAAACATCCATATAATTCCAAAGTAAGAGCCGACAAAACGCTTCTTAAAATCAGAACCGGCCAGCTGCGCTATCATTTTTCTTTTCTCTGTTATTTCTTTTAAAAGCTGTGTTATTATATGCATTTTTAGTTAAATTTAAATGTCTCGCTGAGTCCGCCCCACTTTGTATCCTTCTCAGAAAGAATGAGCTCCATTCCCTCCTCTATCGGCCACTCAACTCCAATTTCACTGTCATTATAAATAAGTCCGCCTTCATCTCCCGGATGATAGAAATCCGTTACCTTGTACGCGAACTCCGCCACATCGCTAAGTACGAGAAATCCATGGGCAAAGCCCTCTGAAATGTAAAACTGCTTTTTATTCTCCTCGGTAAGCTCGATCCCGTACCACATTCCGTATGTATCCGAACCTGTACGAAGATCCACGGCCACATCGAATACTCTGCCCTTAAGCACTCTTACAAGCTTTCCCTGCGGGTACTGCTTCTGATAATGAAGGCCTCTCAAAACACCCTTTACCGAGCAGGACTGGTTATCCTGAACAAATACCATATCAAGACCGGCCTCGTCAAAATCACGCTTATTATATGTTTCCACAAAATATCCGCGCTCATCCTTATGAACAGTAGGCTGAATAACATAAAGCCCCTTGATCACCTTACCGTTTTTCTCACATTTTTCAACGCTTATCTGTCCCATAAATACTCCTTAATTTCTAATTATAATCTTAAACATACTGTTGCGAATGCTCTCAAAAGTATGTATGAATCCATTACCATAAACAGCCATATTATCTCCCGGCCAAGGCTCCGCTTTAAGCTTATCCAGTCTCCCGGTATGCTCATTAAAAGAAGCGGGAGCACCGGAAGCAGATATCTTCCCTGCACGCCCTCGATATATCTTGAGGATAAAGGCGTAAATGCCAGAAGCATAGATCCCATCAGTGCCCCAAGGACCAGCAGGAAGGTGCATAAGAGCAGCAGCTTTTCCCATGCAGCCGTTCTTATTTCAGATCCTGCCGCAAGCAGCATAAGACAAATGGCATACATCCCGATAAAAGGATATGGAACATTAAGAACCGCATCCTGATTTCCAAGCCTGATACCAAACATAGTTGAGAACCAGTTTCCGGACTGCATCAAAAATGAATTGTAAAATAATCTTATGCTCTCTATCGGTCTGTGGATGAGCAGGCTTAAGGTATAGCCTTCAGGTTCCTCTGCCCAGGTGATTATTCTTTCATCTGCCGCCGCATAATTTTCTATAGTCCGGCTGTTCACTATGTACATCGTGATGCCAAGAAGCACTATACACATTGCCGCAGTAAAGAAGAATTTTTTTCTTCCGGCAGGCATCAGCATCAGTATCATAAATATCAGCAGCGAATAAACAAGCTTGCATGGTCCAAGCAGCGCAAGTATGACCGCCGCTCCCAAAAGCTTCTTTGTATCCGCATCTGCTCCTTCAGCCCTCAGCCTGATCACAAGCGCCATAAACAGAAAGCTCATTGATATAACATAGACATCATAGGACATCGAACCGGCAAGATGCATCGTCATAGGCAGCATGGCTGTGCCCGCAAGAAGCTCGCCTCCCGCAGGAATAAGTCCTATGGCAAGAGTTATCACACCCACAAAAAACAGAAGGTTAAAAAGCTTGCCCATGGTTATAAGTCCGAGCGGGCCAAGACCTGTTATTCTGGCAATGCTGATGCCGGCAGCCTGAGGCAGATATGCGATCGGCAGCGTATTCACGGTCCACTGGCAGGATAATTCAGTCTCACCGATTCCGGTTTTCAGATCCTCATACTCATATATCCTGTAAACATTTTCATCGAGGGTCTGACCGAAAATGTCTAGAACGATATCATCATCCCCGACGCCTTCTGCATCCGAAACAGCCTTCAACGTACCTCCCATATCTTCAAGATACATATCACAGGCTCTTACATATACTCTTCCATTCTCATCAGCAGCGGGCTTTAGGAGTATGGAATTTGAATATTTGTATGCTGTAATATAATGGCTTACCTCATCAGGAGCTGAAAGTCCCTTGAATACATAGATATTACCAAGTCCTATGAGCATTGCCATGACAGCAAACCATAGCCTTATACTGCACCCTCTTATAAACATGAGATAAAAGCTTATCCCGCAGCCGGCAAAGAGAAATGCGCCAAGAAAGAGATACTTTCCCGCAAGAAAGCTGTCTTTACATTCTGCCATGCTGTCCTTTACATCCAGAAAATGCCATCCGAATGCAAGAAAGAGCAGGACCGCGGCTATAAGCGCCATCCGGATATATGTTGAATTTTTTTTTGCATTATCAATCTTCAATTCTTCCGGCTGCCGACGCAGCTGCAATACTCATAATTGCCATAGGCAAAACGATAGGGACACTTATATTGACTATCGACTGGAGCGTATATGTCAGGGCAGCGAACGCAAATGCCGCTCCCGCAGTTTTGATCCCTGCCGATTTTGCCCTTAAACCGTCCGCGCACGCAAAGGCTGTCATCAGATAATATGACAAAAAGCCCAGGATGCCGGTCTCAAACAGCCTCTGAAGAGGCTCACTGTGAATAGAGTCAAAAGTGAAATCAAACTCTCTCATGGTTGTATTGAAATCATGGATAAGTACATAAATGGAATAGGTTTCCGGTCCTGAGCCTATCAGCTTTTTAGTTAGCGGAAAGTCCTTAAAATACTTAGCCGCAAGCTTCCATGCGAAACCTCTGTTGTGACCCCAGCTGTCGTTGAACACAAGAAAGCTTGAGACTGAAGCATAACGCTCAGCATGTCCGCCTGCATTGGCATCATAAAACAGGAATACGACCCCGCAGAATGCAATAATTCCAAACACCGCCCAGGTCATACGCAATTTACGGGAAAGCCCCTTGTCAGATGGAGATACAAGGAAAGCATCCTTTTTCTTCATATCCGCTGTAAGCTTACTTGCTGTTTTCTTAAATATCTGACTTAAAGCCACAGCTGCAGCGATAAGCAGCACAAACAATACTAAAAGCTGTTTTACATGTCCGTTTGCCATAATGGCAAGCTCACCCCAGTATGGGTTTGTTATCTCAGGGAAGGTAAAGCTGATCCACGCTACTATCAGCATGGCAGATATATATGCCGCAAGCATAATAAAATATCTTACTATACCCTCCTTATTCCTGAATGCAAAGAACGGAATAAAGCATACGATAAATCCAATGGAAACAAGTGTATTTGCAGATCTTCCGCATTCCAGTCCCATAAATATTATTACAATAGCGGCAAGATATAGGACGCTCCTTATATGCGCCTTTTTCTCGTCCTGAACCTCTCCTGTAAACAAAACCGAAGCTGCCGCAAGGAACATGGCCTCAGCCGCGGTAACACAGTTTACATTTCCAAAGGTAGATGAAAATGGCTGAATATCGGCTATGCCAAATGGGCTGTGACCAAAATAATCCAGTATGCCCCAGGCACTGCAGAATACACCAACGGCGATCATAAGATCCGCATGATACCGCTTCGGCACATAAAATCTCGATATAAGCAAATAGCCTATGACATACCAGGTCAGCAGGAAGCCGCCCTGCAGTCTCGCAGCATTTCCCCAGAAAGCCTCATAGACCCATTCCGATGTGGCCGTAGACAATATAACTACGATCAGGAATATAAGCGCAAAGATATCCGCTGCCCTCAGACTTTTTTTAAGGTTCGCGGGATTCATGGCTTTTGCAAGCTGTTTCCTGTCATTCTTATTCTTTACACAGCAGAATATGCAGACGATAAGGCTGAGTACAGCAGCAGCCATCGTGCTGTACAGATAACAGTAAAGCTTTGCCTCAGTGATATCGTAATACCGGTTTATCATAAACAGCGGAAAGACCACTATCAGGATCAGCGTGTATATGTTTACAATTTTAGTAATCGTATTTTTCATTGCAGTTCAATATCATTCCTCTGATGCGACCTTGCCATCGGCCCCATAGACTACCGCATTCTCAAGATATACGGAAAGCTCGTGCTTCCAGTCTTCAACATAGGTCTCATAATCCGGAGTTATCGGTATCTCTCCGCCGGCAGGAACGTTAAGCGAGTATACCTGCTCTCCGGTCGTCTCATCCACCACATTCATTTCTATCGCATAGGTATTATAAAAATCTCCAAAATCAGAAGGTGAGCTCGCCTTAAACTTCACGTCCTGCATTGCCGCAGCGTCAGATACCATGCGCAGGGCAGCTGAAGCAAAAGCAATACCGTCCTCTTCCTGTATGCCCTCAACGCCGGTTGCGGAAATAACTACCTTTTTATCATCATTATTTCCGTCTATATCGATAGCGGTTATATATGCATAAGGCTGTCCGTCTTCAACTGACATCAGCGACTCGATGGCATCATTATGGAGCTGTACGAAATCAATATTATATCCTTCGCTGGCAATAAAGTCCGGATTGGCCTCGAATGATACCCCCTTTGTGGGAACGCAGCCCGAAAAAACGCAGCCTGCGGCAAGTACCGCGCATAAAGCATAGATTTTCTTTCTCATTTATATTTCCTCCATGACACTTTTTTCTTAAAAAGGTCTGCTTATAATCTATTAAATAGCCATAGTTAGATTTATTATACCATACAAACAGAGGCTTTCACAATCGTGAAAGCCTCTAAATTTGACTTGGCTCTATTCTTATGATTTATCTGTACTGCTCAAGGAACTGTCTGAAAAGATCGTACATAGCCTGATCCTCTGAAGCGTTCGCGTTTCCGCCGTCGGCACTGCTATCGCTGCCCGCACTGTTATCGCCGTTAGCGCTGTCAGTGCTGTTACCGCTGTCATTGCTGTCAGCGCTGCTTTCGGCATTTCCGGCATTGTCGCCGTTCTCAGCATTCTGAGCATCAGCGGCATCTGACTTACCGCCTTTATTTTTCTCGTCCGGCTGACTTTCAGCCGCAGCTGCCGCGTTCTTTTTTGAACCAAGTGTTACCTGGATCACCTTCTCGGCATAGGTTCCGTCTTCAAGTCTCTGAACCGTAACATCTACTGTTGAGCCTGCCTCATAGTATTTAACAAGTCTGGCGAGCTCATCGGCACTTGTCACCTTCTGGTTGTCAAACTTTGTGATGATATCATTCTTCAAAAGTCCCGCTTCCTTAGCCGGTGACTCCTGGACATCAGCCTCGGTATAGCCATCGGCAAGCTCATCTGAGAAGCCTCTGATGATAACACCGGCAGGAATGCCGAGTGCCTGTGCGTTTGCCTGTGAAA
This sequence comes from Eubacteriales bacterium, assembly GCA_030531385.1. Classification (GTDB taxonomy): domain Bacteria; phylum Bacillota; class Clostridia; order Lachnospirales; family Lachnospiraceae; genus Avilachnospira. The sequence continues at coordinate 63,717 of JAUNNP010000001.1, forward strand.
CTGTGTTCATATATATTCCGAGGCGTCCCTGATTCTCTTCAGCGACCTCGACCTTTGTCTTTGCATTTGAAAGATCGTCAATAACCTCTTTTACCTTATAGATCGGAATGCTGTATCCGATTCCTTCAACGCTTGTCTCTGAAAGCTTCGCAACGTTGATTCCGATAAGCTCACCCTTCATGTTGATAAGAGCTCCGCCGGAATTTCCCGGATTGATCGCCGCATCTACCTGAATAAGATCGGAATAAACTGTATTCTCAGCCTCTATCTCTCTTCCGAGAGCTGAGATATATCCTACTGTTACCGACTGTCCGTAACCAAGCGCATTTCCGATCGCGATAACGCCCTGGCCTACCTTTAAGTCTTCCTGGTCGTGAAGAGTTGCGATCTTGATAGCACTCATAGTCTCATCACTTATCTCCGAAAGAGGGATCGCTATAACCGCGATATCGATGCTGCTGTCAGCACCTTTGACCGCAGCGTCGACCGTTGTTCCATCGATAAATGTTACTGAAAGTTCCTTGGAATCCTCAATTACATGATTGTTGGTAACTATAAGAAGCTCATCATCCGTCTTATCAAGGATAACGCCGGAACCTGATGCCGGTACTTCATATTCCTGGGCCATTCCGCCGCCGTAGAAATAATCAAATATGTTGCTGTAGCCATACTGTCTTACTACCATTGTGTTGGTAATGCTTACAAGCTGCGGCATGGACTCCTCAGCAAGATCGGAAACATCCAGAACCGCTGCTGAATATTTATTATCAGACTGTTTATTTTCTTTTGTCGTGGTTTTCTCTTCGGCGGCGTTGGTTTCAGAAACCGCTTTCGTTTCCTTTTCACTTGCTGCCTGTGTCTCGTTCTCTGCTTCTGATACCGCTTCGATCTGAGTCTGCACACCCGCAGCATGAGTAATACCTAAAATAGTCGCCCCTGCAACTGCTCCGAAAACAAGAGCCGATACTATAACTGCCAATGCTTTTTTCATATATTGTTTACCTCCTATATTTCAGAAGCTGCTTTAGTTATCAAAGCTATAACCTTCGACAATGTTATCGTATATTTTTATGTCTAATTTGTGTCCAATTACAGCATTATTTACGAATTTATATTTTTTTTAGTATTCCTTAATCTGAGTTTTATTGCTTCACTTTTTCACAAGCTCTCCGACTTTTTTCTTTATAAGGCAGGTCTTATCCCTGCAGTTTGCGCACTGAAGCCGTTTATTCGAGCCCTCCCAGAATCGTTCCGAATGAAGGGCATATATCATTTCCCATCTGAACATTACCACTATCGATGTAAAGAAAAGGCTCCAGCTGAAGAAATTCCTTATAAACAGCATCGGAGTAAACATCATAATGTGGCCCCAGTCATATATCCTGCAGTTCACACAGCATTTGTTCTTCATTATGAATGTCTGGAAAGGACAGAAAATAATAATGCAAATGTAGTCGCACAGAAAATAAAAGACTGTGAGCATCAGAAGATCACCCTCATCTATTATCCCGGCAAGATACAATATACCGAAAATGGCATTAAAGCTCAGCCATACCAGCATTACTATCCATGCTCTTATATTCATTCCGCGTACATATCTTAAAAGGCTTAGTTCTGAGTAACCCTCTACGGGCTCAAACCGCTCGGCTTTCTGCTTTAATATGGCCATGGAGAGCTTATCTGTAGGGAATATATGCCCCAGCATCATCAGCATGAACATGGCCCACAATATATGGATCGGAGTAATGCCGAAGCTTATCGGCTGAACCATGAACCTGCCGAGCCAGTCACGATGAGTAATATACAGCACAAGAATAGCTGTAAATATCGATATGCGAAGAGCAAACTTAGCAAGATAAGCAGCATAGACCGGGGTGATTTCGAATTTTTCATGTCTTTTTCCGGACATGTTTCTTTTTCCTTTCCATGAGACAGGTTTCCCTGCCGTTTAAGAATTTGTTTTAAATACAGCTCATCCCGCTGATTGAAAAGGCCCCGGCTTCTTATATGAATGCCGGGGCGTAAATAGCAATTATCTTATGGGCCTTCCTGAACCGCCCCATCCGGTCCGTCTCCACCCGGACTGCTGCCGGATGGCGTCGGATCGGTCGACGGACTGCCTGCCGATCCAGGGCCATCAGTGCTTCCGCCTGATGATGTACCGTTTGACAGTGATCCCGGACCTTCAGTTGAAATGACAGGACCTGTAAACGAAGAATTAGTATCTACCGTATTCGCTGTTGCCGTCGGTGCCGTCGTACTTGAGGACGAACCCGGACTGCCGCCTGTGCCGCCTGTGCCGCCCGGTGTTGTCGACGTTCCCGAAGAAGCCGGTGCCTGCGGCGAATTATTTGTCAGATCTCCGGTCGCTTCCCTTGTCGGGTTGGTGTTGACATTTGAAGCGCTTCCGGGTCCTCCGGCATATTCATCATCCTCTGCTCCCGGAGAAAGCATTGAGTTTCCGCCCGGAATCGCATCCTCCGTTGAAAGCTCTGTTGGTCTCGACGACTCACGGATGATATTTCCGTCAGCATCGGTAGGATATACTACCTCTCCGTCCTCATCAGTAGGAACGATTATATTTCCGTCCTCATCGGTCGGATAGATATAATTACCGTCCTCATCAATTCCAAGCGTTACCTTCTGGCTCGAGCTGCTTCCTGATGAGCCTGACGAATCTGAGGAGGAATCTGAGGAGCCTTCCGTTTCCGTCTTTGGCTTCTGAATAACTCCTCCGTCTGTCGCGACAGATTCTATAAACTTGCCTTCTTTATACATATTGGATTCTGATTTGATCCTCTCACTTATTGAAAGAACTGCGTCAGAAGGTGTATACGAAGTATCTCCGAACAGGAACTCATGAAGCTTTATTACGTTTGACTCAAGAGTAGTAGGTACTACACAGTCGCCCTTGCTTCCGACATTCGCATCAGCTCGTGACCATGGGAAGCCGCCTGTCTCAGCGATATTATACTGAGTGATATTCCGGGCCATTTCAATGATCTCGTTGAAATCAATATTGGTGGCAACCTGAGGGAAGCAGACTACCATGATATTATTGAGCACCGAGAATCCGGCTGTCTTGCACTTCTCAAAGCATGCCTTGATGACGTTTCTCTGTCTTTCTGTACGGGCAAAGTCATTGTCCATGTATCTGAGACGGCCATAGGCAACGGCCTGAACGCCGTCAAGATGCTGCTCTCCCGTATGGGTAAGCTGATATGAACCTATCTTTGTGACCTTAACGGTTTCGGTAATATAAGCATTTATATAATAAAGCTCTGCCTTGGAGATCGGTATATTATCCACGCCGCCGAGAATGTTGATGCCGTCCGCAACTGCCTTCCAGTTAAAGGCAACATAGCTCTGAATATTCAGATCCAGATTCTTATTGAGCGCGGCAAGTGCCTGCTCCGGTCCGCCGAGGGCATAGGCCTGATTGATCTTGCTGTAGGAATTCTTCTCGGAGATATTGAGATAGGTATCTCTGAATACGGACACCAGTTTTATGTCACCCGTATCCTTATTGATGCTGGCTATCATAATAACATCAGAGTTGAGACCTCTCTCGACCACATTGTTGCTTCGCGCGTCTACGCCAAATACAGCAATGTTCCAGTAGCCCTCCATCTCCTTCTTCTTCTCGAGGGAAATGTTGTTGTTCTCAATAGCTTCAAGTCTTACCTCAGGACGTGCGATAAGATTCCAGCTTCTGAGGAAATAACCATAGGCAAAAAATGCCGCAAGTGTAAATATCTCAATAACAGAACAGATAATGATCTTCTTTATTCTGGATTTCTTCTTGTTTTCTCTGTCCTTGTTGTATTGTTTTCTGTCAACACTCGAATCCACAGTATTAAGTACCTTGGGAGACTTCGTGCTGTGGTTCTTTTTATTCGGTCTTATGCCATCTGCGGCTTTCGCGCTTTTCTTTTCTTTTTCACGGACAAGCCCTTTTTCAAAGATCTTGTCCTCCATGCTGAGATCCTCAAAGATATCATCAAAAGCTCCTGCAGTTGAATCTGCAGGTGCAGGGCTTTTTGCTTCGCTATCAATATCCAGGCTCTCAAAAATATCGTCGTCAGTATGCATTTTTGAATCCTTTAAACAGTGTCTGGAACAATATTTTTATGTCCAGTCCCAATGTCCAGTTTTCTATATAATAAAGGTCGAACTCTATCCTTCTGCGGATCGAGGTATCGCCTCTCAGACCATTCACCTGTGCCCATCCGGTAATACCCGGGCGTACCTGATGCTTGATCATGTAACGTGGAATTTCTTCCTTGAATTTTTCTACAAATTGAGGTCTCTCGGGTCTCGGACCCACAAGACTCATATCTCCTTTAAGCACATTTACAAACTGCGGCATCTCGTCAATATTGAATCTTCTGATGAATCTGCCCACAGGCGTAACTCTGGGATCTCCCTTTACAGTCCATCTTGCAGCCTCCTCCTCAGGAGTCTGTACGTACATGGATCTGAACTTATACATCTTAAATGGCTTATTGTGAAGTCCGACCCTTTCCTGATGGAAAATGACCGGTCCCTTGCTTGTAAGCTTTATAAGTATAACAGTAACAAGCATTATAGGACTGAATATAACGATCGCAAACAGTGCTCCGATAATATCGATCAGTCTCTTAAGCGCTGCATTAAGCGGATTCGTAAGAGGCACATGTCGAATGTGCACTACAGGAAGTCCTTCAAGGTCCTCGGTATAAGGCGTTGTCGGAATGATATTATGATAATCCGGTATAAACATCGTATGTACTCCGGATTTTTCACATATATTGACTACCGGCTCAAGATACATATATTTCTCAAGCGGAAGAGTAACTATGATCTCATCAAAATCATTCTGCTCCAATATATTCCGAAGATCCGAAAGATCTCCAAGCACCTCTACTCCTGCCTGTGTGCTTCCCTTTTCAAGCGAATCGGAAAGTATTCCGTGTATCTTATAGCCCCACTCCGGGTTTTCTTTGTTCCTTTTAATGAACCCAAGGGCGGCCTCTGAGTATCCGATAAGCAGAAGATGCTTCTGATTGAAGCCCTTTGATCTGGCCTTATACAGCGTCATCCTCAGAATATTTCTGAAAATCGTCTCAATAATAATATTGAGGCCAAAAAAAGCCACGATCATCCTGGTGGAGAAATTCCTCAGGTAAGGACCGGCATTCTGAAGGTTTCGTCCTGCGTAAAGAACGAACGTGATGACCATCAGACCGGTAATGTTGGCTTTACAGATATTGGCAAACTCTCTTCGCCTTGACTGGATACGTTTAGGGGTATAAAGTCTGAAGACGCCATACAGTATCAGATACAGCGGTATTATAACATAAAGCGCCCTGAAGTAAATTTCAGCAGGCAAAGCTCCCGGTGTTCCTGCATCTCCCATCCTGTATCCTATGATAATATAAAAGGAAAGACTATAGGCAGCTGCGATCACCAGGGCATCAAGCAGCACATGTATAAAATTAAGTATTGATTGATTGTTCTTAATCATTTAAAAGTCATTATACAATAGACATCTGCATTAAACTTTTATGTTTTTCTTAAGTTTACAGCTATTAATTAAGTCCGCGCCTCTGTTTTTCCCTGAGAACTGTACTTAACTGCTTCTCGACGTCTAATTCAAGCTTGTACGGCTCGCCCGGCTTTTCCTTTGTCAGATCTCTCAGGGCAAAATTTGCCTTACGCAGAGTCAGATTCGGATTATAATACGGATCACCGTGCTCTAATATTTCACCCCAGTTATGGGCAAAAACAGCGATCTCATTATTAAATCTCCGCACCTTCTCAGGTGTATCCTCAAGTCCTCTTGACTTTGACTCATAATGGTGGAAGGTAACATATGGATCATATATTACCAGCTTGCCAAGGGCTCTCACCTTCATGCAAAGATCTATATCGTTAAATGCTACGGCAAGCTCCTCCCTGAAGCCGCCCACTGCTTCAAAGACCTCTTTTCTCATCATAAGGCAGGCTGCCGTGACTGCGCTTAAGTCCTGAACGCACATCATTCTGTGCATATATGAATTCTCTTTTTCATGCAGTCCTACAAATGCTGCTCCGGCAATTCCTCCAAGTCCGACTATGACACCCGCATGCTGTATCGTATCATCACCATACATAAGTCTGGCTCCGACAATGCCTGTACTCTTTCTTGAGGCATAGTTCACCATCTGGGTTATGGACTCGGGAGCTATGAGCTCCACATCATTATTTAAGAAAAGAAGGTAATCTCCGGAGGCATGCCCTACTCCGAAATTATTAATGGCAGAATAATTGAACTCTCTTTCCCAATAAACCACCTTGACGGCAATTTCGGGATCAAGTCCTTCATGCTTCATTATTTTCTCATAATAATCAAAGGTATCGCTCTCGGTCGAATTATTCTCAACGATAACAAATTCAATGTTTCTGTACTCCGAAAGGCGGTCTATAGACCTGATGCACTTATCAAGATCGTCAATATGATCCTTGTTCGGAATTATTATGGAAACGAGCGGTGAAGCTGCGTCCGGCTTTGCAAAGGTCGTGTGGTAATAGCCAAAGGTCACTCCCTTTTCAACATCCTTATACGGTATTCCCATACGGTCATAGTGTGCCTTTACCGCCCTGCTGCCCGCTTCAAAAGCATAAAGCTTTGCCTTTGGATCTGAGGCCGTTGAGCCCTTGTGATATCTCCAGTGATAGCAGATGACCGGAATGTGTATGACAGTCTCCGAGGTGTAGCGTCCCTCAGCCAGCTTCTTTAAGGATCCTTCACTAAGCTCTTTATCCTCTGCCGGGTCTTCCTTTCCCTCTGTCGCGTTTTCAAGGCAGCGGAAAAAGAAGTCATGATCCTGGGCTCCGTCAAATTCCTCGCGGAATCCGCCTGTTTTTTCCAGAAGATCACGTCTTATAACGCTTAAGTGACAGATATAGTTGACGCTTGTCAGCATTTCCATATTGAGGTCTGACTTAAAATGCGGCTCAAATAAAGCTCTTCCGTCGAAGTCTATTTTGTCCTCATCCGTATAGATAAACTGTGCCTTTGGGTTTGCCGCTATGGCCTTTACCACCTCAAAAAGAGCCCAGGGCGGAAGCTCATCGTCGTGATCGCAAAGAGCGATATAATCTCCTGAGGCCGCTTTAAGTCCCGCATTCGTATTTCCGGAAATGCCGAGATTGCCGCCAAGAAGAAGGAGTTTAAAACGCTCAGGGTCTCTTGCGGCGTACTTTTTCACAGTCTCAGCGACAGAAGTATTTCCCGGTTCTGAGCCGTCCGCGATAATGGCCTCAAAGTTTGGATAGGTCTGTGCTTCAAAGGAATCGAGCAGCATCCCCATATATTTTTCAGGTGTATTGTAAGCCGGAACGACAATGCTTATAAGCGGGTATTTCTCAAGCTCCAGCTTTTTCCAGGCCTCGCGCTGTGCTTCTATCTCCTCATCCGAAAGCACTGTTTTAAACTGCCACTCGGCATAATCATAGTCCTCATCGATCTTCTGTATCTTGTGTATGGCCTTCTTCCAGAATGCTCTCAGTCCATTTTCCTTTATAAAGTCCCAGGATACGGTCAGTGTCTCGAAATGGACAAGGGCCACGAGCTTTTCCCAGCGCTTTGCCTTTATGGAATTTCTTTTCTCGATAATAACATTGTTTACGCGGACCTTTCTTACGTCGCTTCCGTCTTTCATGACAAGCCACGCATCCCGGTCGCGCTCAAACGGGGCCGCAACCGTGAAGCCGCACATACGGTCGGCGCCAAACTGCTGCATAACATCGACACGGTCACGCGCGACAGCTGTGCACTTCATGGGAGTTCCGCTTTTGTCTACGACCGAATATTCTATTTTATCCGTCTTTGAAGGAATGCACCAGCCCTCAAGCATAAGCACACCATCCCTCAGACTCATCGAATCTACTTTATATCTCATTGACCGATCCCAATCGCCCGGACGGGCATCATTATATGTGTCTGATCAGAAAATCCTGTATATATGAAAATGTATCCCCGATCAGCATTATTTCTATCTTTATATAATTAAAAAGCCTGGACAGCCTGAAGGCTGTTTTATGCTTTCCGCATTCAGGAAGTGTCCTTATGCCTTCGGCAAAGCCCGACGCGTAATCCTTTCCAAAGCCCAGCTTTGCGAAAAACAGCAGCTTTATCACGGCTCCGCAGAGGATCCCGGGAAGGTTTAAGAGCAGCATCAGAAACGGCATATTCTTGTAATTAAGATAAACATTATTTCTTGCCGCAAGCCTTACCTTAAACTTATTATATTTTGAACCGCTTGTTCCGCTGCCAACATGGTATACCACAGAATCCGGAAGATATACAATATCATATCCGAAAATTCTCGCCCTGAAGGATATATCAAGATCCTCAAGATAAGCAAAATGCAGAGGATCAAAATATGCGTCTTTTTCAGAAAGCTTTATCTCCTCAAGCACCGATCTTCTGTAACCGGCTGCACCCGCGCAGGCTGAAAATACATTTGTGCGCTTTTCAAACTTTTTGGTTTCTGTCTTTTGTCCGACACCGCGCTGGAAAGCCCAGCCAAGAAGATTGTATCCGTCTCCGGCATCATCGAGGAGATCCTTGTGATAAAGCTGTATCATCTTCGGGGAAACCGCAAAGAGCTTCTTTTCCTTATCCGCTTCAAAGGCCTCCGCGATCTTCTTTATATAATCAGGATCCGCTTCGGTATCATTGTTAAGCAGTATGACATACTCTGTGTCCGAGGCTGCGATACCGGTATTTACTGCTCCGGAAAAGCCTGTATTTGAATCAAGAAAAATATTCTTTATTTTCAGCCCGGTCTCTGTCTTTTCGAGTTCCTCAAGGTATTCCCTTGATCCGTCGCTCGAGCCATTGTCAACATTAAGCACAACAAAAGAATTGTATGACTGCCTTCTTAAAGCAGCCATACAGTTCTCCATGAATTTAAGTCCGTTATAATTAGGTATTACTACCGTAAATTTAGGGTCACTTAGCATAAATATCTTTTAAAAATCCTGTCCCGGTAATATTCTCAGGGGATATGCCGAACATCTCGAGTATGGTGGCTCCGATACTGCCAAAGCACTTTCTTGTGCCAAGGTCCACTCCGGACTTGAGCATTTTACCATACATCAGCAGAGGAATATACTCTCTCGTGTGATCGGTGCCCTTAAAACCGGGGTCGCAGCCGTGGTCGGCTGTGATCATTATCACATCGGTATCCTTCATAATAGATAGCATCTCACCGAGCCGTTTGTCAAATGCGCTTACAGCTTCTGCATACCCGTCTATATCTCTCCTGTGACCGTATATGCTGTCGGTTTCAACAAGATTCACAAAGCAGAGCCCCTTAAAGTCCTCCTTCATGATAGCTAAGGTCTTGTCCATACCGTCCTCGTTGGACGCTGACGGCGTTGTTAATTTTGTCTCAAGCCCTTTTCCCGCGAATATATCCCTTATCTTTCCGACACCTATGGCGGCAAGTCCATGAGCTGTAAGCTCATCGAGCATCGTTGTCATTGGCGGAAGCATAGAAAAATCATGTCTGTGTGAGCCTACACGCGCAAAATCCGAAGGATCCTTTCCGACAAACGGTCTGGCTATTACTCTCCCCACTCCGTGCGGCCCCTTTAGTATCTCCCTTGCTATGCGGCAGTATCTGTAGAGCTCCTCCGGAGGAACTATTTCCTCATGCGCGGCGATCTGGAATACAGAATCCGCGGAAGTATATACTATGAGCTTACCCGTCTTAAGGTGCTCCATTCCATAATCCTTAATGACCTCTGTTCCGGAATACGGAAGATTGCAGAGCGTACCTCTTCCCGTCTGCTTCTCAAATTCTTCTATTATTTCCTTAGGAAATCCATCGGGATAAGTCGGAAATGGCTTAGGCATAACAAGCCCCGATATCTCCCAGTGTCCCGCTGTGGTATCCTTACCGGCCGTAACCTCCTCAAAACGCCCGAAAACACCTGTCGGAAGCGATGGGCACGGCTCACCGGAAATCTCCTTATGCTTATCCTCGCGATAATATTTCTCGCCCTTTTTAAAGCCGTCTATTGAAAACAGCCCCATTTTTTCCATATTCGGGCAGTCAAATTCAGGCGAGTAGCTGATAGTATTAAGAGTATTTGAACCCTCATCGCCAAAGCTTCCGGCATCGGGTGCGCTGCCGCAGCCCATACTGTCAACGACCATCAAAAAGACTCTGTCAATGCCATTCATGCCTTCACCTGCTTCCTTCTGTCCTCCCTTATAAGAACACGTACCGCCTCTATCGCGGCCTTTATGGCCTTATCGGTATCATAGGCCTGCGGATCCGGAAGTCCCTTAGCGCGTCTTGTCTGATTGGCGATCACATGCAGCACCGCGCCGCATCTTACGCCCCGAAGTGCAGCGACTGTAAACAATGCCGCCGACTCCATCTCCGAGCAGAGCGCTCCAAGTCTCACCCACGCATCCCACTTTTCGGAAAGCAGCGGAACTGCTGCCATGGATGACGGGTCATGCTGCCCATAGAAGCTGTCCTTACACTGCACAACTCCCATATGGTATCTGAAGCCAAGACTTTCAGCTCCCTCCTTTAAGGCAGCCGAAACATCAAAATCCGAAACAGCAGGCCACTCTATCGGTGCATATTCCTTTGAAGTACCCTCCATGCGGATGGCGCCTGTGGCTATGCAGATGTCATCACCCATCACATCCTCCCGCATGCCTCCCGAGGTCCCAACTCTGATAAAGGTATCGGCACCGCAGTGGATAAGCTCCTCCATGGCTATCGAAGCAGACGGTCCGCCTATTCCCGTTGAGGTAACGCTCACCTTTTCTCCGTCTATAGTCCCTGTGTAGGTAACATATTCGCGATTTTGCGATACAAATGCCGGCTCATCAAAATACTGTGCTATCTTCTCGCATCTGCCGGGGTCACCGGGAAGGATAACATACCTTCCGACCTCACCCTTCTTTACATGGATATGATATTCACCTTCGTCATTTTTATATGCAAGTGCCATAAGCATTTCCCCCGTTTCACAGATGTGCCCGTAAGTTCAGGTAATATTTCTATAATGTCAGGCCTCGAGTGCTTTGATCTTATCTACGCGCATAGCATGGCGCTCACCGAGGAAGGATGCGCCGAGGAACTCGTCCACGATCATCTTCGCAAGCTCCGGACCCACGATGCGCGCGCCGAAGCAAAGTACGTTTGCATCATTATGCATGCGGCTCATCTTGGCACTGTATGGCTCTGAGCAGCATACCGCGCGGATGCCCTTTATCTTGTTGGCGGCGATCGACATACCCACTCCGCTTCCGCAGATAAGTATTCCGAGCTCAGCATTTCCCGCTGTGACCTCAAGGCCCACCTTCTTCGCGTAGTCCGGATAATCCGCTCTTTCACCCGCAAAGCAGCCGAGATCATTTACCTCATGGCCAAGCTCTGTAAGATAATCCCTGATAAAATCCTTCATTTCAACTGCCGCGTGATCATTTGCAATAGCGATCTTCATCCTGTCCTCCATGCCCTTAAAGGGCTTTATCTGTAAATGCTGCCCGCGTTTTATCTTGCGAGCTTTTCATAGTTTTCGCTTTCGTCATGAATAATGACCGTGCCCTCATTCTCGAAGCAAAACGGAATATACAGTAGCTCCTTCATGGCTTCCATTACGGCCTCCTGATGTTCAGGATCCACATAAAACACGAGGAAGCCTCCTCCGCCGGCGCCAAGCAGCTTTCCGCCAAGCGCTCCGGCCCTGATGCCTGCAGCGTACATGCAGTCAATGCTGTCCGTCGATATGCCTGACGCTATTCCGCGCTTTAACTTCCATGTGTGGTCGAGCATACGTCCGAAATCATCAAGGTCGGCCTGCTCATCCGCAAGTATCCTCTCCGCATCATAGACCAGCGAGGTCATCTCCTTAAGCTGCGCGGTCTTATCCTTAAGTGCCGCCGAGGTCCCGACCTGGATGTCAGAGGAGAATCTGGAAAAGCCTGTAAAAAAAAGCATGAGTCTTGAATTAAGCTCCCGGCGACGCGCTTCGGAGATATTTACAGGGCGCACCTCATAGCCGTCCGCCCCAAAAGCTATGACATTGAGTCCGCCAAAGGCTGCCGCTACCTGGTCCTGTATGCCTCCGCTTTCATTGCACAGCACGCGCTCTAAGTATATTGCCTCATCAGCCAGCTGCCGCTTTGACAGCTTCTTTCCTTTAAGCGCACTGAAGGCGTTCAGCATTCCCACTGCAAATGAAGACGACGTGCCAAGTCCTGACCTCGCGGGAAGATCCGCGTCATAGGAAAGTCTGAGCTCATGCATGTCCTTCATCTTCATGGCATTGCGCACCGCCGGATGCACTATCTCATCCGTATGCTTCACGCGCTCTATCTTCGAATAAATTATCTCATTCCAGTAATCAAAGAAACGCGGCAGGTGTCTGACACTTACATAGCAGTACTTGTCAAAGGTCGTTGAAAGCACCGCACCGCCATGCTCCTTGAAATAGCTTTCAAAATCCGTTCCTCCGCCGAAAAATGACATGCGGAAGGGTGTCCTGGTAATTATCATTTTCAGTATTTCTCCGGCCGGTCTATATTAAAGTCCTTTTTTTCTGTTATAGGCATCACAGATCGCGTTGACATTCCTGATAAGGATATAGCTGCCGATAAAGGTTCCGATACCGCAGATAACAGATCCGAAAACTCTCCAGAGGAGAATAGTGGTACCATTCTCCTGGAAATTCATGCCATATGCCGGCGCGTTCTTAGCCAGACGGTTTCCAAGCTTGTACTCCCAGTAAATTCCATAGAAGCCGCAGGTAATAAAGCAGAGAAGTATATACATGCCAAGACCTGCAGTCTCCTCGTCGTCGTCATCACAGGCAATATTGATATCCCTTGCCACTGTGTATATAAAGTAATATCCATAGATACCGCAGGTTATAAGGGAAAGAAGGATATAGGCAACAAGACTTCTGTCAGTCTTTAAAGCGCCTGCGGGGTCATAAGTTCCATGAATATCATTTGCCACCTCTTCCACAGCTGAATCGAGCGACTGTCCGGCCTTGTTCATTGCGTCTTTTGCAGTCTCCTTAGCCTCCTCATAAGCATCTCCTGCAGCCTTTGACGCCTCATTCACAGTTTCATTAAATTTAACTCCTGCCGCGCCAATATCGACTCTCGCGCCGCACTCAGTACAAAACTTTGATCCATCCGGAATCTCGTTTCCGCATTTAGGACAAAACATATATTACCTCCTTAATAATGTGTATGAAAAAACCATTTTCAACATTTATCCCGAGAACGGGGTCTCCTGACGCCATTCTGAATATGTATACCAAAACAAACATGCCCGCCAGCAAAAAGCACAGGGCATCAAACACTCTCTTTGGAATATGCCTCCTGAATATCCATGCGGCAAATGCTGCCGGCATCAATACTGATAGCGGATGGTACTGCACCGCTGTGCGGATATCTGCCCTGCAAAGCGCAAGCAGCGCTCTTGACATGCCGCATCCGGCACAGGGGATCCCCGTCAAAAACTTTATGGGGCATCCTATGCCGCTTAAGTCCATCAGGAGTACCGCAAGCAAAATTGCCGCGATAAGCTGCAGATCCTCTGTTATTTGCTTTTTTTCTTTTTTCACAGGCTCTTCAACTACACCTGTCGGCATTGCATATCCTCCGTTTCGCTTTTTTTCTTTACGCCTCGATAATATCACAAAAGACGGGGATAATAAAGCAATTACTTTATACCCCCCGTCTTTGCCATACGTTTAAGTTTTATCCTATACGTATGCCCGGAATACCGCTCATGAGCATCAGGTTGATCAGTTCATTTCTCGAATAATTGCATTCGATCGCTATCTTGTCTATCGAATCAAGAGTATCATTTTTGATCCTGATAGAGATCACCCGTGAGCTGTTGTTCCTGCTGCGTTTCTTAATTGTGATACCGGTTACTTCCATAGCTAAAACACTCCTTTTTATTTTTATTATAAAAGGGTAAACGCCACAATTATACACTACACTTGTCATACACTTTTTGCTTTAATTTCTTCCCGGAATGCTATTGACAAAAACCAGAAATATGATAATATTTAGAAAACAATAATAATTACTATTTTTAAATTATGAAAAATTTTTCAAAACAGCGGGAAGCTATAACTGAATATTTAAAGAGTACGGATTCACATCCAACAGCAGATGAGGTATATGACCGTGTCAGGATAACGTATCCAAATATCAGTCTCGGGACCGTATACCGTAATCTTAATCAGCTAAGTGAAAACGGTATTATACGTAAAGTATGTACGCTTAACGGACCTGATCATTTTGATTACAGGACTGATAGTCACGGGCATTTTACCTGCAGGCTCTGCGGCCGCATCTATGATGTGACCATGGATATGACCTGGCTGTCCGAAGATAAAAACATACTTCCCGGGGTAGCGGAAAGCTGCGATGTGATGTATCATGGAGTTTGCACATGCTGCTCAAAAAAAGCAGCATATAAATAAATTATATTTTTAAGATGGAGGTCTTAATCTATGAAAACATGGGTATGTACAGTATGTGGTTACACAGTAGAGGCAGAGCAGGCACCTGCAGAGTGTCCGGTATGTCATGTAAAGTCTGACAAGTTCAAGGAGCAGGCTGATGAGCTCACATGGGCTGCTGAGCACGTTGTAGGCGTTGCTCAGGGCGTTTCAGAGGACATCATTGCTGATCTTCGCGACAACTTTAACGGCGAGTGCTCAGAGGTAGGTATGTACCTTGCAATGTCAAGAGTAGCTTACAGAGAGGGCTATCCTGAGGTTGGTGACTACTACAGACTTGCTGCATGGGAAGAGGCAGAGCACGCAGCCAAGTTTGCTGAGCTCCTTGGCGAAGTAGTTACAGACAGCACAAAGAAGAACCTTGAGCTTAGAGTAGCAGCAGAGAACGGCGCTACAGCAGGTAAGGTCGACCTTGCAAAGAGAGCTAAGGCAGCTAACCTTGACGCTATCCATGATACTGTTCACGAGATGGCAAGAGACGAGGCTCGTCATGGCAAGGCATTCGCAGGCCTCCTCAAGAGATATTTTTGATAAGAAAGGAACCCAATATCATGAAATATGAGTGCCCTTGCGGATACGTATATGATCCCGCAGTAGGCGATCCGGATAACGGCATCGCGCCCGGAACAGCATGGGAAGACCTTCCTGCTGACTGGACCTGCCCTACCTGCGGTCTTGACAAGGATGTTTTCACACCTGCTGACTGATCATACTATCTATATTTACACGATCACAGGGTTGTCGCATTACTGAAAAATCATAGTGCGGCAGCCCTGTTTTGTATACCCAAAACTTCTGCACGAATTTAATTGAAAAAGATAGCCATATTCTGTGCAAAAGTGCTATACTGTATAAACAAAACAAAATGAAGCCGGATCTCCGGCTGCGTAATTAAAAAATAAGGAGAACAGACCAATGAACAATGTTATTCTTGAAGTTGCAGATCAGATCGCAATAGTTACAATCAGCCGTCCGGGTTCACTCAATGCCCTTAATTCAGAGACACTTGCTGAGCTCAACGAGACCTTTGCAGGTATCGAGAAGCGCAAGGACGTAAGAGTCGTTATCCTTACAGGCGGTCCTGATAAGAAGGGCAACGCATTCAAGTCATTCGTAGCAGGCGCAGATATTTCTGAGATGGTCAACGCTACAGCTCCTGAGGGACGTGCTATGTCACTCCTTGCTATGGAAGCTTTCAACAGACTTGAGAACATGCCTCAGGTAACAATAGCTGCAGTTAACGGCTTCGCACTTGGCGGCGGCTGCGAGATCAGCATGGCATGCGACATCCGTGTTGCTTCTGAGAATGCTGTATTTGGTCAGCCTGAGTGCGGACTTGGTATTCTTCCGGGCTTCGGCGGAACACAGAGACTTGCACGCCTTGTAGGTAAGGGACGCGCTAAGGAACTCATCTTCACCTGCGATAAGATCGATGCTCAGGAAGCTTACAGGATCGGTCTTGCAAACAAGGTAGTTCCTGCTGAGGAGCTCATCCCGGCATGCAAGGAGATGGCAGCTAAGATCCTCAAGAACGGCAGCTATGCAATCAGCCTCGCTAAGCAGGTAATCAACTCAGGTATGGATACCGATCTTAACAGCGGTCTTAAGGCAGAGGCAGATCTCTTCGGACTTTCATTCGCTACAGGCGACAAGAAGGAAGGCATGACAGCATTCCTCGAGAAGAGACCTTCAAACCTTACAGATTTCTAATTCAGATCTATTTGAAACTTACGCGGGGAGCAGTTTTTTGCTGCTTCCCGTTTTAATTTAAGCAGAGGATAAGTATGTACGAAATAGAGAAGCTGAAAAGCTGGATAGACGAATGCAGCAGCATAGTATTCTTTGGCGGAGCCGGCGTATCCACAGAAAGCGGCATTCCGGATTTCAGGAGTAAAGACGGACTTTACAATCAGCATGATATCCGCTTTGACAAATACCAGCCGGAGTATCTTTTAAGCCACACCTGCCTTATAAGGGAACCTGCGGTTTATTTTGAGTTTCACCGCCAGAAGATGGATACGAGAAATGTTGAGCCCAATGATGCCCACAAGTATCTGGCAAAGCTCGAGGAAATGGGAAAGCTTAGCGCCATAGTCACACAGAATATTGACGGACTGCATCAGAAGGCCGGCAGCAAAAAGGTATATGAGATCCATGGAAAAGCCTATAAGAATTACTGCATGAGCTGCGGAAAAGACTATGCAGATGACTATATCTTTGAGTCTGCTGAGCCCATTCCGCGCTGCACGAAATGCGGAGGAGTAATAAGGCCTGCCATAACGCTGTATGAGGAGTCACTTCCCGAAGAGGATGTAGAGTTATCGATACGTGCCATACGAAAGGCAGATATGCTCATCATAGGGGGTACCTCACTTGCGGTATACCCCGCAGCCTCCTTTATCAATTATTTCAATGGAAAATATCTTGTAGTTATGAACAGAAGCCGCCTCTCCCACAGTGTTCACTCCGAAAACGAGCTTCAGATAAATAAAAATATCGGCGAGGCCTTCAGGGAGCTTGCCGCGCTTCAGGGCATAACGCTTTGATCCGGGATCAGATATTAAAAAAGCAGCTTCCGAACGTAACGGAAACTGCTTTTATAATTTTACAGGTCGCTTTGCACTTCGTGCATCCACGCCTCTGCCGGCTTTCAGCTTACTGCTTTGCTGCCTCAGTTGTCTCAGCTGCAGTCTCGGTCGTGTCTGCTGCGGCTGTCGTATCACCATACATCTGAGCCTCATAATCAGCATACGAGATGTAGTTTACTGCTGCGTTCTCAGAAAGATATCTGCCTACAAGATACTGTAAAACGGTCTCCTTAAGCCAATCCTCTGTGGTTCCGTTCTTGATAAGCTCCTCGCTGTAGCCATAATCCTTGAGATAATCCTGAAGTGCCTCGTCATTGTATGCAAAGCCCTGTTCCCTGGCAATAGCATCAACTACAGCAGACTGTGCGGTAGTGGTTTTTGCTTCTTCCTTAAGACCATCCCTGAAGTCTGCATAGGTCTGTCCATAGTAGCTGATAAGCTCAGCAAGTCCCATACCATAACTTGTGGAAAGTGACTTATCATAATTCTGAAGATAAGTGTCGATCTGCCATTCAACAGCATCATCGGTAACATCAGTCTTGCAGAGCTTGGTTGCCTCAGCGATAGCATTGGCATAAAGCTCGCCCTTTGCAAAGGAATCCTCTGACTGCTGAAGCGCCTCTCTTATCCCCTCACGATACTCTGTTACGGTCTTATAGTTTCCTCCGCTGATCTCCTCCACCTTTGCGTCATCGAGATCTTCCATCTCAAGAGGTCTTGTTACCTTATTTACAGTTACATCAAATACGACCTCCTGTCCCGCAAGTTCCTCTGCCTGGTATTCATCGGGGAACTTAAGGTTAAGCGACACCTTGTCTCCGGCCTTTGTGCCTATAAGACCTGACTCGAATCCGTCAATAAATGAGCCTGAGCCAAGTGTAAGGTCGTAGCCCTGGGATGTGCCGCCCTCAAAGGCAACTCCGTCCTTCTTGCCCTCAAAGTCAATATTTACGATATCGCCGTCTGCAGCAGCGCCATCTACCTCCTTGGTCTGACCGTAAAGAGAATAGTTTTTGATATAATTATCTATCTGCTCATCTCCTATGGTCTCGGCAATAGGTGCTGTGATCTCAAGCTTTGTAAGATCTCCGAGCTCGACTGTTCCAAGACTGTCCGGCTTTACCGGGTTGATCGCTGCTATAGCCTCAGCATCCGCTGTCGTCTGAGCAGCCGCCTCTGAAGCTGCACCTTCTGCTGCAGCTGAGCTTTCTGCTGCAGCTGTAGTCTCGGCAGTCTCAGTTCCGGCAGCTGTAGTTGCTGCAGGTGATGATGCTGACGAGCCCGAGCATCCGCTTAAGGCAAATGCTGACGCAGCCACTGCCGACAAAACAATTAAGTTGATTTTTTTCATCTTACTTCTCCTCTTTTGCTTTCTTAATTAAGCTATAATGTTCCCACTGACCCATCCATATTATTTAAGCAGTGATGGATGCGGGAAATATCTGAACATAACCTTGGCAATTACCTTGTCCTTCGGTATGTAACTATTTTCCCAATATCTGGCATCAAGTGAGCTGTTTCTGTTGTCACCAAGGAAGAAATAACAGCCCTCCGGTACCTCAAAGGTCATGTCTCCGGTGTAGAGCATAGGCTCCTTAAGGTAATCCTCCTCAAGCTTTTCCCCATTTACATAGACTGCTGCTGTAACAAGCTTCGCATCGGCACCCATACTTGTATCAAGTCCCGGAAGATCCTGCAGCTCTGACTGTGATACAGACCCTTCTGCCTTGATCTCCACAACGTCGCCCGGAAGTCCTATGGTCCTCTTCAGGTAATAAAGTGTCTTCGCATGGGTTATTTCATTACCGCAGTTAGGACAGGTTGCAGGTGCGCTGCCCTCTCCCATGGCCTTATTGCAGCGATTGCAGATCCATCCGAATTTAAATATGGCAATGTCTCCGCGCTCAGGCTCTCCAAAAGTATAGCTGAGTCTTGAACCTATGACACGGTCTCCGTGAAGTACGGTATTTTCCATTGATCCGGTAGGAACTGTCGAGTTGGCAATAATAAAATTATTACATATAAGCGCAATAATAACTGCTGCCGCAAGCACCTCTATCCAGCTTAATATTTCTCTGAAAAGCGAGCTGCCTTTATTTTCCTCCTCGGCATCATTTTCTATATTTTCTTCGATATCCTTCTCGTTTTCTATGATATCCTTCTGGTTTTCCACGTTCTCTTCCTCTATTTTGACCTATATCTGCTCCATCATAAGAATATTTTGTGTATTATTTATGAACTGAAGTATTATATCACAGATCAGCCTGCATTGGATGCTGCAATTTTTACCTTGCTCCAGAGCTCTGATATAACTTTTCTTGTGTCCTCGTTATACTCAAATACTTCATCGTTTGCATTGTTATCACGGGGAATGTATGCATCTATGCCCTCAAAGTCTCCGCCCTCGCCTGAAAGCTCCGCCATTACCTCTTTATTTGGAGATGTGTATCCGACATAAGAGGAGGTATCGATAGCTGCGTCGTGACTTAAAGCAAAATTGATGAACTCATGCGCAAGCTCTGCGTTTTCAGCATTTTTAGGAATGACCATTGCATCTGTCCAGAGATTGGTTCCGCTTTCGGGAAGGAAATAACCCATATCCTCATTCTCTGCCATTACATAGGTCGCATCGCCGGAGTAAATAAGACCAAGTGCCTTTCTGCCCTGAGCCATATTGTCGATGATCTCATCTGTTACGATCTCAGCATTCATAGTATTAACGATATTAAGAAGGAACTCATATGCTGCATTAAGCTCATCCTCCTTATCGGTATTCATTGAATAGCCAAGCTGCTTTAATGCCATCATGAAGCTGTCGCGCTCTGAATCATAAAGATAAATATCGCCCTTGTACTTTTCATCAGCAAAGATGCCGAAGCCTTCCTTCTCAAGGTCGGCAATATCCACCTTGTTCTTATCATATACTATTCCAACCGTTCCCCAGAAATATGGAACGCTGTAGGTATTGTCCGGATCAAAAGGCAGATTTTTTACACCATCGGCAAGAAGATCAAGGCAGTTGAGCTTGCTCTTATCGAGCGGCTGAATGAGTTCCTCCTGAATAAGTCTCTCGATCATGTAATCGCTCGGAACCAGGATATCATAGGAATCCCCGTTCGCGACCTTAATATACATCTGTTCATTGGAATCAAATTCATCCATAACAATTGTTGCGCCTGTGAGGTTCTCGAAATCAGAGATGGTATTCTCTCCGGTATATTCACCCCAGTTATAAATATGCAGAGTCTGTCCCGCATAAGGCTTGTCCTCTGTTTTGGCTCCGCCTCCGCAGCCTGTAAGTGCGAATGCCGATACTAAAACTGATACTGCAATAACTGCTCCAACGAATTTTTTCAATTTCTTTTTATTCCTCCTTGAATTCCGTCCTTTCGGTCCGGTTTATATATTAATTACTTTTAAACGACAGTGACCCTTAGTCACAGTCAGTACTGCGCATTCTTTTTAAACGGCCTCGTTCCTTCCCTTCTTAAGCCTTTCAGCTATGATCGGAACAACATTTATCAAAATAAGAATTATCGTGATCAGCGCGATGACCAGGGTGGATACAGCATTGATAGATGGATTTACGCGCTTGCTCATGGTATAGACCATAATGCTTAAGTTCTTTACGCCTCTTCCCGTCACAAAGTACGAAATGATGAAATCATCAAAGGACATAGTGAAGGCTATAAGTGCTCCGCTGAATATGCCCGGCGATATCTGCGGCACTATTACCTGTATCAGCGCCTGTGCGGGAGTGGCTCCGAGATCCATAGCTGCATCGGCAAGATTGGGATCGAGCGAGCGTATTTTCGGCATGACACTTAATATAACATATGGCGTGCAAAATGCAATATGCGCAAGTATCATTGTAAACAATCCGCGCTCTACCTTAAAGGTTATAAAGAACAGCATCAGACCTATCGCGGTAACTATTTCAGGATTCATGATTGGGAAATCATTGATCTGTGATACCAGGTCCTTCACTATCTTCCTGGATCTTGAAAGTCCGACAGCCGCAAGCGTACCGGCAATAGTCGAAACAACGGTGGCTATCACGGCAACCAGGATCGTTGTATACAGCGATGACATCATCTGGCTGTCATGGAACATCTTCTCATACCACTGAAAACTGAAACCCTTAAGTGCCGTAAGTGACTTTGAGGAATTAAAGGAAAACAGGACCACGTAAACTATCGGAAGATAAAAGAATATGATTCCGAAAAGCATAAAGGCCTTTCCTATATATCTCTTGTTTTTCTTCATGTCAGTGCCTCCTTCCTCAGTCCGCAACCTGTGAGTTTCTGGCCTCGATATATCTTACCAGATACATGCTCAGCATCATAAGCACCGCCATGATGACCGATATCGCGGAACCGAAGTTCCACTCTCCCACTGTGATGAACTGATTCTCGATAACATTTCCGATAAGGAAATACTGTCCGCCTCCAAGTAACTTCGGGATAAAGAAGGAGCTGACCGCCGGAAGGAATACAAGGCTGATGCCGCTTACCACTCCCGGAAGTGAAAGCGGAAATGTTATCCTCATAAAGGTCTGGACATTGTCCGCGCCAAGATCATTGCTGGCCTCAAGCAGGGACCTGTCCATCTTGCAGAGCGAGGTATTTATCTGCAGTATCATGAAAGGAAGGAAATTGTATACCATTCCTATAAGTACAGCAGTTTCGGTATAAAGCAGCTCGGTGTCCTTAAACCCGAGAGCATGAAGTACCATGGAAACAAGACCGCCCTCTGTAAGGATCCCTATCCACGCATAGGTGCGGACCAGCATATTGATCCAGGTAGGTATAGTGATGACAAGCACAAGTGTGTTTCTTACCTTATCTGAGTTGCCTGCAATAAAATATGCTATCGGATATCCAAGGAGGATGCACGCTACAGTAGTCTTAAAGGCTATCTTTAACGATCTCCACAGCACTATAAGGAAGTCCTTATCCGTAAAGAACTTTATATAATGTTTAAATGTAAGCGAAAATATTGTAATGCCGTTGCCGCTGTCTGTTATGGAATAGAAAAACACTATCAGCATCGGAAGCAGAAGCATAAGAACGCTCCATACGATATACGGCACAGCAAGCTGGGTAAATTTCTTCATTGCTTAAATCCTTTCTATCGCATCAAAGCATCTTTTTCATTACATGGATGTCGTTCTTTCCAAACTTCAGGCCTACCTCGGAGCCCTCCTCATAGTAATTTACAGTACGTACCTTCATCTCGCGGCCCGCCGTTGAGAATGTCACCTTATATGACATTCCCTCCCTGATATTTTCGATATCAAAGTCGTAATCAACATACATCTCAACAGCTTCACTTTCATCGCTGAGCTTCCAGCCCTGCGCATTCGCCCAGGTCTTAAGATCTGTATCAAGGGCCTGCGACTCAATAAGCTCATCGGCGGTCTTAAAGAAGTTAAAGGCCATAACGGCCTCATTGGCCTTGACATTCTTAACGATAGGCTGGTTTACAACATAGATCATCCTCTGTATCATGGTTCCGCTGTGGGTGGTGAATACAACAGGATACTCTCCGATTTCTTCCTTTACGGTATACTCAACGCTGTTTATGGAAAGAAGCTCATCAGTCTCCGGATTCCAGGCCTGAGCGTCTGCACGCGCAATGACCTCCTTATCATCAAGGAGCTTAACGTCTTCGATATCAACAAAGAAATTATTTGCTGAGATCTTCTCTTTTCCGTCTGCCGATGCGACCTCGTTATTCTTAACGATGCGCATGCTTACTGTAACTGAGGTTCCGGGAACAGTCTCAACGATATTCTCATAGTGAACGCCCTTAAACAAAACAGAATCGACCGTACCTGTAAGCACGCCCTCTTCCGCCGGAACTATGACGAGATCCTCCGGACGGAGCACGACATCTACCTGTTCATTTTTGGCAAAGCCGTAATCCACACACTCAAAATTGTGGTCATCAAATCTTACCAGATAGTCATCAAGCATTCTTCCGGGAATAATATTTGATTCACCCACAAAGTCCGCAACATATCTGTTGACCGGGGTATTGTATATCTCCTGCGGAGTACCGATCTGCTGTATCTCACCGCTTTTCATGACCACGATCTTGTCGGACATGGTCAGAGCCTCTTCCTGATCGTGAGTAACATATATGAAGGTAATGCCGACCTCCTGCTGTATGCGCTTAAGCTCATACTGCATTTCCTTTCTGAGCTTAAGGTCGAGTGCTCCGAGAGGCTCATCAAGAAGCAGCACCTTTGGCTCATTTACCAGAGCTCTCGCGATGGCAACTCTCTGCTGCTGTCCGCCGGAAAGAAGAGTTACATTCTTCTTCTCATAGCCCTCGAGTCCGATGAGCTTGAGCATCTTCATTACCTTCTGCTCAATAATGTCCTTACTCATCTTCTTGATCTTAAGGCCAAAGGCTATATTGTCATAAACGTTCATATGCGGAAAAAGCGCATACTTCTGGAATACAGTATTAAGCTCTCTCTTATAAGGGGGAAGCTTTGCAATATCCTCTCCGTCAAAAATGACCTCGCCTTCAGTCGGCTCAAGGAAGCCTCCCAGTATCCTAAGAAGCGTAGTCTTGCCGCAGCCGGACGGGCCGAGGAGAGTTACAAATTCGTTTTCCTTTATATCAAGGTTTATATTTTTGAGTACAAGCGCGTCCTCAAAGTTCATCACAATATTACGAAACTGAATAAGTGTTTTTTCTTCCATTGTGAAACCTCCGTTCAGGTAGTGGCAGTGTATCGTATCGCCGACAGGTAAGACCCCGGCCTGCTGCCGCAGTTTAATCACAGCTGTTAAATGCGTGTTCTATCGAGTCGTAGGAAAACCCCCGTCTTGCAAGATATGCAAATGCTTTATTCCGGTCTTCTTTGGTCACCCCGCCGGGATACTTCCGCTTAAGTGTCCTTTCACAGGCCTCATACTCATCCTCTGCGGAAAGCAGGCTCAGCTTTTCCTTTACCTCACTTCCCCGGATCCCCTTTTCGGAAAGCTTCATTTCTATCTCGCGTTTTGATTTATTTCCTCTTAATTCTTCTATATAGCGGTCCGCGTATCCCGAATCATCGGCAAACCCATATTTATCAAGAAATTTAAAGGTCTCTTCTATGACCTCATCCGGGTAAAGTCCTTCCTTAAGCTTCCGCTTTATCTGCGTTCGGGTCTTGTCTCCGTTTTTGAGATAATAGAGTATCCTTTTCTTTGCCCTTGGTATCAGGATCTCATCCATTATATCCCGGTATGCCTCATCCGAAAGTTCCTTCGGAAGCTGCATATCAGTTGAAATACCGAGCTTTCTGCATTCGCCTTTATACAAAAGAAAGGTCACCTCGCTGTAATCGAGGGTGACCTTGTTTCTTTTATTATCAAAATTTGAGACTTCTGTTATATTGTATGCCATTTATTCTCAATCTGCCGGCTTGTCAGGATCGGACGCTGCTCCGCCCTCCGCAGCGGAAGGGTCAGCAATAAGTCCGAGCTTAACTCTCAGCTTGTAATCGATTTCATCCATGATCTCAGGGTTATCCTCAAGATATGCCTTGGCATTCTCTCTGCCCTGTCCGATCTTGCTTCCATTGTACGCAAACCATGCACCGCTCTTATCAACGATGTCATTTTTTACGGCAAGATCAATAAGGTCACCCGACTTGGAGATTCCCTTACCGAACATAATATCAAATTCAGCCTCCTTAAAAGGCGGTGCGACCTTATTTTTGACTACCTTTACCTTTACATGGTTTCCGACAGCCTCGGTGCCCTGCTTTATGGTCTCGGTACGTCTTACATCCATACGCACGGATGAATAGAACTTAAGTGCACGGCCGCCGGTCGTAGTCTCCGGATTTCCGAACATAACGCCGATCTTCTCTCTGAGCTGGTTTATGAAAATGACAACGCAGTTAGACTTCGCGATAATGCTGGTGAGCTTTCTTAATGCCTGGGACATAAGGCGGGCCTGAAGTCCCACTACAGAGTCTCCCATCTCACCCTCGATCTCCTTTTTCGGAACGAGAGCCGCGACAGAGTCAACGACGATCACGTCAATGGCGCCCGAACGTACCATGGTGTCCGCGATCTCAAGTGCCTGTTCGCCATTATCCGGCTGTGCTATGTAAAGATTGTCTATATCTACTCCGATATTACCCGCGTAAACCGGGTCAAGTGCGTGCTCGGCATCAATGAATCCGGCAATGCCGCCGTTTTTCTGTGCCTCAGCAACTATATGAAGAGCCAGTGTGGTCTTACCTGATGACTCAGGTCCGTAGATCTCAATAACTCTTCCCTTTGGAACTCCGCCTACGCCGAGCGCGTTGTCGAGGCTTAATGAGCCTGTCGAAACGACCTCAATACTTCTGTCTCTGGCTGAATCGCCAAGCTTCATGACCGCGCCCTGCCCAAAGTCGCGCTCGATCTGCTTTATTGCGGCCTCAAGAGCCTTCTGTTTATCTTCTTTTGTAACTTCTTTTGCTGCTGGCATATAATTGTCCTTTTCTTTAATTTATTTCAGCCATTCCGCCATCGGAGCGAACAGAGTCAGTATAACATAAATAACAGGCTTCGGCAATAAACTTTAGATTTATAAACATTTCATAAAAATTAGCACTCACCTCTTGAAAGTGCTAACAGCGGTGCTATAATGCATTTTAGACAGCGGGTCCGCTGCCGGCATTTACAGAAAATTTTTATTCAGGATCAGGAGGTGATCTTTATGAATATCAATAAATTTACGCAAAATTCCATAGAGGCCGTCAATGGCTGCGAGTCTGTCGCTCTTGAGTACGGCAACCAGCAGATAATGCAGGCACACCTGCTCTGCAGCCTTCTTTCATTGGATGACAGCCTTATAAAAAAACTCCTTCAGAAGATGGGCATTGACACGGAGGCCTTTAATAATGACCTTATCAGCATTATCAGCGGTTACCCCAAGGTAAGCGGCGGAGGACAGCTTTATTTTTCAAATGACGCAAACCGCGTGCTTACCGAGGCTGAAAATCATTCAAAGGCCATGGGCGATGAGTATGTTGCCGTTGAGCACCTTTTCCTTACCCTGCTTGACCGCGCTGACAATGATATGAAGCAGCTCTTTAAGCGTTACAACGTCAATAAGGATGCTTTCCTAAAGGCGCTGGCGGAGGTCCGCGGAAATCAGAAGATAACGTCGGATAATCCCGAGGCCACCTATGACGCGCTTAAAAAATACGGTACGGATCTTGTGCAGCGCGCAAAGGAGCAAAAGCTCGACCCCGTCATCGGTCGTGATGCCGAGATCAGAAATGTCATCCGTATCCTGAGCCGTAAGACCAAGAACAATCCCGTGCTTATCGGTGAGCCCGGAGTCGGCAAGACCGCGGTCGTTGAGGGACTGGCCCAGCGTATCGTTGCGGAGGATATTCCTGAGAGTCTTAAGGATAAGACTATTTTCTCCCTTGATATGGGCTCTCTTATCGCAGGAGCAAAGTACAGAGGAGAGTTTGAGGAAAGACTTAAGGCCGTGCTTAAGGAGGTATCCGAGTCTGACGGCCGGATCATTTTGTTCATCGATGAGATCCATACGATAGTCGGAGCAGGCAAGACCGAAGGCTCCATGGATGCCGGAAATATGCTTAAGCCTATGCTCGCAAGGGGCGAGCTCCACTGTATCGGCGCCACCACTCTTGATGAGTACCGCTATATCGAAAAGGATCCGGCGCTCGAGAGGCGTTTCCAGCCTGTGACTGTTGACGAACCGACAGTTGAGGATACCATCTCCATCCTCAGAGGCATTAAGAGCCGCTATGAGGTATTCCACGGCGTAAAGATAACCGATGCGGCCCTGGTTTCCGCGGCAGTGCTCTCAAACAGATATATTTCGGACCGTTTCCTTCCTGACAAGGCCATCGACCTCGTGGATGAGGCCTGCGCAATGATAAAGACCGAGATGAACCAGCTTCCTGCTGAGCTTGATGAGCTTCAGAGACATATCCTTCAGATGGAGATCGAGATCGCTGCTCTCAAAAAAGAAAAGGACAGCCGCTCGGCAGAGCGCCTTGCCGAGCTTCAGAAGGACGTTGCGGAGCTTAAAGATCAGTTCAACTCACAAAAGGCTAAATGGGAGTATGAAAAGGGCGCCGCAGACAGACTTTCGGAGCTTCGTGAAAATATAGAAAAGCTTGGCGATGAAGCTGAGATCCTTCAGCGAAAGGGTGCCTATGAGGAGGCCGGTGCCATCATTTACGGAAAGCTTCCTCAGTTAAAGAAGGAGCTTGCCGACGCTGAGGAAAAGAGTAAGCAGGAGTCCCATGACCTCGTGCATGAAAGTGTCAATGATGACGAGATCGCAAAGATCGTATCCAAGTGGACCGGCATACCGGTCGCAAAGCTGTCAGAGACAGAGAGGGCAAAGGTGCTTTCGCTCCCCGACCAGCTTCATAAGCGTGTCATCGGACAGGACGAGGCAGTAGAGCGCGTATCTGATGCCATCATTCGTTCAAAGGCAGGTATCAAGGACCCGACCAAGCCAATCGGTTCCTTCCTGTTCATGGGTCCGACCGGTGTAGGTAAGACAGAGCTTGCCAAGACGCTTGCGGAAGACCTCTTCGATGATGAAAATAACATGGTCCGTATAGATATGTCGGAATACATGGAAAAGCACTCTGTATCAAGGCTTATCGGAGCGCCTCCGGGATATGTAGGCTATGACGAGGGCGGACAGCTCACCGAGGCCGTAAGAAGAAAGCCATACTCAGTAGTACTCTTCGACGAGATCGAAAAAGCTCATCCGGATGTATTTAACGTACTTCTTCAGGTGCTTGATGACGGCCGCATTACCGATTCAAAGGGCAAGACCGTAGACTTTAAGAACACCGTGATCATCCTCACATCGAACCTTGGTTCACAGCTGCTGCTTGACGGCATTGACAGTGAAGGAAACATAACCGATGAGGCACGGACCGGCGTAGACACCATATTAAAGCAGAGCTTCAGGCCGGAGTTCCTTAACAGACTTGATGAGATCATTTTGTTTAAACCGCTCGCAAAAAGTGACATTTCCAAAATCATCGATCTGTCGGTCGCCGATATCAACAGGCGTCTTAAGGACCGCGATATGGAGCTTACTCTTACCGGTGAGGCCATCAGCTACTGCGTGGAAAATGGCTACGATCCGCAGTTCGGTGCCCGTCCGTTAAAGCGTTTCATCCAGAAGCATGTTGAGACTATCGCGGCAAGAGCCATACTTGAAGGCCGCATAATTGAGGGCGATACCATTATCATCGACTGCCGTGACGGAAAGCTTGTCGCAGACAAAAAATAATGTATAATGTAACACATGGACTTATTTGATTACATGCGAGAACAGAATACAAAAACAGAGGGACCGCTTGCGTCGCGCCTTCGCCCGGATACTCTTGATGAGATCGTGGGGCAGGAGCACATCCTTGGGCGTGACAAGCTCCTCTACCGTGCCATCAAGGCCGACAAGCTCGGCTCTGTCATACTCTTCGGGCCTCCCGGGACAGGCAAGACCACTATCGCCAGAGTCATTGCCAACACTACCAATGCTGAATTCAGACAGCTGAATGCCACCACATCCGGAAAGAAGGATATGGAGGAGGTCGTTGAGAAGGCAAAGCAGGCAAATGCCTTTGGCAGCAAAACGATTCTTTTTATTGATGAGATACACCGCTTCAACAAGGCGCAGCAGGACTACCTGCTGCCCTTTGTTGAGGACGGGACTGTCACTCTTATAGGCGCAACGACCGAGAATCCGTATTTCGAGGTAAACCGCGCTCTTCTTTCCCGTTCACGCCTCTTTGAGCTAAGACCGCTTTCAAGGGAAAACATCCGCACTCTTGTGCTTCGTGCCGTATCAGATAAGAAAAAAGGCATGGGTATGTATAATGCATACATAGATGACAATGCTGCCGATTTCTTAAGCGACATAGCCGAGGGCGACGCAAGGGCTGCGCTGAATGCTGTGGAGCTCGGAGTTCTGACCACAGACCCGGATGCCGACGGGCGCATCCATCTTACACTTGATGTCATGCAGGAATGCATTCAGAAGCGTGCTATCGGCTATGATAAGGACGGCAATAACCACTATGACACGATCTCAGCATTTATAAAAAGCATGAGAGGCTCGGACCCCGATGCTGCCGCGTACTATGTGGCGCGTATGCTCGAAGCCGGCGAGGACATCAAGTTCATCGCAAGGCGTATCATGATCTGCGCCTCCGAGGACGTTGGAAATGCTGACCCCATGGCACTCGTGGTTGCGGTCAATGCTTCTCTCGCCGTAGAGCGCATCGGGCTTCCCGAGTCCCGCATTATACTTACACATGCTGCGACTTATGTAGCCTGTGCGCCAAAATCCAACTCGGTCGTATGTGCGATCGATAAGGCTCAGGAACTGGTAAGGACCACCGGGAACCTCCCTATTCCCACTTATCTGAGAGATATTCATTATGAAGAAAGCGGGAATGCGGGCAGCGGTGAGGGCCGCTTTGCAGGAAACGGAACCGGCTACAAATATGCGCATAATTATCCCGGTCACTATGTAGAGCAGCAATATCTTCCCGATGCCGTAAAGGATGAGGACATTTATATTCCTTCGGAAAACGGGTATGAAAAGACCATCCGGGAGTACTTTAGGAAGATAGGACGGCGCGGATCAGATGGTCTCGAGGGCTATACTCCGGACCACTTTGACAATTAAAACAGGTCATTTTCGTGAAAATTTACCTAATCTTTTTATTATTATTTATCAATATTTAAGATTTTTCCTATAGAAACTATAAAAAGTTTAGTGTATATTGTCATCATTCCATCAACAACGTTGATAAATTAATACCTTAAGTATAGATATGGAGATTTAATCATGAAAAAAATCGCACTTATTGCAGCATTTTCACTTTCTGCTGCAGTCATGCTTACAGCATGCGGCGGAAAGCAGACAGAGAACGTTCAGACTGAGTCTGCAGCTCAAAGCGGTCCGGCCGGCAGTTCAGAAAGCGCAGGCACCGGTGCAGGTCCTGCTGCCGATGCAGTTGAGGAGACCAAGCCTGCAGACGGCGGCATGGCACCTGTTGTCGATCTTCCCGAGGATTATGAGCAGGCCTTCTACGAGGGACTTGTTACAGATTACAGCGGAGCAGTCATCACAGTCAATGACGGTTCTTCTTCCATGAGCTTTGATATCAGCAGAAATGACGAGGATCCGGATTCTCCCGTTGTAAGAGGCTGCTATGTAGAGGTTTCTTACGCTGATGCGCCTGACAACAATATTTATCCGGCTGACGGAGTTGCCATGATCAATGATGCA
The DNA here is from genome assembly GCA_030531385.1 of Eubacteriales bacterium. Classification (GTDB taxonomy): domain Bacteria; phylum Bacillota; class Clostridia; order Lachnospirales; family Lachnospiraceae; genus Avilachnospira. Next base: position 94,157 of record JAUNNP010000001.1, read on the forward strand.
GAGCAGCTTGCAGAGGCTGAGCACAGAGATCCTGTCCTTTACGGAACTCTTCAGTTTATGGATGTAAATGAGCTTGAGATCATCGATGATGCAGGAAGGACCATAAGCTTCGATCCTGTTATCTGCCGTACAGTATCATTCTCAGAGCTCAGTCAGGGCGCTCAGGTAGTAGTCACCTATGCCGGAAGCATTGCTTCTGACGATGCCGATAGTGAAGGCATGTTCAGCGGTGACCCTGCTGCTATCAAGATCGTATCTGCAGACGCAGTGTCATCTGAGGACGGAGCCGCAAACTATCTTGAGGGTTCTGTATCATCCATTACCGACGGTGGCTTCATCCTTTCAAATGCCATTGGAGACTTTGAGTTTGAGGCATCTGATTCAGTTATGTCATCTGTATCAGAAGAGGATCACGCAAAGGTATACTATTCAGGAGCACTTACCGATCTTGTAATAGTTGCGGAGAGAGTTGAAGCAAACTGATAGACCGGGGAACAGTTTTTATACAAAAAGCGATATATAACTACTATACAGGCAAAGGCGCCAGAGCCCTTGCCTGTATTTTTTTACAAAAGCAGTTATAATAACTTTAAATCATGCACAAAAAGAGGTATCATTAATTATTAAAAAAGTAAGTATATTAAAGCTTTACGGAGGAAAACATATGGCTAAGGTATCAATGACAACACCGCTGGTCGAGATGGACGGCGATGAAATGACACGCATACTTTGGAAGCTGATAAAAGACGAACTGATCCTTCCGTTCGTAGATCTTAAGACCGAGTACTATGATCTCGGACTTAAGCACAGGGATGAAACATCTGATCAGGTAACTGTTGATGCAGCCAATGCGGCGAAGAAATACGGCGTTGCGGTAAAATGCGCAACTATCACACCCAACGCAGCCCGCATGACAGAGTATGACCTTAAGGAAATGTATAAAAGTCCAAACGGCACCATCCGTTCTATACTGGACGGCACTGTATTCCGCGCTCCTATCATTGTTAAGGGCATTGAACCTTATGTCCGCAGCTGGAAGAAGCCTATAGTGATGGCAAGACATGCTTATGGTGATGTTTACAAGGCTTCAGAGATGGCCATCCCGGCAGCCGGAAGCGTAAAGCTCGTTTATACTCCTTCAGAAGGCGCTGAGGAGGAAGTGCTCGTCCATAATTTCAAGGGTCCCGGCGTTGTACAGGGCATGCACAACCTTGACTCTTCCATTTATGCCTTTGCACGCAGCTGTTTCTCATACGCCGTAGACCAGAAAATGGATCTCTGGTTCGCAGCCAAGGATACGATCTCAAAAAAATACGACCAGCATTTCAAACTCGTATTCCAGGAGATCTACGATAACGAATATAAGGCTCAGTTTGAGGAGCTCGGACTTAAGTATTTCTATACGCTTATAGATGACGCTGTTGCGCGTGTCGTAAAGTCCGAGGGCGGCTTCATCTGGGCACTCAAGAACTATGACGGAGATGTTATGAGCGACCTCGTGGCTTCTGCTTTTGGTTCGCTCGCCATGATGACCTCGGTTCTCGTGTCTCCTCACGGCTATTATGAGTACGAGGCTGCGCACGGCACCGTACAGCGCCACTACTACAGATATTTAAAGGGTGAGAAGACCTCGACCAATCCGATGGCCACTATCTTCGCATGGTCCGGTGCCCTTAAAAAGCGCGGCGAGCTTGATGGCAATGCCGAGCTCGTTAGCTTTGGTGAAAAGCTCGAGAAGGCTTCCGTTTCCGTTATCGAAAGCGGAAAAATGACAGGTGACCTTGCCTCCATCACGACTATCAAGGATCCTGTCACGCTTAACAGCGAGGACTTCATCAAGGAGATCCGCAAGGCGCTCGAGGCAATGTAATTGGTGTCAGGGGGTGTCAGGGGGACGATTCTTTTGACACCCAAACGATAAGGAGAATACTATGATCAAACTTTATGACAAGGGAATTTACCTCGTAAATGGAATGGATATATGTGAGACGCCTGAGGAAGTCACAGCTAAGACAGGCTCTTGTCCCGCAGCTGATGAGGCCGCAAAAGGCACTATCGCCTACAGCATACTTAAAGCACACAATAAAGGAGAGGATATGAAGCACCTTAAGCTTCGCTATGACTCTCTTACAAGCCACGATATCACCTATGTCGGCATCATTCAGACAGCGAGGGCATCGGGACTTACCAAATTCCCTATTCCTTATGTAATGACAAACTGCCACAACAGCCTCTGCGCTGTAGGCGGTACTATCAATGAAGACGACCACAAGTTCGCGCTTTCGGCAGCTCACAAGTTTGGCGGCATCTATGTTCCTGCCAACATGGCCAACATCCACAGCTATAACCGTGAGGCTATGGCAGGCTGCGGCAAGATGATCTTAGGCTCTGACTCCCACACAAGATACGGCGCACTCGGCTGCATGGCAGTAGGCGAGGGCGGCGGAGAGCTCGCAAAGCAGCTCTTAGAGCGTACCTATGACTTTGATTATCCTGAGACCATCGCCGTATATCTCACCGGCTCTCCAAAGCCCGGCGTAGGCCCTCACGATGTAGCACTTTCCATCGTGGGTGCTGTTTATAAAAACGGCTATGTTAAAAATAAGATCATGGAGTTCGTAGGACCCGGCATCGCAAATCTTCCTATCGAATATAGAAATGCTGTTGATGTTATGACCACAGAGACCACCTGCTGGAGCTCCATCTGGGCTACAGACGAAGAGACAAAGCGCTACTTTGAGCTCCACTGCCGTCCCGATGATTATAAGGAGCTTAAGCCGGCAGCTGTGGCCCATTATGACGGCTGCATTTACATCGACCTTTCCACGATCGAGTGCACTATCGCGCTTCCTATGCATCCTTCAAACACCTTTACTATTCATGAGCTCCTTGCAAATGCTGCCGACATCCTTCATGAGGCTGAAGTTAACATGAATAAGCAGATCAAGGGTGCAAGCTTCGATCTCATGAGTAAGCTTCGGGGCAAGGATATCTATGTTGAGCAGGGTGAGATCGCAGGCTGCGCAGGCGGTACCTTCGATGGCATCATGGCTGCTGCTGACATCTTAAGAGGCAAGGACTGCGGCAACGGAGCATTTACCTTAAGCATTTACCCCGGAAGCATGCCGGCCTATGCCGAGCTTGTTAAAAACGGCGCAGTATCAGATCTTATCTCGGCAGGTGCCATCATGCGTGAGGCCTTCTGCGGACCCTGCTTTGGCGCAGGCGACTGCCCGGCAAACGGCGAGTTCTCTATCCGCCATACCACCAGAAACTTCCCGAACCGCGAGGGCTCAAAGCCCGGTGAAGGTCAGCTTTCTGCAGTTGCGCTCATGGATTCTCGTTCCATCGCTGCAACAGCCGCAAACGGCGGCAGGCTCATGGCAGCTTCCGACCTCGATATCGAGTACACTAAGCCTGATTATCACTACGAGAGCAGCATTTATGAAAAGAGAGTTTATAACGGCTGGGGCAAGGCGGAGCCCGATTTCGAGCTCCGCTTCGGTCCCAATATCAAGGACTGGCCGGCTATGCCTTCACTTTCAGAGGACCTTCTCGTTAAGGTCTGCAGCTATATCACAGACCCTGTAACTACTACAGATGAGCTCATCCCTTCGGGCGAGACCTCAAGCTACCGCTCAAATCCCGAGCGTTTAAGCGAGTTTGCTCTCTCAAAGAGAGACCCTGAGTACGCCTCAAGAAGCAAGGTCGTTCGTCAGTATGACCGTGACCGCATCGCTTCCGGTGCGATCGCTGATGAGCCCGCCGCAGTTTATGAGGCGCTTAAGGCTGCAGGCATAGCTGTAGACCCTGCAAATACAGACATCGGTTCTACCATCTTCGCTATGAGCCCCGGAGACGGCTCAGCAAGAGAGCAGGCCGCATCCTGCCAGAGAGTTCTCGGCGCATCCGCAAACTTTGCCGTAGGCTACGCAACCAAGCGCTACCGCTCCAACTGCATCAACTGGGGCATGGTTCCGTTCCTTATCGAAAAGCCTGAGCTCCTCGCTCTCGGTGACTATGTATTTATCCCCGGCGTAAAGAAGGCCGTTATGGAAAATGCTGACAGCATCAAGGCTTATATTATCAAGAAAAATGCTGACGGCTCAGGTGCCGGCGCGGGCTCTTCCGCAGGTGCGAACAAAACCTCAGGCAGCGCCTCCGGATACACTATCACAGAGTTTACGACCTCTACAGGCTCACTTACCCCGGATGAGCGCCAGATCATCGCCGACGGCTGCCTCATCAACTACTATAAGGAGCATTAATGCCGTAAACTTAAATCGGGCAGAAAGCTGCTTTGGCTTCTGCCTGATGTCTTATCTGCATATGAAAACCGGGAAGCTTTCCGCCTCCCGGTTTTTCTTGTTTCTTATTTATGCTTGTATCCGGTATAAAATAACATGGCCATACAGAAAACCATCGCATATGCCCAGAACTTATGCTGCTTCATTTAATTATCCCCCCCATTTCATTATCCGATAAAGTGCCAAAAGCACAGCAGTCATAACAAAGCTTTTATTTATTTTACTGCATCAGCTGCTCATAGACCTCTATATACTTCTTACCGGATACCTTCCATGAATAGTCGGCTGTAATAGCGCGGCGCACGATGGATCTCCATGACTTCTGTCTGGTAAAGTAAATGGTCTTTGCATAGTTTATAGTATTAAGCAGCAGACCCGGATCATAACGATCGAAGGAGAAGCCGTTTCCTGTCTCATCAAACTCATTATATGGCTGAACAGTATCCTTAAGTCCTCCTGTCTCTCTTACTACAGGCAGCGCACCGTAGCGGAAGGACATAAGCTGGGTAAGTCCGCAAGGCTCAAAGCGTGACGGAACGAGCATTATATCAGCTGCAGCATAAAGCTTTCTCGCCCTCTCATCTGAATACATGATATTTGCGCATACCCTGCCCTTATAGCGGGCTTCCAGATCGCGGAACATATTCTCATACCACGGATCTCCTGTTCCGATAATTATGAACTGTGTGTTGTCATCGAGCACATTGTCGATAATGGCGGCAACAAGGTCGAGACCCTTCTGATCCGTGAGTCTTGAGATAAGTCCGACAACAAACTTGTCCTGATTTACCTCAAGTCCGCACTCCTCCTGAAGCTTCAGCTTGTTTTCTCTCTTTCCTGTAACAAAATCCTTTGATGAATAGTTCTTAAAGAGTTTCTTATCCGTTGCCGGATCATATACCTCATAGTCGATTCCGTTTACTATTCCGACAAGCTTATACTGGTAGAATGATAATACTCCCTCGAGGGTCTCGCCATACTCCGGAGTCGTGATCTCCCAAGCATAGGTCTCGCTTACAGTAGTTACCATATCCGAATAAACTATGCCGCCCTTAAGCATGTTAGCGTCATTGTTGTGCAGCATGTCGTCCATGCCGAAAACATAATTCGGGAAGCCGGTAACGCTCTGCATATAGTGCGGACCATGAATGCCCTGGAACTTAAGATTGTGTATGGTAAATACAGTCTTTGCATTCTGTGCAAGAGGCGTATCCTTGAACAGGGTCCTGAGATATACAGGTATCAATGCTGCCTGCCAGTCATGACAGTGAATGATATCCGGATAGAAATCAACTACAGGAAGAACGGCAAGCACAGCCTTGCAGAAGAAAACATAACGCTCGATATCATTATACATATCGGTGTAAGGACTTCCGTATGAATAATAGTCCTCATTATCGATGAAGTAGTAGGTAATGCCATCAAGCTCTAACGTCATAATGCCTACATACTTCTCAAACGGATTTGCTCCGAGGCGCATATAGAAGTGAGTAACATACTCCATCTGCTCCTTATACTTGTCAGCGATACATGCATACTTCGGAAGGATCACACGGACATCTATCCCCTCGGCCTTAAGTGCCTTTGGAAGCGCACCCATAACGTCTGCAAGACCTCCTGTCTTTACAAACGGATAACATTCTGAACCGGCAAACAAAACCTTCATATGATAATTCTCCTATCCTGATTTCCAAAAAACATTCTGCAAATGCTGGTCCGCCCGAATAAATGCAGCCATCGAAGCGTACAATTATTTTTACAATAGCACCTTAAGGCTGATTTGTCAAAACTGTTTAATGATTTAAGAGGAAATCGAAGAAAAATTGGTCATTTTGTATTTAATTATTCTTCTTCCATCTTATAGAACTCTTCAGTCTCATCGATGTCGTTTACAGGCTCCTTGAGGCCTTCGATCTCGATGTTATGGCTCTTGGCATAGTCCCAGAGGGCTGCATGGATAGCCTCCTCTGCAAGAAGTGAGCAGTGGATCTTTACCTTTGGAAGTCCGTCAAGAGCCTCCATTACTGCCTTGTTTGTAACCTTCATTGCTTCCTGAACGGTCTTTCCGATGACCATCTCGGTAGCCATGCTGCTGGTTGCAACTGCTGCGCCGCAGCCGAAGGTCTTGAACTTGCAGTCTCTGATGACTCCGTTATCGTCAACATCAAGATACATTCTCATGATGTCTCCGCACTTAGCATTTCCAACTGTGCCTACGCCGCTGGCGTTCTCTATCTCTCCGACATTTCTCGGATTCATGAAATGGTCTATGACCTTATCGCTGTATTCTGTAACCTGGCTCATTTTGCCTCTCCTATTAATCTATGCTGTAATTCCAATTGATCCTGTTCCGCAGGGGCAGCTCCCGGTCCGTGCTGCTATGTTCGGCGTACTTATGCCTTCGCGCCCTGCTTCTTTACGAAATCCTCGTAAAGCGGTGACATGCTGCGGAGTCTCTCCACGATGAACTTAAGCTTGTCAACTGTGTAATCGATCTCCTCCATGGTGGTCTCCTCTGAAAGTGTCAGGCGAAGTGATCCGTGAGCGATCTCATGAGGAAGTCCGATGGCAAGAAGGACATGTGAAGGATCGAGTGACCCCGAGGTACATGCCGATCCGCTCGAGCCGCAGATGCCTGCCTTATCAAGAAGGATGAGCAGTGACTCTCCCTCGATAAATCTAAAGCAGAAATTGGTGTTGTTCGGAAGCCTGTCTGTCCTGTGGCCGTTAAGTCTGCAATATGGGATCTCGGCAAGGACTCTCTCGATAAGGTGGTCACGAAGCTTTATCTCGTAATCAGCTCTCTCCTTAAGTGTCTCGGAGGCGATCCTTACAGCCTCGCCAATTGCAATGATACCTGCAGCATTGGTAGTGCCGGCACGCTTGCCGCGCTCCTGTGCTCCGCCGTGGATGAGGGGCTCGATCTTAATGCCCTTACGGATATATAAGAAGCCGACGCCCTTAGGCGCGTTGAGCTTGTGACCGCTGGCGCTTAAGAGGTCGATATTGAGCTCGTCTACCTTGATGTCAACATGGCCAAAGGCCTGAACCGCATCTGTGTGGAACAGTACGCCATGCTCGTGGGCGATCCTTCCGATCTCCTTTATAGGCTCGATGGTTCCGATCTCGTTATTTGCAAACATAATGGAGATAAGGATGGTCTCAGGTCTGATAGCAGCCTCAAGCTCCTTAAGGTCGATCTTGCCGTCCCCGTCTACATTAAGATAAGTCACCTCGCAGCCGTGCTTTTCAAGATATTCTCCTGTGTGAAGGATGGCATGATGCTCGATCTTTGTTGTAATAATGTGGTTGCCCTTACTCTTATAAGCATCCGCAATGCCCTTAAGTGTCCAGTTGTCAGACTCGCTTCCGCCGCCTGTAAAGTAGATCTCATTGGGCTTTGCTCCAAGGAAATCTGCGATTATCTTTCTGCTCTCGTCGACTTTCTGCGCGATCCTTCCCGAAAATGCATAGGCGCTTGACGGGTTGCCGTACTGCTCCTCTAAGTACGGCTTCATTGCTGCAAATACCTCCGGCTTTACCTTTGTGGTAGCAGCGTTATCCAGATAAATCATCTTAGTTTCTGCCATATTTTCATACACTCCGATTTATTAACGATCCGGCAGGGCTAAGGCCCCCCGGAAAGATATTTCTATTTTCCTATTAACTTAATAGGATTATCTGATGATATAACTATTTTTCTACAAAGTCAATAGGTTACAAATCTGTGTTTGCGATGTATACTAATAAAAACCAGGGTGTCAGGGGGACGGTTCTTTTGACACACCCTGACACCCCAAAAGGAGTATCTATGATAGTATCATCAAAGGGCCGTTATGCGCTGAGGGTCATGATCGACCTTGCGCAGCATGAAAACGGCGATTACATACCATTAAAGGAAATAGCCTCAAGACAGGGAATATCCGAAAAATATCTTGAGGCCATCATCAGAATATTTGTTAAAAACGAGCTGCTTACCGGCATACGCGGAAAAGGCGGCGGATATAAGCTGGTCCGTCCTGCCGATCAGTATACTGCCTGGGAGATACTTTCTCTTGCGGAGGAAGGCCTGAATCCTGTCTCATGCATCGAAAACGGCGTGGTCAACTGCCCGAGAGCGGGCGGCTGTGAGACGCTGGATATGTGGCGCGAGTTCGACGAGACGGTAAAGAACTTCTTCGAGAAGTACACGCTTGCAGAGCTTGCAGGCGGCAACTCATAATTCCGGTAATTGATATGCCCCGGAACTGTATTTTCTGCCTCTGACTACATTGCAGAAGTGCGTGAAGAATTCTCGAGAATCGCAGGAGTGGTGCTGCACCGACCCCCTCCGCAAGGATGGGTTGGGAGGTGCGTTTAGCACCACGCTATAAGCGATTCGCAGAGAATTTAGCACTTCGAAACGGTAGTCAGGGGCAGAACAACACAGTTCCGGGGCATTTATATTAGTAGAACTGCGCATACACAGCAGCGACCACTACCGTGATAAGTCCTGTTACCGCAAGTGAGAGTCCGCTTATCGCGCCCTCTATCTCACCTATCTCAAGCGCCTTGGCCGTGCCCACAGCGTGCGATGAGCATCCGATCGCAACTCCGCGCGCTACCGGCTCCTCTATCTTAAAGAATTTCACAAGCGGCTCGGCAATAGCATTTCCCAGATTACCTGTAATAAGTATCCATACGATAGTGATCGACGGATAGCCTCCGTTTGCCTCTGCGATGCCAAGTCCGATGGCTGTCGTGCAGGCCTTTGGAAGGAGGGATACATACTGCTCGTGTCCGATGTGCAGCAGCACGCTCATGATAAGGATGATGGTAAGCATCGAAAAAACGCCTACAAGGATACCGATCATGATGGCCTTGAAATTATTTTTAAGGATATGCAGCTGCTCATAAAGAAGCATTCCATAGCAGACGGTGGCGGCATTTATCATGAAGCTTATATAATTTCCCGATGCATTATAGACATCCATATCGATATGGAAAACAACGATCACCACGAGTGTCAGCACCGATGCCACGATAAGCGGTGCGAATATCGCGAGCTTAAATCTCTTCTTAAGCTCGATGCCAAGCATGTAGAAGGCTATCGACATCGCAATGGCAAAATATGTTGAATGACTAAGATAATTATTTATAAACTCTGCCATCTTACTTTACCTCCTTCACAGTTTTCTCTTCAGCACCTTCCACAGGAGCCGGATCCCCTGCTGCAAGAGCGCCCTCGCCGGCGCCGGCATTTGCCGCAGCTGTCTTTTTTCCGCCGCGGATAACGGCCTGTGTCACCTTTCCGACGATTGCCATACCGGCCACGGTAGTTACAACAGAGATAAGTGTGCCCTGCCAGAGTACGTTCTTAACGACGTCCCAGGAGCTGACGAGCTTTGCCGCCGGGGCAATGAACATGACGGGCATTATCTCGAGAAGATACCTCGCGGTACCGGAGACCTGCTCCACCTTCAGTATCCCGAGATTAAGCGCAAGGAACATGATCATAAGTCCGTAAATGCTGCCGGGGATCGGAAGCGGAATAAAGTAGTTGAGCGTCTCGCCGATGTAGGCGATGAACACTATTATCAAAAGCTGTTTCAGATATTTCATTGATAGACCCCTTATTTAATAAAATATATATTTAAATTATTTTTATTTTCCGGCTTCAAATGACAACGCTGCGGACATCGGTCCCGCGTCCCAATTATCACGCCGCTTTAGATCAGTCCCGCGTCCCAATTATCACGCCGCCGCCAAGAACTGTGTCTCCGTCGTACAGCACTGCTGCCTGCCCCGGAGTTATCGCCCGCTGCGGCTCATCAAAGCAGATGCTGACAATGCCGTCTTTCTCCACTCTTACCTCAGCCGGCTGTTCTGCCTGACGATACCTTATCTTGGCCTTACATTTAAAGCTTTCACATGGCGGGTGACCCGCTGTCCAGTTAAAGTCCTCTACCGTAAAGCTACGCTTAAAGAGCTCCTCATTAGTTCCAAGCACGACCTCGTTATTTTCAGCATTTATACCGCAGACAAATCTGGGAGCTCCAAAGGCGATCCCGAGACCCTTTCGCTGTCCTATAGTGTAATGGATGATGCCCTTATGTGTTCCCAGCACATTGCCCTCAAGATCCACATAGTTGCCGCAGGGATATTTCTTTCCTGTATGCAACTCGATTATCCTTGCGTAGTCCCCATCGGGAACAAAGCATATATCCTGGCTGTCCGGCTTATCTGCATTTACAAAGCCGTTTCTGTCGGCTATGGCCCTTACTTCGCTCTTCCTTAAGGCCCCAAGCGGGAACCGGGTATGCGCGAGCTGCTCCTGCGTCATCGAATAAAGCACATAGCTCTGGTCCTTGCTTTCATCGAGAGCTTTTTTAAGAATAAACACCCCGTCTTCCTCTTCTATCCTGGCATAGTGGCCTGTGACAACGTAATCACAGTCAAGCACCGCGGCTCTCTCGAAGAGCTTGTCAAACTTCATATAGCGGTTACAGTCTATGCATGGATTGGGAGTAAGGCCCCTTTCGTAGCTTCGTATAAATTTCTGAATGATCTTTTCATTAAAGTCATCGGAAAAATTGAAGACATAGTATGGCATGCCGAGCTTATATGAGACCGTTCTTGCATCCTCCACATCATCAAGGGAGCAGCAGGTATGACCAGCCTTTGATACATCTATGCCGGCGTCCTCATTATTATAGAGCCTCATCGTGCAGCCGACACACTCATAGCCGACTTCCTTCATCAGAAATGCCGCTATTGAGGAGTCAACGCCTCCGCTCATCGCTATTAAAGCCTTGTTTTTGCTCATTGCCGCTTCCTTAATTATATGATAACGGTGTAACTAGATTATGATAGCACAATCAGGCAAAATATGGTACTATGAGTGTTGTGCAAATTTTAGTGTGAATGCGAGGAAAAGCCTATATGACATTCTCAGAGGTTTTGGAGAAGAGATATTCCGTAAGGAAGTTCAGCGACAGGCCGGTGGAAAAAGAAAAACTGCAAAGGATACTTGAAGCCGGACGCCTTGCGCCGACAGGTGTCAACTGGCAGCCGCAGAGGCTCCTTGTTCTTGAGGGTGAGGGCATGGAGAAGTTTGCAAAATGCACCTTCTTCATATTCGGAGCACAGCTTGGCATCATGGTATGCTATGATGAGAATGTCAGCTGGACCAGCGACTGGGGCAGAAGCACAGGCTGCATTGACGCAAGTATGGTACTTGCCAATATGATGTACGCAGCCGAGGAACAGGGACTTGGAACTATTATAATCGGCGGATATAATGAGGACCGCATGAGAGAGTTATTTAAGATCCCCGACTACCTTATACCTATAGGAGTCCTGCTCACAGGCTACCCTGCAGAGGACAGCAGACCTCACCCGACACTGCATCAGAGAAAGCCTCTTGAGGATACTGTTTTCTATGGAGATTATTCAGGGGTGGTTCCCGGAGAAGACCACAGAGGTCAGCACAGGGTGAAATTTCCCGATTAAGCATTCACAGCATAATAAAAACAGAATAAGCGGACAACTGCCGGTCCGGCAGGTTCCCGCGATAAGTAATACAGCCACAAGGAGATACAGCATTGAATACACAGGAAGCAATAAAGCTTTTACAGGAAGCAGACGCAATAATCACACCTCTTTCATTATGCACCAAGCTCCCGTTTGTAGTCGAGGATCCCGAGACCGCAGATGACGAGATACTTGTATATACCTCTGATACAGAGGCATTCGCAGCGCAGAAAAAGATATCTGAGACAGATCCGGTAAGACTGCTTAAGATAGAGGGCAAGAATTCGCCTAACTTTCTTGCCACACTTTTTGAGCTTGGCGTAAACGCGCTCAAGATCCATGCAAATGGTGAAAGCACGGTTGTCCAGCTTGAGGAGCTCATCACAAGAAAGCCGGCCGAGGGCGTTACACCTGAAATGCTCCCTCCGGAAAATCCAACACTTATGATTTCCCTTGTATACCTCTTCCAGGAGGCAAGAAAGGAAAAGCCAAACAAGGAGTATGTCAGCGAGCGTGAGCCGGAGATGCGCAAGAATATTGCCGAGGCCGAGTACATTGTTCCGCTTGCACCGGCAAAGGATGACAGCACAAAGATGCTGCCGCTTCTTATGAGCCTCGATCCAAAGCAGGAGCAGCAGTGGTTCCCGATGTTCACCTCAATTTCCGAGATACACAGGCTGAAGCTCCCTGAGAACATAAAGCTTAACAAGATGAGCTTTAAGCAGATGAACGAGCTCATGCCGAAGATGAATGTCGCAGGCTGCATCATTAATCCGGGTTCCATCGCGGTAATGCTGCCAAAGCTCCAGAACAACGCTGAGAATGCGAATGCAGATGCGGCCGACAAATAAAACAAAAAAACTTCAGCAGCCAACCTTATGGCCACTGAAGTTTTTTAATTTACTTAGCCTCTCTCAGCTGCCCACTTCATGGTATAAAGCGGGACCAGCTTGTTCTTTGCCCAGATCTCAGGAAGCTCTGCCGGGTCTACCGGAGATGCTGTTCTTCCGACCTCTATGGTTACGGAAGCCAGCGGATCTGCCTTGGTGCAGATATACTCCTTCATTCCGCCGCCTGCCCTGTCCGTATAAATCGGATAGCCGGTAAGATAGCGTACATTATTCATAAGCTGTCTGCACTTTTCACGCACCTGATTTTCTGTAAAATCCCAATAAATAACATTACCCATGGCGTGGTAATTGAGTACTGCCTTATAATGACGCGAATTAAGGAGGCGCACGAGCATTTGCGACTCAGCCTCGGACTCGGGAGCATTTCCCTTATACCACTGCGCCGACGGCTGGGTAAGTGTGGACTCAGCCTGATTCCATGCAAAGCTGAAGTTCTCATTAAGATCCACGCCCCTGCCGTTAGCCTTCCATCTTCTTAAATATGACGCAAAATCCAGATGCGTCTTGTCATTTGCCACATCCGTCGCATAGGCATTCTGCACGAGACTCTTTAAGCTCGCGTTATTCAAACCATCCGGTCCATACTGGCTTATCGTAACTCCATCCGGATTATCCATCGGAACAAAATGGAAGCACACGTTCTGAAGCCAGGTGCTCATTGCCGTTCCGTCAAAGCTGCCGCCGTTCGCCGCGCCATAAAGAATATACTCAAGCTGCTTCATAACAAGATTTGAGGTAATATACTCTCTTCCGTGAAGCGCCGCGTTTATAAGGATATGTGTGCCGGCGTTTTCATTTCCAACAATTATCTCATACACATCACGGTTATCCGCAGTCTGGCCGAGGCTCCTGAAGCTCATAAGCGAGCTGTATCTGCTTTTAAGCTCCATAATATCCTGCTGAAGTGTGCCATAGCTGTATACCGCTTCATTTGCGACGACCGCTCCCGGCACCTCGGCTCCCGCCATATCAAAGTAGCCTGCCGGCACGAAGCTGTTAATGCTGACTACCGCGCTCATGTCAATGTCACCGGCGGAAGCATTCGACTCTGCGGCCGGCGGATTTGTCACCGCGCCTCCGGGGCCGCCCTCGCGCTGTATGCCGGGGCTGTAGATAACATCGGCGTAAGCATTAATGCGGGAAATGCTGCCGGCCGGTACAGCGAGCAGCGCGGCTGCGCTAAGTGCAAGAAGTCCCTTTACCGCGGCATTTTTATAATTTAGTTTCTTGATATTCATATAATACGATCTTCTTTCTAAGTTTTGTTTACCAAATCTTTTTTATGATTACGGGTCGTTTCGCACTTCGTGCTCCCACCGTAATCATAACTTACAATAATTAAGATAGCCCCTTCTAAATTATTACGATTTACAATTATATAATATGACGTGGGTGTCAAAAGTATGATTACGGGTCGTTCCGCACTTCGTGCTCCCACGCCCCTGCCCACATTCCGCACTCCCGTGGTACTGGCGTACCACTCCGTGTGTCATGTGGGGCGTGTCATAAAGTCGCTCACCCACAGATAAGCAAGCTCATCTGTGGATTCGGACTTTTGACACTGTAATCATAATATTTGACTAAATCACTTTAACAATGTAAACTGTTACGGTATTTATTTAATCACAAATAATTTTATAGGGAGACGCAATTGAAAGAAAGAGAAAGATTAGGCAGTAGGATCGGATTTATAATGCTGTCCGCAGGCTGTGCCATAGGATGCGGAAATGTGTGGAAATTTCCATGGATGTGCGGTCAGTACGGAGGAGGAGGCTTCCTGCTTATATACTTTATATGCCTGATCATACTTGGACTTCCGTGCCTTACCATGGAATTTGCCCTGGGAAGGGCCGCTCAGGCAAGTCCTATCTATATGTACCAGAAGCTTGAAAAGCCGGGGCATAAGTGGCATGTACACGGACTTATCTGTCTCATAGGCAACTTTTCACTGATGGCCTTTTATACCGTGGTTGCGGGCTGGATGATAAACTACTTTGTAAAATTTGTGACAGGAACAAATGCGGATTTCGGATTTGTGAGCATGATAACCGATCCGGCGGTCAACGTTACCTACCTTTTTATTACTGTAGCCGTTGCCTTCTGTATACTCTGCTTTAATATCCAGAACGGATTGGAGCGGATCACCACCTTCATGATGACCGCACTTATGGGTCTCATGCTGGTACTTGCCATACGGAGCTTTTTCTTATCAGGTTCCATGGAAGGTCTTTCCTTCTATCTGGTCCCGGATTTTTCCAAAATAAACGGTTCTGTAGTCGTAGGTGCCATGAATCAGGCCTTCTTTACGATATCCATCGGCATCGGCGCTATGGCAATATTCGGAAGCTATATCGAAAAGAGTCATACCCTTCTTTCGGAATCGGTAAACATTGTCGTGCTTGATACCTTTGTTGCAATAATCGCGGGACTCATCATTTTCCCTGCCTGCTTCACCTATGATCTCGAGGTCGGTGCGGGTCCGAGCCTTCTTTTTGACACCATGGCAACAGTCTTTAACAATATGGAAGGCGGCCGCTGGTGGGGAGCGCTTTTCTTCCTCTTCATGGTATTTGCGTCCATGTCAACCGTACTTGCGGTATGTGAGAATATCCTTGCCATGGTCCGTGAGATAACCGGCTGGAACCGTCCTAAGGGATGTCTGGTATGCGGTTCTATCCTTTTCCTGATTTCACTTACCACCGCGCTTGGCTACAGTCTGCTTAACTTTCAGCCATTTGCGGAAGGCACGGCATGGCTTGACTTCTGGGATTTCATAGTTTCCAACAACGCTCTTCCATTTGGTGCCTTTATATTCTCAATGTTTTGCTGCAATGATTTTGGCTGGGGCTGGGATAATTTCATTAAGGAAGCCAATACAGGTGAAGGCATAACGATTCAGCCATGGATGAAGCCTTTGTTCCGTTTTGTTATACCGGCACTGATACTGTTTATTTATATCTACGGTATGGTGACCTTCAGCTGGAGATAAATCTTACTCAGCAATTTAAAGGCAGGGATCATATGCGATCCCTGCCTTTGTTTATTATAAGACTGTTAACGATCAGTAATCCTCAAGAAAATGGTGTCTCACGCCGTCCTTCTTATAGCACAGGACCGTATCGAGCATGACATTTTCCATGGAATTAAAAATATTGCTCTCGACGACCGGATTAGTTTTCTTGAGCTCTGCTATAAGCTTTTTGGTCTCGAGACGCTTGGACTTACTCTGTCCGTCCTCCTGACAGGATGAACAGGTATCGGTAAACTTGCAGGCACACTGCAGAAAATGAAGACCGAAGGCATCTCTCCAGGCCTTGATATCCTCCTCTCGCACCAGGTAAAGCGGACGTATAAGCTCCATTCCCTCAAAGTTCGTGCTGTGGAGCTTCGGCATCATAGTCTGTATCTGCGCTCCGTAGAGCATACCCATAAGGATCGTCTCGATCACATCGTCGTAGTGATGTCCGAGCGCTATCTTATTGCATCCAAGCTCCTTCGCCTTACTGTAGAGGTGCCCTCTTCTCATCCTTGCGCAAAGATAACAGGGACTGTTTTCGATGGTAAAGACCGATTCGAAAATATCCGATTCAAATATGGTGATCGGGATGCCGAGATTACGGGCATTTTGCTCTATGATCCTGCGGTTGACCTCGCTGTAGCCCGGGTCCATAACAAGAAATACAAGCTCAAACTCCTTTTGCCTGTGGCGCTGTATCTCCTGAAAGAGCTTGGCCATAAGCATGGAGTCCTTGCCGCCCGATATGCAGACCGCTATCCTGTCTCCATCCTGTATCAGGTCATAGGTCTTGCAGGCCTTGGCAAAGGGTGAAAACAGTCTCTTGTGCCAGGTCTTTTGTATGCCTCTCTCAACCTCCTTTTGAAGCTTGGAGGTATCCATCTTATCCATGGTTTGGATAAGCCACGCATTGTAGCCTCCCGCAAGACTAAAGGCCTTCACACCCATTTCCGAGAGCCGCAGCGCGGCCCTCAGACTTTCCTGTCCGCGTGTACAGTAGATGATCACTCCCGGAAGTGCCGACAGCTCTTTTGCCTTTTCATATATCTGTTCTTCAGTCAAGCATTCCGCCTGAGGGATCTTTCCATAGGCAATGCTTTCAGAACTGCGCATATCGATAAGCTGCAGCCCTTCCTTCAGTTTTTCCTCAAGCTCCTCAGCCTTAATTTCAAATTCCACGCATTATACCTCTTCTTAGTCACGGGGACGGTTCTTTTGACACGTTTCAGGTGTCACGGGGACGGATAATATGTAATGCCCCCTGGCTACCCGAATAGTAGTTAAAATAAAG
>JAUNNP010000118.1 GCA_030531385.1 Eubacteriales bacterium
GGCGATATCGAGAAAATCACCGGCGATATCGAGCTTCGCGATGTTACATTTAAATACCCTGACGGTGAGGTGAATGTGCTTGAGCATTTCAGTCTTAAGATACCGCACGGGACCACGACCGCGATCGTCGGCGAGACAGGCGCTGGAAAGAGCACTCTTGTAAACCTGATATGCCGCTTCTATGAGCCTACGGACGGCAGCATTTTCCTCGATGGAAGGGACATCAGGGAACGTACGCAGTACTGGCTGCACCGCCACATCGGCTACGTGCTTCAGTCGCCGCAGCTGTTTGATGATACGGTCCGCGAGAACTTAAGATTTGGGGCGCCGGAGGCTACAGATGAGGAAATCATGGAGGCCCTTCGCAGGGTTAATGCTGTAAATGTCATCGACCGCCTGGACGGTGGTCTTGACGCGGGTGTCGGTGAAGGCGGAAATCTTCTTTCGGTCGGAGAGAAGCAGCTGATAAGCTTTGCGAGGGCGCTGCTTTCCGATCCGGATATTCTCGTGCTCGATGAGGCGACCAGCAGTATCGACACAATCACAGAAAAAAAACTTCAATCGGCAATTTCAGAACTGACAAAAGGCCGAACATGCTTTATAATTGCACATAGATTATCTACTATCAGACACGCGGATAAGATCATTGTCATGCGCGACGGCTGTATAGTGGAAACCGGAACTCATAAGGAGCTTATTAAAAAGCATGGCTACTATGAGGAGCTTTATAAGCAGCAGAGCACTGAGGCGGTGCTTGAGCTGCCGGATTAAACTTTGTTGGTCACAAGGGAGTGCGGCAAAGGACCTTCGACCGACAGCATTTGCATAAGAAAAAGGAGAATGATCATGACACTCAGACAAGACGCCGATTACATTATCAAAGAATCACTTCACAAGGTTTTGCCTGATGAAGCTGTTGCAGAGGCCCTTCGCACAAAGGATTTCGGAAGCACTGATAAGGGCAGGATCTATGTTGTTGCTACAGGTAAGGCTGCATGGCAGATGGCTAAGGCAGCGGCAGATATTCTTGGCGATAAGATAACCGCAGGCGTCTGCTGTACAAAGTATGATCATGTTAAGGGCGAGATCCCGCACATAACCTGCTATGAGGGTGCACATCCGGTTCCGGATTCCAATTCATATAAGGCAACTCAGGCAGCGCTTGATCTCGTCAGCGATCTTAATGCTGAGGACACCGTGCTTTTCCTTCTTTCAGGCGGCGGATCTGCTCTTTTTGAAAAGCCTCTTATTCCTGAGGAGGAGATGGCAGATGTTACGAAGCAGCTCCTTGCAAGCGGCGCAGATATCGTAGAGATGAATATTATCCGTAAGCGTCTTTCATCTGTTAAGGGCGGAAGATTTGCATTAGTATGTGAGCCTGCTAAGGTATTCAGCATTGTCCTTAGTGACATTCTGGGAGATCCGCTCGATATGATCGCGTCCGGTCCGGCTTATCCTGACAACAGTACCTCCGAGGAAGCTTATGAGATCGTTAAGAAGTATGGTCTTAAGTTAAGTGATGAGGCTATGAGGCTTCTCGGTGAGGAGACTCCAAAGGAGCTTAAGAATGTAGAGACTATGATCACGGGAAGCGTCAGAAATCTCTGCAAGGCTGCCGAAGAGGCTGCAAGCTCTCTTGGCTATGAGCCGATATTCCTTACAGACCAGCTTTGCTGCCAGGCTAAGGAGGCAGGTTCCTTCCTTGCTTCTATCGCCAAGAGCTATCAGGGCAGCGAGAAGAGTCTTGCATTCATCGCAGGCGGCGAGACAGTGGTTCAGATCACCGGCAAGGGCAAGGGCGGACGTAATCAGGAGATCGCGCTTTCGGCAGCTGACGGTATCAGCGGACTTAAGGAGACCGCGGTATTCAGTCTCGGAAGCGACGGCACCGACGGACCTACAGATGCTGCAGGCGGCTATGCTGATCAGGATACCGCAGGCAAGCTTTCTAAGGACGGCATCAGTATTTTCCAGGTGCTCCGCGACAACGATGCCTATACAGCACTCAAGAAGACTGACGGTCTTATTTTTACAGGCGCTACAGGCACCAATGTAAATGATGTCAGCGTGCTGCTGATCAAGAGGTGATTCAGCGGCCGGGGCTCAGGCTTTTCAGGGCGGAGATTCTTGCTTTTTAGGCGGGAATTCAGATTTTTATATAAGAAATGCCGGTATTGACCTGTTGAGTCAGATAAGACTCGGGTCATACCGGCTTTTATTAAAAGTATGATTAAAAGCCACTTGACGCATACTCCCAAAGGAGTATAAAATACTCGTAAAGGAGTAACAATATGATTATATATCAGGGCTCTCCGGTAAAGGTAACCAGGCCTTTACTGGAACTGGGTAAAAAGAATAATGATTATGGACAGGGCTTTTATTGCACACCGTCTAAAGATATGGCCAGAGAATGGGCAGTCGGGGCCGACCATAACGGGTATGCCAACAGTTATTCGCTTGATTTAACAGACCTTAATGTCCTTAATCTTAATGCAGAAGAATATACGATCCTTCATTGGCTGACTATTCTTATTGAAAATAGAACTTTCAGTTTTAAATCACCACTTTCAAGAGAGGCTGCTGAGTATTTAAAGAAAGAATTTTTCATTGATTATCGGCAATATGATGTAATAACAGGATACCGTGCTGATGACAGTTATTTTGCATTTGCACAGGACTTTTTAAATGGAACGATATCAATATCTCAGCTGTCATATGCTATGAGGCTTGGAGATCTCGGCACTCAGATCGTTCTTAAAAAGCAAAAAGCATTTGATAAGCTTAAGTTCATCAGTGCCGAGCCTGTCTATAAAGAAGAATGGTACCTAAAACGGGAACAGAGAGATAAAAGAGCCAGAAAGCTTTATTTTTCACAGGACAGAGACAGTTATGTCCGCGGTTCTGTCTACATAACAAAAATACTTGACGAGGAGATAAAAGCAGATGATCCACGCATACGATAAAGTGTATTTGGATTGTGCCATGTCTTCTTTGGCATGTATGTTTGAGTATGGTGTCTATACGCTTGGCAGGACACTGAATGAAATATATGAGGTATTTTTGAATTCTGGATTGGCTGACAGATTCGGACGAGGTGAGTCAACTATAGTTGCCGGGAGATCCGGAATAGAACTATGTCTTGAATTATTTCCGGAAGTACTTGCTTTAAACAACTTTCAGGCACCTCCGGATGTAATGGGCGGAACACTCAGCAGATCAGCAGAATACTGGACAGGCTGGACACTCGCATATTATCAATGGAAATCAGGCAGATCCTTTTATGCCATAGAACAGAAAGTAAAAATAACAGTAATATTTGATATGTACATGCCATATCATGAGATGGATATTGAACGCTTTTGTGAGAAAATGGACGAGCTTTGCAATAAGAAAAGCGAAATCTCAGCACTTAAACGACTGAGAAAATACGCCGAGCTCACCCAAAAAGAACTGGCAGAAGAGAGCGGTATACCTGTTCGTACCATACAGCAGTACGAGCAGGGCCAAAAAGATTTAAGCAAGGCCCAGGCATCTTATATATTAAATCTCTCACGAGTTCTGTGCTGCGATCCTGAGGACCTGTGCAGACAGTAATTGAAAATGAGCGAAACCAGGAACAGAAGATCAAAAAGCAGAAGGTCAAACAGGTCCGTTAACGTAGCCGGGCCTGTTTATGATGCCGGCATTTTTGATGTGATCGACCTAAGCAGATCGCCAAAGCCAATAACCACACCAAAAAAATCTTCAAACAGACCGAAAAGACCTGCAAACGGACAAATTCAGCCTGCAGCAAGGCCTGCAAAGCCAATAAGCAGGCCGCCTTTACCTGCAAATCAGCGTCCAAATAAGAGTCATCAAAGGTCTGAATACTCAGGATCTGAAAATCGCAGATCACAATATCAAAGCTCAGGCCGTCAAAAATCAGAATATCCTGCAGCTTTGACTATCTCCATGGCAACACTTATCCTAATAGCTTTAATTGCCTGCGCATATTTATTAATAAATCGCGGCATTCCCGCTTCGGATATTAATCTGAGTATGATAACCGGGTTGAATGGAAAATCAGCAAATACAACCTTATCAGCAAATACAACGCCATCAGCAGAAAATGAGTCAGATACTTCCGGAGAAAATCCAAAAGAAAAATCAGCAGATGAGGTGCTTAAAGAGCTGTTGGCTCAGCCAAGCGAAATTACAATTATAGATATCGGTTCCGGAGATGCTGACGGAAAACTGGCTGAAAACGGAACGGCAACAGCATTTGCAGAAGAAAAATTAAGGGAACAAAGGCTCGAAGACCTCGTGGCCCAGGGCTTCCATAAGATAGACCAGGCGGACCCTGACACGATCACGCTGAGATTTGCGGGTGACATATTATTTGATGAGTCGTACGCGATAATGGCCACGATGCTGCAGCGCTCAGGCGGCGGATTTCCGGACATCACAGCTGCCTTTGACGGAGAGCTGATGAGCCTCATGCGCGGCGCGGACATTTTCATGATAAACAACGAATTTCCGTACTCAAAGCGCGGGGCAAAGGTCACAAAGACCTATAATTTCCGCGCAAGGCCTGAATATGCCTCGCTCATGAATACCATTGGGGCTGACGCAGTGTCGCTTGCCAATAATCATGTAAATGACTACGGCCCCGACGCGATGGAAGACACTTTTTTAGCTCTTGAAGGGGCAGGAGTGCCCTATGTCGGCGCCGGAAGGAATCTGGAAGAGGCCTCAAAGCCTATATATTTTACAAATGGTGACGTAAAGATCGCAATTATCGCGGCTACGCAGATCGAACGCGAGCTTCCGGCGGCAACTGTGGGCGCTACAGAAACCTCAGCAGGAGTTTTCAGATGCACTTATGACATGAGTTTGTTGGTTTCGCGAATAGTTGAAGCGAAAGAAGCGGGGTACTTCACAATATGCTATATCCACTGGGGAACTGAAGGCACCGAAAATATTGATGACTGGCAGTTGAAGCAGGGAAAGCAAATTGCGAATGCCGGCGCAGATATAATTATTGGTGATCATCCGCATGTATTGCAGCGGCTTGACTGGCTGAAAAATGAAAATACAGGCGCGGATGTGCCTGTGATATACAGCCTGGGAAATTATCTGTTTAATTCAAAAACTTTGGATACCTGCCTGTACGAGCTTACGCTGGACGCAAAAGATTCTTCAATAAAAGA
This sequence comes from Eubacteriales bacterium, assembly GCA_030531385.1. Lineage (GTDB taxonomy): Bacteria > Bacillota > Clostridia > Lachnospirales > Lachnospiraceae > Avilachnospira. The sequence goes on from JAUNNP010000118.1 coordinate 5,190, forward strand.
GATAAAATTTATCCCTGCCATACAATCGGGCTGCAGAACAAAAATCGCGTCCGGTGATGATTACGCACGCATCATTAAGAAAATGAATGCAATGTCGCCAAATGTAAATATAAATGACGATGGAACGATATCTATTCGTTAAACAAGGGTTTTGCGAATAAATGCAGATAGTTGTGAACACTGCTTGGGAACATCATTCCCGCTTCAATTTACTTCTCAGCGAAGGCCTTAAGACTTGCAGCATTTACTCTTCCATTCAGCATGCCGCCTTCTCGTATCTTTGCACCGGGGGCTGATACAGAAAGTGCCTTAACAGCAGGACCAAAGCCGCTGCCGCCGCTGGTTGCAAAAAGCACGATATCCTTGCCTGAAAAATCATAAGACTCAAGGAAGGTATTGAGAATTGTT
>JAUNNP010000119.1 GCA_030531385.1 Eubacteriales bacterium
TCATAATTATTCCTTAACTCTCGGAATGAACATTTCCGCCTCAAGCTCCTTATCTGTAAGGAAGGGCGCAAGGTCCTCAAGCGGAGGACTGCTTAACGAACCGTCAGGGTGCTTCTTTACCGCAGATCTTGGCTCAAACGGCTGATCCGTCGATACAAATACTTCGCAAAGGAGAGGCCCGTTAAACTTAAGGACTTCATCTATTGTACTCTTTATCTGTGAGTTATGCTCTATCCTTCTGTATGCAATGCCAAAGGCCTGGGCTATTCTTTCAAACTCCGGAAAGCTTAAGTCATAGCTGTCATCGCCTATTCCGACAAGAGGCCGGCCGTTAAAGAGATTCTTCTGGGTCTGCCTGATGCTGTGGTAACCCCCGTTATTTATAAGGAATATCTTTATCGGCATACGGTGGCTTACGATAGTCTGAAGCTCCTGCAGGTTCATCATGATGGAACCATCACCGGTTATATTTATGATGTCATGTTTGTAGTAGGATGGATAATGTTCTGTTTTTCCTCTCCAACCCGGAAGCTTAAGCGCTGTTTCCATCTCACCGCAGGAATGTATCTTATTGTCTATAGACTTATCCTCAGGGATCTCACTCCCGTCATATGAGACCGGATAGGTAAATCCGGAAACATCATGTACAGCGGTGCTTGCGCCTATTGCTGCCGGAAGATCATAGCCCATGGCCGCAATGGCATCCTGTGAAATAAAGCGCCCGCCATCCTTGACACGGAAGACCTGGGCACCGACAACGCAGGCAGATCCGTTTCCGACTACTGTTATCTGTCCCGGATTTAACGAATCGCTGAGGTCCTTGATGAATTCATAAACGTTTGCATATTCATCATCTCCGTGCTCTGCGTACTCAGGTCTGTACGGATCATATTTTTTCATCCAGTAAGAACACTGCCCGAGCCAGTTCCGGCCGTCTTTTCCCTCTCCTCCGTTAAAGAGCGAGCTTCCGTCTCCGTACTTTTCTTTTTTAAGGAGCTCTGCCCTGTCATATTTTACACCATGGCCCCTGATTCCAAGCTCGTCAAGCTTATCGCTGAGAGCCTTAAGGAGCTCATAGGCATCGGCATGGACAGGCATATCTATGTGAACCGAAGGCTTCTTCAGTTCTTCCTCATCCACATCGCAGACTATAGTATATGCCTCTCTGGCCCAGGTCTTAAAATTATATCCCACCTGTCTGATGCTGAGACGTGAGCCTACGGAAATGATGAGGTCGGCATTCTGTACCGCAAGATTTCCCGGTCTGTCTCCGCGTCCTCCGGGCTGCCCGGCCTTGAGCGGGTGCTCATGCGGTATGATATCTACGGCATTCCAGCCCACAACGACCGGAATGCCCAGTCTGTCTGCGACCTTTAAAAATATATTTTCGGCTCCGGCGATGCGAATGCCGTTTCCTGTATAAAATACCGGTCTTTTTGACTTTTGTATCTTATCTATTATCTTTGCGACTATCGGAGAGTCCTTGGTAATGTGTTCAGGCTCCGACTGATGCTTTTGTTTCCTGAAGGAAATGTTTAAAAGCCCGTCATCAATATCCGAATTGGCAAACTGATCTCTCTTCAGCCGTCTTTCATTCTCCTCGTCTGCATCAATGCGCTCAAGCTCTGCAGCATTCTCCTTCAGATATTCCTCCGGATCAAAGCCCTTTAGCTCACTGTCCTCGATAAATCTGCCCTGAATATCCACAGGAATATCAAGCCAGCACGGGCCGGGACGTCCATGCTGACAAAGCCAGATGCATTTTTCTATTTCATATCTTATGGAACCGGGATCAAGGACCAGCTTTGAATATTTGGTCATGCAGTCGATGCTGCGTGTAATATCCCACTCCTGGTCGCCCATGGACCTGATGCCCACGCCTGACCAGCGGGCTGTATTATCATATCTTACCTGTCCGGAAATAACTATCATCGGTATAGAGTCCAGATATGCTCCGACCACACCTGTAATTCCGTTTGTTCCGCCGGGGCCCGTTGTAAGGCTTAATATTGCAGGCTTATTGTATATTCTTGCGTAGCTTTCGGCCGCAATTGAACAGGACTGTTCATGATGCATATAAAGTGTCGAAAGTCCGGGTTCATGCCCAAGCCCGTCATTAAGATGCATTGCACCCCCGCCTGTAACAGCGAAGCACTGCGTAATGCCATTTTTAACAAGAAGTCTCGCAACATATTTGCTGAGTTTTATATTCATAAGAAACCTGCCTGCAGAAATTCATAATGGCCGTGCGGTATATCCGGAAAACAGACGGACCCGGCTGCCGCACACCTGTTTTTATTGTACAAGGTATTCACCCTATTTACAATTAAATGGACATTAAACATTTATAAAGATTGCTGAAAATATGCCAGCATAAGCTCTACAAAATAGTCGTAGCTTTTTACTCCCTTTGCCTGTCCGTTAGCCTTCAGGTAGGCGTCATTGATTTCGGTCTGGGCCTCTGATACCGGGCCGTCGAAGCTGTGCCAGAAGGCATTGTTGTACTCAAGGTCTTTATCAGCTCTTTGACACAAAGACCGTCTAAGTCCGGCGTATCCTTCCGGGTCCTCGCCGGATAGAGCATTCCCCGCATACACCCAGGCCGTGAGGTATCCGCTGTATCTGAACGAGGCATCATCCGAGCCTATGCAGGCAAGAAAGCCTATAAAATTTGCCTCCTCTTCTCTCATAAAGCCCTTCAGGTGTGAGAGCTCATGGCACATGCTGTGCGGAATGTTATAATCCGGCATGTCCCTGTTATAGACAGCTTCCAGCGTGAAGGGGGAATAAATGCCGCATAGCTGCTGGACTGACATAAAATACGAGATCAGCATAGGCTTTGGATAAGGATAATACCCGGAAAGAGCCGCATAGCTTTCACCAAGCTTTCGCATCGCCTCTCTTCCTTTCTCCCGCTCCGCCTGCGGGCTTGGAAAATCACTGAAAGCGCCGGCATTTTCATTTACCTTGTCTGTCAGATATGAAAGCAGACCTGCGATATCCTCTGCCGAGTATTCTTCTGCTGCCTCGAGCCCGATGTTCTCGGTAAAAGATTCTGAATGGTAATTTATTCCGCAGCAGCTTACAAATAAAAAAGCAAGCAGTGAAATTATAAAAAAGATCCATGCTGAAAATCCCGCGGGATCGTGCCTGAAGCGAATAATGCTTCCAATTACCGCAAGGGGAGTGCAATAAATAATTATTTCTGAAAGCGAGAACGGAAATAGTCCGGAAAGCCTGCCAAAGGACCCGATAAGAAATGAATATATATGTCTTGCATAAAATGCCGAAAAAGCCTCTGAATGTACAGCTGCGAAAAGAAGAGCGGCGGCTGCCAAAAGAAGCAGCAGACCGGCTGAAAACAATTTAATTGAGATATCGGTCTTATTTCTCATGGAACGATTATAGCACAGTTTACCGTAAAGCTCGCGCCATAATCCTTAACGCATAACAAACGCGAAGTGTAAAAAACACCTCGCGTTTTTGTATTGTTTATTTTAGATTTAAAGCTTTAATGCTGCCTCTGTCAGTCACTTACAATGGATCACTTGCTCTGAGCGAACAGCCAGTTCCTGAATTCCTTGTCTGCATACATTGGAACCCATGAGAAATGTGGTGATGTTCCAAATACTGTACCCGGAGCATAAAGTGTAGTCTTGTAATAAATGCCTGATGTCTTAAGTGCATTTACTGTCGGATAATAATACTCATCCGGCTTCATTGTCGGGTCATCTGCTGCCTGGAAGATCCACATAGGAGTTCCCCTAAGTGCTTCGATCCTGCTGACATCAGCACCTGCTGCATCCGGAGCGATGGCTGCGAACTCACCCGGATGATCCTGAGCGATAGTGAATGTAGCTACACCGCCTGCTGAAAGTCCGGTTACATATACTCTGTTAAGGTCAACTGAGTATGAACCCTCGATCACATGAAGAAGGTCGTAGGCTGCCTCAAGGAACGGTGTTGAATCATATGGATTTGCATGAACGCCGGCCCTGTAAGCATGAAGTGTTGTCCAGTTCTGTGTATTGGCATCGCTTACCTTGCACTGAGGAGCGAGCACGATGCACTGGTTGATACCATGCTCTGAATCCTTTGCGAATACAGTAGCCATCTGGTATCTCTTAAGCACCATGTCTGTAGTCTGTGTTCTCTGTCCTGAACCATGAAGTGCAAGAACGATAGGATACTTCTTTGCAGGGTCATAGTTTGAAGGAACATAGAGCTCATAAGGCATCACAACGCCATTTTGAGCGGTGTAGGTGTTCTCTGAGAAAAGATTGTAAGCCCAGGTATCGCAGTCTCTGACTACATTGATGGTATAAGTAGTCGTCATGCCGTTCTTGGATGCAGTTACCGGAATCTTGGTCTCAAGAGCGATATCATAGTTGGCATAATCACCGCTGATCGTGATGATCTTGCTCTCGCCTGAAGCAGCAGCTTCACCGTTGATGGTGATCTCTGTGCCTGAAGGAGCCATAGCTGTAACCTTTACACCGTAGCAGTCAGACTGTACGTTGTAGGTATACTCTGTTGTTCCCGGCGTGAATGAAATATTCTTTCCATCCTGAACTGCTGTAACGATAGAAAGACCTGTGAGTATAGGAGCTCCCACATCGGCGAATGATGCGATAGAGGTAAGTCCCATAACCATTGCTGCAGTAAGTATAAGGGCAGCCAGTTTTTTTAATTTCTTCATAAACCCATTCTCCTTTAATATTTGTGCCGTACTCTTTAACGGTCAATTTAAAGCTACTACTACAGTATAGCATTGTTTTGTTGATTTCACATATTTTCTTTTGCCTAATCGCATATTTTTTTGTGTATTTTTGAATTATCTCCATTATGCAAAATCCCCGGTGGGAAATGTACCATACCATTTCAGTACACAATACCCTCCGGGGCAAAATCCAAACAAAATTATTAATTTATTTATCAGTCGCCAAGTGCTTCTCTCTGAGGAACCGAGGTCTTCTTCTCATAGCATGCAAAGCACTCGTCAACAAGCTTTGACTCAGGCTTCGGCGTGATCCAACTTACCACAGGAACGATCACGAGTCCTGCAAGCATGGCGATGGCACCGCAGTTGATAGGACTTCTCATGATAGCAGGAAGCATTGGCTTTGCGACCATATCGATGATCATGATGCCTGCGCCCCAGATAAAGCATACCCAGCAGGAAAGCTTGGTAGTCTTCTTCCAGTAAAGAGCATACAGGAACGGAGCAAGGAAGGCTCCCGCAAGAGCGCCCCAGGAAATACCCATAAGCTGTGCGATAAAGGTTACTGAGCTCTTATACTGAATAAGAGCGATAATTGCAGAAATCGCAATGAATACAACAATAAATATTCTGATCATAAGCACCTGGCTCTTATCATCCATATCCTTCCTGATAGCTCCCTTTATAAAGTCGATCGTAAGGGTGGAGCTTGACGCAATAACCAGTGAGGAAAGTGTTGACATCGAAGCAGAAAGAACAAGTATAACAACAAGCGCGATCATAGCCGGTGACAGGTTCTGAAGCATGGTCGGAATAACCGAGTCGTAGCCATTGGCAGCGATATCGATC
>JAUNNP010000120.1 GCA_030531385.1 Eubacteriales bacterium
GGACAGCGTGAGGAAGCAGTTTGCGGACAAAATGATAAGTCAGTAACACTAAGGGTTTCTGACGGTGACGAATATCCGGACGGAGAGTTAATAGTAAACGGAGTAGTAAATACAGAACAAGACATGGGTATCCGATTATTGTTTGAATAATGTTTGTGGGGATAAATCAATGGCAATAAATTCTTCTATATCAAATATAGGATGGTTCGCTGAGCAGGATTCAGCTGTATATACTCTGATGAAGCGATTTATTCTGAATATTTCGGCGGTAAGACATGCTATGTAGCTGATAAAAAACAGATATTAAGCGAGATAAGGGGGTTTGTTGGGTAGATGGGTGAAACATTAGGAAAATTGAGGGATAACAAGTTTATTGAATTAGGCATAAAGGTTCTGGCGTGTGCTGTTATTCTTTGGTTTATAATTACGGCTATTTTTGCCGATGGCTTAAAACCGTACTACAGTTACAGGGATTATAATTATCAGAATGATTTCTCCCTGGAGCAGGCGACCGATTTATCTGCGATTACAGAAATAACGCAGACATTCACTGCTAAAGGGGATATTCTCGATAATATTTCAGTATATTTAGGAGAAGTTCGCGGGGAGACCATAAATGTCCTCATCGCTGATGAGAGCAATAAAAGGCTTTATGAGCAAGCCTTAAATACTGCTGAATGCACAGCTGATTCATGGAATAAGCTCGGAGCGACGGGCAATTTTTTTGAACGAAATAAAAGTTATGCGATTACTTTCACATGCGTGGATGGATTAGGAGGTCTGCGCCTTGATTCAAGCGAAGCGCCAATAGTTTTTGATAGCTGTCATGATAATTCTGGGGCGGTATATAGTGGTGCCCTTGCGATTGGCATACAGTCCACATATAGATATCTGACGCTGGGAAGCATCTTCGAATTATGTATTAAGGTCTTGATTTCGTTAATTATCGGCCTAATGCTTTGCCTGGCAGTATTTAATATAAATAAGATCATAAAGAGCTACAAAAACGAGGAAAATATCAGCAGTTTTCTGTATGCCCTTTATTTTGCTGTTTCAATAATTCTTCTTTACAATCCGATAGATACTATCAGAACCGATATCACTGAGTTCTCCCGGGTGATTGGAGGAGGACTTGCGGCGAATGTAGATGTTTCCAAGCGTATTAGCAATTTTAATCATTGGTTCATCGCATTTGCTGTAGTTTTTGTCTTGCTCTATCTTTTGTTTAATTACTGGCTTAATCAGAAGCGCTCTGAAAGCGCAAAGAAGGCAGTGGATTTTCTGAACCAATTCATTGTATTGGCAGATTGTTGCCTGGTTCTTCGGTGTATTACTTTCTTTAATGATGAAACTGCAAGCACTGCCGTATATTACTTTTCATCGTATGTCAATATGCTTATTGTATTGGCTGTAATGGCATATGTCGCTCTGAAGTTATACGATAATATTGAGATTGACATATTTGCAAAGCTTATGCTGATTGGGGCATCTATCAGCTACGCATTGGCCATATTCATTGCTTTGGAATGGGGAGCGGGACGCGTTCTGGTTGGAGTCATGTATATTGTAACAGCTCTGATAATGTTCCTTTGCAAGTTCTGCGGGAAGGTGTTGATAAAGGCAAATGCAAACAGATTTGTTGATGCCGGGGCTGTAGTATTCCCACTCGTTCCCGTGCAGACGTCATTTTACATTGAGCTGATCCACATTTTGAACCGGCACAGTGTGTTTGTGGCGCATCCTCTTCAGTTGTATATATTTGCTTTTATATTTGTGGTTATCGCTGCTGTAGTCACATCATTTGTCCTTAATAAGAAAAATATTTTATTAAACAACTGGAAGAACTTGGCATATCCGTGTCTTTTGATTGGCATTTCGAGCCTTTCTGTACAGATTCCAATTACAAGTATATATAATCCAAATTTATTTGAAAGTGCCAATGCCGGTATCCTAATTAACGATTTTCTTAATTACGGAACAATACCTATAGTAGAGCATTATGGTGGGCATATGTTATCCGGTGTATGTGAGGGAATCGTGTATGGCATTTTGAATAATGATTATTCCGGGGCGATGGTTTCGCCTTATTCTGTACCATTTGCCCCGAATAATCCGTGGTTTATTACGTATACCCCAATAGCAACTTTACTTTTTTATTATTTAATAAAATTTGTATGGAATCATGAGCTTGCTTTATGCACAGCACTGTTTTTCCCATTTATGCATCATTGGTCATTTTGTGGGATGGGTATGCTTGTTTGCATAGTGGCATATTTTTATGTGAAAAAGAATACTTATTTTAGAGCAGCAGTGCTCTGGGCTGTCTTTATTTGGTGTGCATTATACAGGTTGGACATTGGTTCTGCATTTGGGATTGCCTTAATACTAACATTGATAATTTATATTCTCGCTGAAAGAAATGTTACAGCGCTCAAACAGCTTGGAGTAACCTTATTTACGTGGACAGTGCTTGGAGTAGGAACATGGTTTGCCATATGTATAGCTAAAGGATCTTCCGCCATAGGTCGTCTTGCCGAATTCCTTAGTATTAGTTTATCTAACCAGAATTGGGCATATGAGCATATTGGAAATACAGCAAATATTGTATTTGCATGGTCATATATAATTATTCCTTTTCTTTGCATTCTCTCCTTGGTTTATTCTGTCTTTTCAAAAAACATGAGAGTGCAGGTCGGGAATGAAAAGTGGGTACTGCTTCTGATTATTGGTTGGGCATTTGTTTGTAATTCTCCCAGAGCTCTCACAAGGCATTCACTTGCAGAAAATGGTACTGAATGTGTTATTTGGACAGGTTATATATTTCTGGCATTGTTCTTTAGCTTCTGGAAGAATGAAAAGAGAGTTTTTCTACCGGCATTCTTAGCATTTATTATCTGTAATACAATTTTGATCAATAATGAAAATTTTATCTTCGGAGAGGATACAAATGCTGCAGGTGATTATCAGGTTTCAAAAAATAATCCCTGGTTTCCAATACAATTTATGTCTGTGTCCATTGCAGATGGTGCGGTAATTCAGCCGGCATCAATAATTGAAAGCTGGACACCGGGACGTTTTTCCGAAGAAGAAGGGGGAGACGATTACAAAACATATTGGGAACAGCTTGCAGATGATGGGGAGGTCGTTGAGCGAGTGACTTATACAAAAGAATTTAATGAATATATTAATAAGTTTAAAGTGTTAGATACGCTGCTCGACGAGGATGAAACCTTTGTAGACTTCATTAATAAGACGGCTATTTATTCGGTGCTTGGAAGAAGAAACCCTGTATATATTTCTCAGTCGCCGCTTCAGCTTTCAGGAGAATTTACTCAACAGGAATTCATAAAGGAAATTGAGGGGATTCCGCTTGTTCTGATGCCGATAGATGGAAGTGATTACCTGTGCTCAAATTCCTTGGATGGTATTACTAATGCCTACAGAAATTATTTGGTTGCAGAATACATCTATCAGAATTATGTGCCGTTGTGCAGACATGGATCTGATTATGCAATATGGTGTCTGAACGATCGTTATGATGAATATACGGCGAAGTTGTCGCCGATCACCGGCGGGACAGAATATGTAAATGAATTACTGAAAATCAATTTATATAATCAACATAATGTAGAAGTCAAGCCAGAGGGCAATTCCGTAAATGTAACGTTTATTGGCGTTGATCCGATTCTGTATGATGTGCACAAAATCATGGACATATCTCAGTACGTAGGGAAAGAAGTTGAGATAGTTGTTGAATATGTGACGGATACGGAAGGTCAATTGCAATTGTTCTATACGACTGATCAGGGCGAAGATTATACCGGAAATAAAGTCGTTACTAATAATATTGCCAACTCAGGAACAGCATCGTTTACTGTTCCAATTACTGAATTTACCAGATTAAGGCTGGATACCCCAGAAGGAAGTACGGTTAAAATCAGTTCGTTAATAGTTAAGAGTCCGGTTAACTTAATTGATTATGGGTATGATGGACCTGACGAACAAATAGATGCTAATGGAAATGTTTCATATAGCTATATCAGTAATCTGCATAACCATAGTATAGATCAACTTTCAAGAATCTGGGCAGAAACGGATACAAAGAATTCCAATAATAACGCCGTGATTTGTGAACTGGAAATACAAGATGGATTATTCGTATTTGATAATTACAGCTTTGTACCTGGGACGAATGGAAACTACCTCAAGATCACGGCCAGATACGATGGCGTAGATACCGGTGGTCTATATGATGACGATGACGAGACGGTACCTGCAACCTTCATAGTAGGCAATTATCAGAATGGCAAATTTGAAGAAAAATGTCGATATACTATGACGGTTACGGAAGGCAGTCATGACTATCTGATAAGGTGTAGCACGGATTATTACTGGTATCTGGGTGAGATTAACGCTGTTAAGATTCAGTGCGACAGCGAATTGCATGATGTAGAGATGAGAGTACTGGAAGGGGACTAAGATTATGGTTTTATCAATATCAAATATAGGCTGGTCCGCTGAGCAGGATTCAGCTGTATATAGCTTGATGAAACAGTATGGATTTTCCGGGCTGGAGATTGCTCCTACGAGGATTTTTCCTGAGGCGCCTTATGATAAGAATGATAAGGCGAGAAACTGGGCTGAGGGGCTGAAGGCAGAGCACGGGTTTGTGATTCCTTCAATGCAGTCTATCTGGTTTGGCCGTCAGGAAAAAATATTTGGTTCTGCCGAAGAGCGGACGGCACTTCTTGATTATACCAAGAGGGCTATTGATTTCGCTGAGGTGATTGGCTGCAGAAATCTGGTGTTTGGATGTCCAAGAAACCGAAATGTTCCGGACGGGGCAGATGAAGCGAAGGCGATTTCATTCTTTAAAGAACTCGGAGATTATGCAGCTGAGCATCATACTGTGATCGGCATGGAGGCTAATCCGCCAATCTACAACACCAATTACATCAATGATACAGTCGCCGCGCTTGCATTGATTGATGCGGTGGACTCTGCAGGTTTTAAGTTGAATCTGGACGTAGGAACCATGATCCAGAATGAGGAGCAGGTTGATGAGCTGAAAGGTAAAGTAAAGTTGATCAATCATGTTCACATCAGCGAGCCGGGACTTAAACCAATAGAGCGCAGGGATCTGCATACTAAATTAAAGGATCTGCTGGAAACTGAAGGATATCAGGGTTTTGTGTCCATAGAAATGGGCAAGACGGAAGGTATGGGGATCCTGAATGCGGCAATGCTGTATGTGAAGGAGATATTCGGATAATGATTTTCGAAAAGCAACCCGGCATTCCGAAATTTGAATGCACGGAATATTCTGAAAAAACAAAGGATTATGTAGTCCTCATTCCCATCATCAACGAGGGAGAGCGCATAATCAAGGAGCTTAAGCGCGCATG
>JAUNNP010000121.1 GCA_030531385.1 Eubacteriales bacterium
GTACCACAATACGGGCGCCCCGAAAGGGGCGTCCGTATTGTGGTATAGATGGAGAAATTATGTAAACCCACGGTCCCCAGGTGCGAATCACGTATAATCCGCTGGGGGGGCCGCGCGGAGCGATATAATGATTAGAAAAAAACCGAGGAGTATCATTTGACAAATGCAGCTGGTAAGATGAAAGCAGACACTGAAAAAGTGCCTGCTTTCATCTTACCAGCTGCGCTGCGGATATTGATCCTCAGCGGCGGTTTCTCTCTGCTGCCGGAGCCCGGCGCAGCGCGAGCTATCTTTTCTTGTAAAGAATCAGTTCGGGATCGGCGCCGTTTTCTCCGTAGGTGGAGATCAGAATGAATTCCATGTTTGCCAGCACGCCGAAGCATCGGTTCCCGCCGTCCTTCGCTTCCAGCTGATTGCCCAGATAGGTCGTCTGGTCATCCAGAAATTTTACGTTCAGGCCGCCGGGGAGCGGATAAGAAAGGTTGACATAACTTCCGACCAGCGCGTTCAGCTTTTCCAGCCTGGGCATACCCTTGATCTGCAGGGCGTTGATTTCGTCGATCAGCTGCTTTTTGAAGGCCTCGAACTGGCCGCCGTCGCTCAGTTCCTCGTGGCGCTTCCAATACTCCAGTTTGGGAAGGACCTGCTTCATGCAGGCGCGAGCCTGCTCCTCGCTGAAGTTCTCATTCACCATGTGCTGCACGCAGACATCGATCAGATCGTCCATGTCATGGTAGGTGTAGGTCCCATCCGCGTAGCACCATTTGCAGTAGTCCTCATTGAGCGAACCGTCCCGGTTCCGGCTGATGATCCCGTCCTCCAGAGGCATGCCGCAGCACTGGCAGATCAGCTGGCGCGGCGCACCGAGCAGCGTGTTGATGGAGACCTGAAACAACGCGGACAGCAGCTTCAGCGTCTCGGTGTTCGGCACTGTTTCGCCGTTTTCCCAGCGAGACACCGCCTGCCGGGTCACGAAGACCTTTTCCGCAAGCTCGTCCTGCGACAGTCCGTGCTTCGTGCGGAGTTCATAGATCACGTCTTTTGTCTTCATCGGATCGCCTCCTTCTTGATGATCCTACTATATGATATAACCGCCGGTTTTTCAAGCAACCCCCTGTTGCGGGAAAACGAAGCAGCCACCGTATCAGGCGACTGCTTTTTAGCGGGATCTGCTGAAGCTGTACCTGTATAAGCGGGAACTGCCGGCGGTGGAGACGATCTCGGCGGTGGCGGACAAGGAAACACTGAAACAGCGAAAGTGCCATTTCTGCTTAAAACAAGCCAAATGGTGACGAAAAATGTCCGAAAACTCGCATCGAAAACGAGTTTTCGGACAAATTGTGGTGGACTCGAAGGGGTTCGAACCCTCGAACCTCACGTATGCGAACCGTGCGCTCTCCCGTCCGTGACAGGTATAGCGGACAGAAAGCGGGTAAGAACATGTCAGATATCCAAAAAACAAACAGGAAAGGATCGAAAAACGGCGTATAACCTTTTCACAGACGAGGCGCTCAAAATGAGACGCCTCTTTTTTTATGAGCCGACAGGGGAGTGATACGCACGCCTGTCGGGCGAGCTGCGCCCCGCGAAAATGCGTTTCACCGTGAAACGGATTAAGGCTAAATGTTCTTAATAGAGAGTACCATGTCGGCAAGTCAGTGAAAAATGGAATCGAAGCCGGTCTGACTCATGATTTCCGATACGACTTCATTTTCGTCTCGAAGCGAAACCCCGCCCTTGCAGGCCTTATGCATGACCAAAAGCACGCGCAGGCCGGCAGAGGAGATGTAGTCGAGGCGGCCGCAATCCACCTCTACGGCATCAACCGATTGCTGTGACTTCGTCTTTTCAAAGAAGGACAGCAGGCTTGGCGCTGTGATCGTATCGAGCCGTCCCGTCAATGCAAGCGACAGCGTGCCGTCCCGAATGGAGGCTTCGACGTGGAAGCCCTCCGTTTCCGTCGGCGGAAGCGCCACCGCCGTCCCGTTTGGGGTAATCCTCCAGAAGGCGCAGCGCTTCATGCCGTCACATACCGCCGCTGCCTGCTCAGTGCTGACCCTGTCCAGGGAATCCAGCTTCGGCATGTGTTCGGCTACATTGACGCGCTCGGCTTTCAAACCGTGCTTTGCCAGGAATGCCATCGCGTTTTGGATGCTGCCCGGCATGTCCGCAGGCGAGGTGATCAGCGCGTTCCTGCCGATCTCCACGTCAGACTTGTCCTTCGTCTGCCGGGTGGCGTTCTTCATGATCTCCACGAACCGATCGCCCACCAGAGCACGCATGACGATGACATACTGAAGAGAGCATTCCACGTCCGCCGTGTACCAGCAGCCGCCCTTTTCCTCCAGAATGCGACGGATGTTGTCACAGAGCGCCCCTGCTTCCGAATCTGTAAAGTACATCAGCAGTCCTTCCGTGGTGATGCAGACAGGCCCATCAATGTCCTCCAGCGCCTTCTCCAACGAGGCGTAGTTGGTTGCGTCCACCGCCCGGAAGCGGGCGAGCTCTCGTTGCTCCGGCTCAATGAGCGCGGTGATTTTCTCCGACGCCTCCTGAATAACCGCCGGGAGGTCCAGGCCGTAGTAAGGTTTCCCTTTCTTCGCAAACTCGATGGCCCTTGGCGTATAGCCGCAGGGCAGATCCACCAGCGTATGGCCGGATTCCTCGGCCAGCCTCGCCATCGTGCGGTAACGGATTTCCAACATAATCGTACCGCCCAGGATTTGTTCCGGCGATGCCTTGGTGGTAGCGCTGTTCTGTGTCGCCTCCAGGGTGAGGCCCATACTCTCAGCCAGTACTGCGGCATCCGCGTCGCCGTTGGCGGCCAACTGAAACAGCGTCATCTTGGCCGTATTGAAAACGGGATTCACCTTTTCGAGAAGCGCGTAATCAACAGCGCCATCGTCAAAACTCCATGTCTTTTCCATAAAGCATCATCTCCCGGGTAAGCTCTGTTTTTGAGATGCGCCTGTCTATCATCCTTTTCCAGAGCTTGTTATATCTGACGGCCATTGTCTTGCCCCAAAAAAGAAGCAGACGCGTCATTTCACGGCGTTCCAATCCTATCACACTCACATGCAGCGCACAAGATCGTTTTGAGATTTGCAAGGAAGGATGTGAACCGAGTGGGCAGCGCCTGCGTTACAGGACAAAAACGACCGCGTGATTGACAGACCTGCCAGTTCCCCCGCTTGCGTCGCATCCTGCCGAAAAAAGAAGAAAAAAGAAAGAACAGAGCGATGAATTTGTTTCCTCCTGTCCAGTATTCAGAATGGAAAGAATATTTCCAATTATTGCCCACAGGGTATAAATCCCCTCAAGAGAATAAAGAGGGTAATGCGTTTCGAGGTGAAATACATTACCCTCATAGACCTAAATGTTATTCTTCGTCAGAGTAAAGGAGTTCAACAAATTGTTTTGGGGAATACACAGGCATGGAAGCGCCTGTATAATCCTTGAGGTTGCGCGTTACGATGCAGTCGATCTCAGCGCGAGCGGCTGCCTCGATCATGACCGCATCCTCATAATCCGAAACATCGCTTGTCAAGGCTTTCCGGCAGTCGATCCCGCAAGTGTCCAAAATCTCAAACAGGGAGAACAGGACGCCAAGAACCTTTTTCGTTTCTTCCTGGCTGTGTAACGCCTTGTGCATCAAGTAATAGATGTCCGTCACTGAGTTCGCGGTGAGGAACCCAACACACCGCCGATTTGCTACGGACAAAAACACGGCCTCGGCGTCCTTGTCAAAGGGCTTTCGGCTTTGAAGCGCATCAATGATGATACAAGTATCAATTAAAACATTCATACGCGATCCAAGCGTTCCCTATGCGCCTGCTCGATGGTCATGTCGTCGGGAAGGATACCAAACAACGATTTTGCCATATCGACCCTGTCCTGATAAGGATTCGTGAGCTTGGCAACGACTTTCCCGTTGCGGGTAATAAACACATCTTCCCGTTCTGCCATCAAGAGATACTTGCTTAGGTTCTGCTTCAATTCTGTCGCGGTGATGGACATAGTGGACTCCTCCTTTTCCTCGAAATCGGGTTCTTCTATATTATATGCCAATCGTACGATTTTAGCAATAGGATCGTACGATATTTTTGAAAAACTGTGAATGTGAGGTGTAAATCATGTTTTGTCGAGACAGACTGCTTCAAAGAATTTCTATGCTATAAACTGTTGTTATCACTATCATATCTAGTGACAGGAAAAGAAGCAACAAGAAAAAAGGAAGTCTGAAACCAGACTTCCCAAAACGGTGCGACACACGCTCACACCGAATCGAAGCCCAGCGACAGCGGGTTCGATTCGGAAAGGAGGAGCAGCGGAATGAGCGCGAGATGACTTTTGATGCAAAGCATAAAAAAGTCGTCGCAAGCGAAATGAAGCTTGCGACGACGTGTGAAAGACCGCGTAAAAGGTACGGAACACAGCTAAGTCCGCCCAAAAAACATTCCCCGTTTATATCTTGTTTTGTTGTCTCTGATTATAAGAGTAATTGATAAGCATGATTGTCATTTCCATGATCACAAATTGAAACGACATGGTAAAAAACAACATTGGTGCATCAGGATTGTTAATGATTTTAAAAACGAAGTTTATACAATCGATGCCAAAACACAGTCCGAATAATAACTGTGAGATTTTGTAGTTCTTGCTCATCAGGATTGCACCGGCAATAAGTAGGCAATTAATAATGATAGTATTAACTCTATCTAAAAGAGTAATACCCTGAAGTGTAGAAAGGATAATCAAATCCGTCACGGCGATAACAATAACGGCTGCCTGAACAACAGTTATCGGAAATCTGTATCCTACCAAAGCATATCCCGTCAACACTGCAAAAATAATTAATAAATCAATACAGATCAGTCTATCGGATTGTCCGGATACCAAATTCACTATGATGATTGTGATTCCTACAATCACCAGAATCATTTGAATGAATAGAACTAATCCATGTTTCTTTCCATTCAGACCGTATTTTTCTCTGATTTCTGAATCGTTCATACATTTTCACCTATTTGTTTTGTTGTTACATCGCGGCCACAATGTGCGTATAGTAAAACATATTTTCTCTGATTTGTCAAATCGGTTACTAACTGTGCGTGACCGAACAGCTGCTTTTGCCCGCTGGTCGGTTCAAATCCCACCTACTTGACCCTTTTCGTAGTCCTTTGCAGGCGTAAAGGACAAACAAAAGTACACCAGCTATCTTGCCCCGAAAACGCAAAAATCGGGCTCCGAAGCAGCCGCAAAGCTGCTCCGAAGCCCGATCCAGTCTCCGATTTGCCCGTATTTACTTAATATTTGCCCGAAATGCAGGAAAAAACCTCTCTTGTCCTGGTAGACAAAAGAGGTTTCTTTCATGGTGGAGACGGAGGGATTCGAACCCTTGACCT
>JAUNNP010000122.1 GCA_030531385.1 Eubacteriales bacterium
CCGTCCCTGCTGTAGCCTTCATTACGGTAGCCGTCCTCCGGATAGTCGTCCTCTGCGAGGAACTGTCTTTTTCTTTCCTCCCTCAGGGCCGCGCGCCTTTCGGCATTTTCCCTCTGATACTGCCTGTACTGCTCATGACCTGATCTTGCTGCCTCAAAGGTCCTGTCCGCACTCTTTTTAACGACTACTGCGGTCTTCCTCGCTCCCTTGCTTGCAAAGTTAATGAAGCTTACCTCAAAAATGAAAACAACAAAAACAAGAAGCAGCGCAAGTAAAAGTACGGCTGTTCCCGCAAAGCCTATCAGGGACTTAAGGCCATCTGAGATCAGGCCTCCTATAAGTCCGCCGCCCGCTGCCCCGTCTGCCGCAAGTGAATAAAGCTCGCCGATGGAAACTCCATGCTTTTCTGAGCCAAGACCGCTCATCAGAAGGTCGATAAATGCACATACGACAATAAGGATGCCAAATACGCATCCTGCCTTCATTGGTGCAAAATAATTATCCCTGTACTTAAACAAAACGACCACAGCCGCGATTATTGCAGCCGAGAGGAGGAAATATCCCTGTCCGAGTAACCCCTTTTGAAGATTTAAGAATATTCCGCCGAGTGTTCCGAGAAGCCCAAAATCAGTCAGAAGAAGAAATAGGCCAAGCAGACCGGCAATAATGGCCGTAAGCTCAGAGCGATAAAAGTTCTTTTTGGTATCTATTATCTCTCTATCTTCTTTTCTGACTGTTTTTTTAGAGGAGGCTCCGGAAGCTTTTTTGCTTCCGCTTCCGGAGCTCTTTTTTGTATTGTATGTTTTTTTCTTAGTATTAACCTTAGCCAAACTTCCTCCTTACGGCCCTATGACATTTCTTATGGCCGCAGGTGTACGATAATTCCACCTTGCGATCTTGATACCGCTCTTTCTTGATGCGGCATTTACGATCTGTCCGTTTCCGATATACATACCTACATGGTTGATGGTACCGGATGTATTTGCATAGAATATCAGATCTCCGGGCTTAAGCTGGTCGGAGGTGATCCTTGTTCCCACCTTGGCCTGCTCACGGCTGGTCCTCGGCATGGATATTCCAAAATGCTTAAGTACGCTGAGTACGAAGCCCGAGCAGTCAGCACCATTTGTGAGTGAGGTGCCTCCCCATACATAAGGATTACCTACAAACTGGCAGGCATAGTTTACGATAGAGTTTCTGAATGCTGCTGCAGCATTGGCCGCTTCAACTGCCGGATAATATTCTATGGCTTCCTCTAGTCCGTATCTTACTTCTACATTGTTGTCTCTTGTCGAAACATAAGCATGATCGTTGCTGTCATCTCCGTCAGCATTGTCAAGCTCAAGCTCTACCCATCCGTCAAACTGTCCGATGACCCCGTAAGCCTGGTTCTTGGTGACCGAAGTCCATACGGTTCCTTCAAGGCTCGGTTCGGATCTTACATTGAGTGCGTCGACCTTTATGAAGGCTGTAAGCCTTGCGTAGTCGACCGCGATATCCTTTGCGCTCTGTCCGGTCAGACAGTAGTTAGCATTTACATATCCTGTTACCGATCCTGACTTTATCTTGTACCAAGTACCGCCGGAATTCTCAACAGTATCAAGGAGCTCAGCGCCGCACCCCTTTGTGAACTTGCCGCAGATATTGTCGATGCCGTCATCCTGGGGCTCTTTTCTTATATTGATATATCCGCCCTCCGGATATGAGAATACAATATTATCATACTGGGTAAGCGCCATCTGGCGTAGATCGAGCTTTCTCGCGGCATCAAGGCAGCTTTTTATCTCTCCGTTTCCGTCTGATATCTTAAGGTAGCCTTCAGTGCTTGAGGTTCCGTCAGCTTCGATCACGACTCTTGCCCAATCGCCCTCTTCGCTTACGAGCTTATATCTTTCTCCGTTTCTGGCCTTTCCGACTATGTTTTCAGGGTCGACCTCAGGTGCGGACCTGATATTTAATACCTCTGTATTTACGATGACTCTGTCGGCAATATTTTCCCAGGCCTTATCGAGAGCTTCTTCTCCGGTAAGAATATAGGACTTGGAAGCATAGCCCTGGATATTTCCGGACTTAATGAGCAGCCAGTCTCCGTCGGTTTCCACGATGTCACAGGCCGCTCCGTCTGAGAGCTTACCTATGATATTCGTCATATCAAGGCTGTCAGGCTGACTTCTTAAGTTTATGTAGCCATCTACCGAAACAATGCCGAAATCATTATACTCAGAGGTTATTGCCTCAAGAGTTTCTGCCTTTTCCATCTCAAAGATTTCTTCCGGAGTAAGCGAATTTATGGCAGCTATGGTCTCAGGCTCTGCCGCTGTCTCCTCTGCGCTTCCGCGCTTTCCCGAAAGAAAGGCAAAGAGAATGATGACAAGCAGCAAAACCGCAGCTGAGACTATCGTTATTTCTTTTTTATATCTTTCAAAAATATCTTTAATATCGTTCATTTTTGTTTAACCCGGTCCTCATGGGCCTGAACCTCCGGTCGATATGCCCGGTGCGTAGATAACTCCCGGAGCGCTGTCTGAGGATGAAGATGATGAGCTGCTCTGACTGTCGTAGTTTCCGGCGCTTTCAGGCGCTGCTCCCACATCTGCGGAAGCCGAGCTTCCGCCTCAGCAGACTCCGCCGATGCTGCCGCCTCCGCCGTAGCCGTAGTAAGCATAATCGGAGTCATCGGTATATTTACCTCTGTCTTCTTCAGGCACGATAATTCCGCCGCCGGAGGTATGGTGATCACACTCCTCGGTAGGAACATTGTCAATGTCAAAGTACTCAAGATAAACAGCGGACGAGCCGGATCTGTAATCATACTTGCATGATTTCTTTGGAAGCTTTCCGCTCTTTCTGCATACCTCGACCTGCACAATGGAATCAGGTACGGGGAACTCTGTTATGCTCGGGAGCTCTAAGGTCTCATCTACCCTGTTCATGATCTTGCGCCAGATGTCCTTATGGAATGAGGTTCCGCCGTTATACTCTCCGGTCTCTGAATTGTTAAGGGACTGGTTGTCATCGCAGCCCGCCCATACGCCTGCCGTATAATAAGGCGTAAATCCAACGAACCATACGTCCACATTCTTGGTCGTGGTTCCGGACTTTCCCGCTGCTATCATGTTGTCGAGCCTGCAGCGGCTTGAAGTATTGTTGACCGTATAGCCCGATGCCCACTTTGTATGCGGCTCAATTACGCCCCTCATGGCATCGGTAAGCAGGAAGGCAGTTGCCTCCTTCATTACTCTGGTCTTTTCATCCCGGGTCAGATCTATAAGCACATTTCCGTCATGATCATAGATGACTGTGAAAAGCTTGGGATCGTGATACATTCCGCCGTCCGCGATAGATGCATATGCATTGGTAAGCTGAAGGTTTGAAACGCCCCTGGTAACTCCGCCGAGTGCCGTTGCCACATTGAGATCGTCATCCGTGAGCGAGGTGATGCCAAGTCTCCTTGCGAAATCCACGCCCTCTTCAGGTGTAACAGTTTCATTCATACACCTTACCGCAACGATATTCATGGAAAATTCTATGCCGTCACGGATACTTGAATATCCGAAATAGTTTCCTGACTTCCACCAGTTCTTAAAGGTCTTCTCGCCAAGCTGGTACTCGCAGTCATAGTAGGTCGACGCGATAGTCGCCCCGTTTTCCTCTATTGCAGGTGCAAAGGATGCTATTACTTTAAATGCTGAGCCCGGCTGCCTGTATGTACCAGACGCGCGGTTTGTGGTAAGCGAATATTTCTTCTCCCCGCGGCCTCCGCAAAGCGCTCTTACCTCATTTGTATGCTGGTCCATGATCACAAAGGATACCTGCGGCTGAAGTGTTGTATCAAGTGTCTCAGCTATGATTTCATCGCCGGCTGCCTGATCGAGAATAGTCGTCTTATACTCCTCTATAAGCTCACTTACCGCTTCCTCAGTCCTGAAAAGACCATTGTAGCCGCTTCTGCCCTTTACTGTCCTGGAGTAAGTCTCGATATCCTTCTCACTGTAGTGTGTGAGCGAGCCATTGGAATGCTGGATGGAGCAGCGCCACTTGAAGCTGTACTTGGCAGTATCGTAGTTCTTGGGATCATTTACCTCGCTGTCAACGATCTCCTGAATGACAGGATCCTGGGTAGTCATGATCTTAAGGCCGCCGGAGTAAAGCAGGTCTCTGGCCTCTGCCTCGGTCATATCAAGTCTTTCCTCGAAGGTCTTGATAACCTGGGTGATAAGCTCATCCGTAAAGTAGCTGTATATGTTTTTTGAATCATTTTCCTTTACGATCTCATTATTCTGATTTATACGGTCGTAAATGGCTGTGCTTGAAGCAGCCTTCTCCTGGGCCTCTGTGATGTAGCCCTGCTCATACATATTTTTAAGCACCTGAAGTCTGCGCTCCTGGTTGTCCTCAGGATGTGTGATCGGGTTTAATCTGGAAGGATTCTTGGTGATGGATGCAAGCACCGAACACTCTGCAAGATCGAGATCGCTGACTGACTTTCCGAAATATCTCTCGGCTGCGACCTTGACTCCGAGAGTGTTGTTTCCAAGGTTGATAGTGTTGAGATAGTCCGTGATTATCTGCTTTTTGATCTCTGTCTTGTCTACGCCCGGCTGGTTCTCAAGCGAAAGCGCGATATACCACTCCTGGAACTTACGTTCATAAAGATCGAAGCCCTTCTCGTTTCCTCCGGCAAAGACATTGTTCTTAATGAGCTGCTGAGTAAGCGTCGAGCCGCCGCCCGCGGATGAGTCATCCGTGAGTACTCCCTTTACGGCTCTGGTGATCGACCTTAAGTCTATGCCGTTATGCTGCCAGAAGCGCTGGTCCTCTATGGCAACGAAGGCATTTATAAGGTCCTCAGGCAGTTCTTCAAAGACAACAGCTTCACGGTTTGAGCCCTCCTGCACCAGAGTAGCCACGAGCTCACCCTTCGTGTTGTAGGTGGTGGTCGCATAACCCTTTGGTGAAAAGTTGAGTGTTTCTATGGCCGGAGCATTGTCTATGATGCCAAGCAGGCATCCAAAGCCGACTGACGCAACGCTTAAGGATGCGGCTATGAACACAAAAATAATAAGCAGCTTAAAGGAATGCACCCTCTGATTAGCTGCCTTCTCGTCTCCATAAATTATTTCTTCGAGTTGATCGTTAACTGATTCTTTAGTAAATTTCATATTGATATAAATGAATGATAAAAGTAGAATTACGGGTCGCTCCGCACTTCGTGCTTTCGCGCCCCTGCCCACATTCCCCACTCCCGTGCCGCTTTCGCGTCACTCCGTGTGTCATGTGGGGCGTGTCATAAAGTCTCTCACCCACAGATAAGCAAGCTTATCTGTGGATTCGGACTTTTGACACTTAATTCTACATCTAGTTTCCAATAAGGCAATTACACCCATAATTAGTGTACCAC
>JAUNNP010000123.1 GCA_030531385.1 Eubacteriales bacterium
TGATACAGCAGAGGATATGGCTGAAAAGGCAGCTGACATTTTCAGCGATGCGGCTGAAACTGTAGGCGAGGTCAAGGAAGATGCGGCTGAAGCATTTGCATCTGCAGTGGAAAGCACTTTTGATGCAGCAGACGATGCAGCAGAGACCGCTGAGGAGGCTGCTGCTGAGGCTGAGGCTAAGATCACAGATTTTGGTGAGGCTGTTAAGGAATATACAGCTACTATTTCAGATGATGAAAATTAAATAATTTGAGAGGATAAATATTTATGCAGTTCAGAGGCGTTAACGAATTAAGAAGAATGTTTCTCGATTATTATGAGAGAAACGGTCATCTCAAGATGAAGAGCTTTTCTCTTGTGCCTCACAATGATGATTCACTTCTTCTTATCAACTCGGGAATGGCACCGCTTAAGCCATATTTTACAGGCCAGGAGATCCCTCCGCGCCGCAGAGTTACAACATGTCAGAAGTGTATCCGTACAGGCGATATCGATAATGTAGGTAAGACAGCAAGACACGGAACCTTCTTTGAGATGCTCGGAAACTTTTCATTCGGAGATTATTTTAAGAAGGAAGCTATTCCTTTTGCCTGGAATTTCCTTACTAAGGAAGTAGGACTTGATCCGGACAGACTCTATCCTTCTGTATTCGAGGGAAATGAGACGACACCGGCAGACGATGAGGCTTACAATATCTGGAAGGATACCATCGGCATCAGCCCGGAGCGCATCTTCAAGTTTGGCAAGGAGGACAACTTCTGGGAGCACGGTGAGGGACCATGCGGACCCTGCTCTGAGATCTATTATGACCGCGGAGCCCAGTATGGCTGCGGAAAGCCGGACTGTACTGTAGGCTGCGAGTGCGACCGCTACGTTGAGGTGTGGAATATCGTATTCACACAGTTCGATAATGACGGCAAGGGCCACTATACAGAGCTTATTCAGAAGAATATCGATACAGGTATGGGCTTAGAGCGTCTTGCCATGGTAGTGCAGGATGAGGAGTCTATCTACACGGTCGATACCAACAAGGCCATACTCGAGTACATCGCGGGTCTTTGCGGAGTCACCTATCACAGCGACCTCGACAAGGACATCAGCCTTCGTATCCTTACAGATCACATTAAGTCCAGCACCTTCATGATCTCTGACGGCATTATGCCTTCAAATGAAGGACGCGGCTACGTGCTTCGCCGTATCATCCGCCGTGCCGTAAGACACGGAAGAAAGCTTGGCATCACAACAGACTTCATGCCTGAGATGGCAAAGCGTGTCATAGAGCTTAATAAGGACGGCTATCCGGAGCTCTTCGAGAAGCAGACCATGATCCTTCAGGTACTTGCAAACGAAGAGGATCAGTTCAATAAGACTATCGACGCAGGCACAAATATCCTTAATGATATGATCGCAGGCCTTGAAGCAAGCGGCGCAAAGGAGCTTGCGGGCACAGATGCGTTCAAGCTCTATGATACCTACGGCTTCCCGCTTGACCTTACAGAGGAAATGCTTCAGGATAAGGGCTTTACCGTTGACCGTGCCGGCTTTGATGCCTGCATGAAGGAGCAGAAGGATAAGGCGCGTAAGGCTCGTAAGCACAGCACATATATGGGTGCGGACGCAACTGTCTATGACCTTATCGATCCGTCACTTACGTCAGCATTTACAGGCTATGACAAGCTCGTTGATGAGGGCGTTATTTCCGTGCTCACCACTGAGGAGGAGATCACAGAGGCACTTTCAGAGGGCCAGAAGGGCACCATCGTTACCGATGTTACGCCTTTCTACGCAACCATGGGCGGCCAGATGGGCGACAGCGGCGTGATCACAGGCCCTGACGGAGAGTTTAAGGTGTCTGAGGCTATCCACCTTAAGGGCGGACGCGTAGGCCATGTAGGCGTTGTGACCCGCGGTATGCTTTCAAAGGGCCAAAAGGTAGAGCTCAAGGTAGACGAGGCTCAGAGAAGTGCCACAGCCAAGAACCACTCCGCTACCCACCTTCTTCAGAACGCACTTCGTAGTGTGCTCGGCGAGCATGTTGAGCAGAGCGGTGCTTACTATGACAAGGACAGACTTCGTTTCGACTTCACCCACTTTAAGGCTATGGGAGCTGAGGAGCTCGCTAAGGTCGAGAAGATGGTAAATGCTGAGGTCGCTGCAAATAATGATGTAGTCACCAAGGTAATGTCACTCGAGGATGCCAAGGCTACAGGTGCCATGGCTCTCTTTGGCGAGAAGTACGGCGACGAGGTACGCGTCGTAAGCATGGGACCGTCGACTGAGCTTTGCGGCGGTACACATGTAAAGAGGACGGGAGATATCGGTTCCTTCAGGATCATAAGCGAGTCCGGTATCGCGGCAGGCGTAAGACGTATCGAGGCACTTACCTCACAGAACCTTCTTGATTACTACAAAAATATAGAGTCTGAGCTTATTGAGGCTGCTTCCATTGTTAAGGCACAGCCTAAGGACCTTAAGAAAAAGCTCTCACAGATGATGGATGAGCTTAAGGCTCTTAAGAGCGAGAATGACAAGCTTAAGACAGAGCTTGCCGGTAATTCACTTGGTGATGCTGCGGCAAATGCTGTCGATGTTAACGGTGTGAAGGTGCTTTGCCTTAAGGCTGACGCAGCTGATGTGGGCGCCCTCAGGTCTCTTTGCGATAATCTTGCTGATCAGCTTGGCGACTGCGTGATCGTGCTTGGCGCCGAGATCGGCGGAAAGGCTACTCTTATCGCGTCAGCTACCGACAGCGCTGTAAAGAAGGGCGCTATGGCAGGCAATATCATCAAGGAGATCGCTCCTGTTGTAGGCGGTAAGGGCGGCGGACGCCCGACCATGGCTCAGGCCGGCGGCTCCGACATCGCAGCCATCCCCGCCGCTTTGGACAAAGCTATCGAAGTAATCAAGTCTCAGATAAAGTAAATTATTTGGGTGTCAATGTGGTGTCAATAACATGAGGAAAATATCATGAAGGAATTAGAAGAGAGAATCATCAAGGATGGCAAAATCATCAACGGCGATGTGCTTAAGGTCGACAGCTTCTTAAATCACCAGATGGACCCAAAGCTTTTTAAGGCGATGGCTAAGGAATGGAAGAGGCTTTATGAGGGTGAGGGCATCAATAAGATACTTACCATCGAGGCATCCGGAATCGGCATTGCCTGCATTGCAGGTCTTGAGTTTGACTGCCCTGTCGTATTTGCTAAGAAAAGTAAGACCAGCAATACACCTGAGCACTCATATTCATCTACAGTTAAGTCCTTCACTCGCGGAACTGTAAATGATATCTTTGTTTCAAATAAGTATCTTGATCCTGAAGACAAGGTGCTTATCCTTGATGATTTCATGGCTACAGGTGAGGCCGCTAAGGGACTTGCCGATATCGTTCATCAGTCAGGTGCAAAGCTTGTCGGCATTGGCATTGCCATCGAAAAGGCATTCCAGCCGGGCGGAGATGAGCTGCGCAGTATGGGTATCCGTGTTGAGTCACTCGCCCGCATCAAGGAGATGAGCCAGGAAGACGGTATTATCTTCTGTTGATCGTTTAACTGCTAACACCACGATTTCTAATGTATACTGTGACGTATAAGTGCTGAAAACCGGTGTGTGAATATGTACTAAAACGCAGTTGTGTGTTGACTTTTTTGGTAAATATTGTATAATAAAAGCCTATCATTTTAAATATTAACTATACGTTTTACACAAAGGAGTGCTTGGAATTGCTGAGATTCTGATCTCTTTTTTGTTTATTTTGCAGCTATGGTTTATGCTTTAACTAAAGTATAGTAAGCTTTTCAAGAGAAAGGAGAGTGGTGAGATGAAAAATGCATATGAAAAGGAACTGAACAGTGGGTATACAGGTATCACCGTTATGGCAGAAGCCGAGAGATGCCTGCTTTGTCATGAAGCACCCTGTTCAGCTTCATGTCCTGCCGGAACGGACCCGGCAAGATTTATCAGAAGTATCAGATTCCGCAACTTTAAGGGTGCTGCTGAGACGATAAGGAGCAACAATGCCCTCGGTGCTGTCTGCGCCAGAGTCTGTCCTACTGAGAGATACTGTGAAGAGGCATGCTCCAGATGCGGCATTGATAAGCCGATAGATATCGGAGGACTCCAGAGATTTGCGACTGATTTTGAGTCCAAAACAGGCATGAAAATCCTTGAAAAGGGTGAAGCTAACGGAAAGAAGATAGCTGTGATCGGCAGCGGTCCTTCAGGTCTTCAGGCAGCGGCATCACTTCTTCAGAAGGGCTATGCCGTTGACATTTATGAAAAGGATGGCAAAGCCGGAGGCTTCCTGCGCTATGCACTTCCGAAGTACCGCCTTCCGGAAGAAGTGGTGGATGGTGAAGTTAACAGGATAGCGGAGCTTGGTGCCAATTTCATTTTCTGCAGGGAGGTCGGAAGCGATGTTAAAATGGATGAACTTAAGGTCTCTTATGATGTGGTGCTTGTGGCCTGCGGAGTGGAAACACCTGTAGTGCCTGAACTGTTTAAGGGCTGCAGCCATGCCGTGCATGCTCTTGATTTCCTTCGTGAGGTAAGACAGGGGAACGGCGCGGCCGAGGTTCCCGGAAGTGCCCTCGTAATAGGCGGTGGCGATACGGCCATGGATGCCGCGACTACGCTTAAGCTTATGGGAGTTCCTACCGTTATAAATGTTACACGTAAGCAACTGTCTGATTTCAGAGCCTCAAAAGCGGAGCTTGAGACAGCCAGAAAGGCCGGAGTCACCATTATTGACGGATATTCGCCAACGGCAGTAGACGGGAAGAAGGTGAGCTTTAAGCACCGCAGCATTGACAGTGAGCTGACGATAGAAGCGGATATGATAGTACTGGCTACAGGACAGAAGCTCGAGCCTGAGGGACTGGGACTGGATGCTGACAAGAACGAGGCGGTCTGCACCGATTACTGCGCCGGCGGCAATGTATTTGTTACCGGTGATATCGCACCGGGTGAGAAGACAGTGGTTTATGCAGTAAGGAAGGGCAAAGAAGCAGCCGATGCAATAGATAGTTTCCTGGGAGGTAAATAATATGATCAAGAAGGATCTTTCAATAGACTTTTTAGGTGTACATTTTGAGAACCCGTTTTGCCTTTCATCTTCTCCCGTAGGAAATAATTATGAAATGTGCAAAAAGGCTTATGAGACAGGATGGGGCGGCATAGTATTCAAGACCATCCCTCCCTCGCATTTCAAGATCGACGAGGTGTCCCCGCGTTTTGATGCCATTTCAAAGGAGAGCACTCCTTTTATAGGTTTCAAGAATCTGGAGCAGCTCTCCGAGTGGCCGCTTGATCAGAACCTTGAGGATATCAGGAGGCTTAAGAAGGAATTTCCGGACAAGGTGCTCATCGCTTCC
>JAUNNP010000124.1 GCA_030531385.1 Eubacteriales bacterium
AATCTCACTCCGAAAATCCCCTGAAAATAAGCACTTTTTAGAGAGTTGCCAGTATATTGCCGTGGCAGATGAATAGTATTTTAATCACTCTGATTTTACTCCTTTGAAAAACTGACTTATACCGTGATTTGCGGCGTAAATGCTGACTTGTGCTTAGGATTTATCTGCCCTGAAAATACCCCCGAAATCGGGTAATTCTTCGCTTTTTGAATTTCATTCAGTGGAGAAGAGCCGATTTGACAGGCATATTGTAGCATATCACGGCTCTTCCCGCTACTGTATCGGTGATGAACGGCTGGAACATTCCGTCTGCCAGAACCTTTTCAAAGTAAGACAGATACGTTGTCAGATGGTTCAGTCCTCCGGTGGCTTTGCGCCCATGCGTTTTGGTAAGAACCTCCTGCCCTGACATTGCAAAATATCGATCAACCTCTGCCTCCGTAAATCCCTCACGCAGCATAGCATCTCTGATACTGTCGTGTAGAAACTCCGTCAGGTTTTTCCATCCCCATACCATCCGCAATCGCGATGATTAGCTCTTTTGATTTTTTCTTTTCAGACTGGGTCAGCTTCCGATTCATGGAAAGATCAATATCTTCCGATTTCGATATTCTCTATACCAGCTCACGCATCAGCCCTCCCTGATAAATATTTCGATACACACGGTCCGGGAAAAGGGAAATGTATTTCTTCACCGTTTCAAAATCCACATCGATCATTTTCACAAATTCCCGAAGTTTAATTTTCAATAATTCCTCCGGCAGTTCACTGTATTTATCCACAGAGGACATCAAATCCAGGAACTGGAGCGCGGACTTATTTTCCTTTGTTATCTCTGTCACCGGCTGATAAATAATCATCTTTCGTCCATCAATCTCGAGTTTCCTCTGTTTTGTAGTGGCCTCGTTCGAGCAGATTTCCATATAAGAAGGATTTTGTGTGGTGAAACCATACAAATTTGCCAGCTGAATCCCTGTAACGTATCCACTTACTTTGCCTCCGGCATTCACAAAACGCTTCTCGATATATTTATCTACGGAAACTCTTCCTTTTGTCCCAAGAATGGTTACATAAGAAAGATAATATACACCACCCATCAGGCGTTCGACTTTTCCCTCATCAGCCAAACGCTTCATTTCCTGACGGACATATCCTCTGGACTCTCCCGGAAGCTCGGCCAGGAAGATTGGTTCGTCTTTTTCGTAATTATTTACTATATAATCATACAACATCGTTATTCCTCACATATTTGAAATTATCTATTTCTGTTTTATTACATTCTATTCTATCATCCTCTTTTGGTCAACCATTTTCACAGGAAAACATGACCGCATATTAAAGCCCCGGGATTCTGTCTCTCATTACTGAGCAGGACCTCGGGGCTTAACATTTTATATTCGGTTCTATAAGCTGCTACAGCATCAGATCATCTTCTGCTGACCAATCCACTGTGCGAACAGATCTCTCTTGATCATCCGCCGATTCCCGTTATGCAGAATCCACTGCAGTACTCCTGCAGTACTTCCCGGCCACAAACCTCTGTACTTTCCGGTATATCTCAGTCTATCGTGGAATCAGAGTCATATGTCGTGAATCAATTGGCAAGCATCATTACCGTGCAATTTAATCATACAAATCAAATATCGACATCTGACGGTTTGCCCAGGACTTTGCCTCCGCTACATGGATCTTATCTCCCGGCATAACATGTCCGATAAGAAGCGGAGACTTTGGATCATGCATTTTCATATTGCGATGCACGTTTTCCGCATTGACATTCGCGTAACAATACCGGCAGAGGTGCCCGCAGGTATTATACTGGCCGATATCTCCGCTGAGATAGCAGGCGCAGTTCTCTCTTGCTCCCTTTTTGTTGGGAAAGTTTAGATGCGTTCCGGCGGCCTGTTCATAGATTTCTTTTGTCATACAGCCACGGCAGTCAGCACCATACACAGAAAGCTCTGTTCCTTCCGCGCAGGGACGGATAAGCATGTCATAATTTCCAGCAATCTGGATCAGTTCCTTTCCGAGCATTAACCGTTCCTCCTTCGTCAGGCTCCGCACCTCCGGAAAGTTACGTTTCACTTTCTCATAGAGATCAATGAAGCTGATGACACACACCTTTGTATAACCGGCCAGTGTTTCTGCCATCTGCTTGAAATCATGGATGTGCCGTTCAATAGTGTAAGTTTCGTTCAGGAAAATCGGATCATAGCGCCACGAAACACGATCCGTGCCTACGATCTCCGACAGCTTTTTAAAGCTCTCCATGACCTGCTCTTTGGGCGGAACATTCGGCTCGATCTCTCTGCCGTAAGGCGTGATCGTAACGAACCAATACATCCGGTAGGGCTTCAGTAGGTCCATGT
Source organism: Eubacteriales bacterium (assembly GCA_030531385.1). GTDB lineage: Bacteria > Bacillota > Clostridia > Lachnospirales > Lachnospiraceae > Avilachnospira. Next base: position 2,370 of record JAUNNP010000124.1, read on the forward strand.
GTTTCAGCATAGGCTCCGGGTTTTTGGTACAGAAGCCGAGCACATCCACCACATCAGGATTGAGAGAATACTTCGTGATCTGCTGTGGATTGAATGGATTTCTGACAAGCACTTCTCCGGCTTTGATCCGGTTACAAAACCATTCGGAGTAGAACGCCGGAATGTCTGTGCGCTGTCCGGTCTGAATGATCATAAGAGTCCTCCGGTCAATGGTTTTTACTCCTCTTCTTTGCAGAATACCTGAATGATCTCACCGATATACATCGTATGGAAATCACCTTCAGGATAATTAAAATCGATAAGCTCTTTATCGAAAAAGCCTTCCGCCTTCCCGATTCCAATAATTTTTTGCTTCGTCACATCTGACTGAGAACCTGTCCGATATCCCCATTGATGCAGATGGAACGCTTTTCGATCTCTTTTGGTGCCATGGCTTCCCCGTAATTGATGCAGGCATAAGTTGCATGCCGGTTCTCATTGGTCATCTGCCAGAAGGGCACCTTGATAATGCCCGGCGTGTTCATTCCACAGCCCAGTTCCAGAAATAGCACTTTTCCGTTGTAATCATGATTTCGTTTCTGTTCTCCTCTGTCAGACCAGAAACCGGATGCCTTGATTCCGTGCCTGGCGAGGAAATCACCGTACCTGACTGCGGCTGCATACCAGCCATCATCCTGCACGAAGGTGTCGTCCGCTCTCAGGTTCATTCTCATCGGCTTGCCACAGACCGGGCAGCGAGGGATCAGCTTAGTGGGAACTGTCATCTTGATCTCAGTTCCTTCAGGAATCACCAGTGTCCCGTCCTCTTCGATCTCATATCCCTGCGCCAGGATCATTTTACGAACGGTCTCCTCGTTGTCATAGGTCTTATCGTGACAGGGCTCACTGCACTGCCAGAGGCTGTAGTCGCCCTGGGTGTAGAAAAGGCGCTGCTTGTCGAAGCCTGCTTTCTGGAAGCAGTGATCTACATTGGTGGTCAGAACGAAGTAGTCCTTGCTCTTCACCAGATCCAGCAGCTTCTCATAGACCGGCTTCGGCGTTGGCGTATATCGGTTGATATAAATATAACGGCTCCAGAACGCCCAGTTTTCCTCCGGCGTATGGTACGGGTAGAAACCGCCTGAATACATATCCCGGAAACCATACTTCTCCGCAAAGTCGCTGAAGTACTTGTTGAAGCGTTCCCCGGTATAGACATAGCCAGCCGAAGTTGACAGCCCGGCGCCCGCGCCGATCACGACCGCGTCCGCAGCCTTGAGGGCATCGGTCAGGCTCTCAATGTTGTTCGAGGAGCTCTCGGTAGATCTGTTCATCCATATCTTTGAAAACATTGAAAATCACCTTCTTCACTGAACTGTCTTTCTTCAAATACTCCCGTACCGTCTGTACCGCGATCTCTGCGGCTCTCTGGTTCGGGAAATGGAATACGCCGGTCGAGATACAGCAGAAAGCCACACTTTCCAATCCGTTTTCCGCCGCGAGATCCAGACAGGATGTGTAACAGGAGGCAAGCAGCTCTTCATCGTGTCTCGTTACCCTCCCTTGAACAATCGGGCCAACGGTATGCAGCACATGCTTTGCCGGAAGATTATATCCCGGCGTGAGCTTGGCTTTGCCGGTAGGCTCTTCATAGCCCTGTATCCGCATGATTCGACCGCATTCGCAGCGAAGCTGTACGCCCGCAAAGGTGTGAATGCAGTTATCGATGCAGGTATGGTTCGGCACATAACATCCGGTCATACCGCTGTTGGCGGCATTCACGATAGCGTCCACCGCAAGACGGGTAATATCGCCTTTCCAGATACCGATGCTCTCATCTGAAAACTGAATCTCTTCTAAAGTGACGATTCCTTTTTCGGCAAGTTCTTCTTTCAGATATTCATTCTGAACTTCAAGAAAATCAGCTCCGATTTCACCCGGCATACGTACATTCATAAGGCCGCGAAGAAACTGACGCTGACTGGTTTCATCCGAAGGAACAGCCATTCCCTTGTATTCTCTGCTTTCATTCAGCAGATAGTCGATCAGATATTTTCTTCTTGTTGTCTGATTCACTTCTTTGCCTTCTCTCTATGGTCTTCCGACGTGTATTTTTCGGTATCTCTCAGCACATCCGCTATCGTAATCTGGGACAGTTCCTTTTCCATCGCGGACTGTACGCGTTCCATCTTATCGTCAAGAATGCGGTGGATGTTTCTTCCGACCGGGCATTCCGGATTAGGATTTTCGTGAAAGCTGAACAATTTCCGATTCTCCAGAGACTCTACTGCCTCAAACACATTCAGCAGCGTTATTTCCTCCGGCTCTTTCGCGAGCATGGCGCCGCCGGTTCCCCTGGCGACGTTTACGATCCCAGCGTCTCTCAATTGGGAAGTGATCTTCCGGATGATAACCGGATTTACCCCAACACTTCCGGCAAGAAATTCACTCGTCACCTTATATGCCGTTTTAAAATGTTCCATTGCCGCAATCATGTGGATTGCTATTGAAAATCTGCTTGAAATCTGCATTGCAACCACCTCCCTCTTATCTCAAAAAATAGCACGCACGTGTTGTAAAGTCAATGATTACATCGCATGGAAGGTATCAATTTATCAAAATATGGAAGTTGATAAACACATTTCAGCGATGTGTTTATCATGTTTCGTTCAGCAAAACACTGCTGATTGAAGCCCTTTCCATTTCCAATTATAGTTTAATCAAGATAAGGAATCAACATATGTTGTTTATCTGTCATTAAGAAAGGAGGTAGTACTTATGTTTCCATTTTTCCCAAGATACTTCTGGGTTCCGCCTTTGATCTGCGGCATTCTGGCAACAGGCTGTGCGGCAGGAACCGCTTGGAATGCCCATCATCATACTCATTTTTACGCTTCCGGAGAATCCGGGCAAAGCTGCACGGGCGAGCAGGCAGACGAAAGTCAAGCCGGGACAGACAAACGTCAGAACTCAGACAAAAGTCAGGCTAAGA
>JAUNNP010000125.1 GCA_030531385.1 Eubacteriales bacterium
TGATCCAACACCTGCGCCGACGCCGGTGCCGGTACCAAGCCAGGACGACAGCGGATCCGGCAGTGGAAGCGGATCCGGCAGCAGCTCTGTGATCAATGTAAACGGAGGCGGCAGTAGTTCGGGCGGCTCGGGAAGTTCAAGCGGCGGCTCAAGTAGCTCAGGCGGATCCGGAGGCGGCGGAGGCGGCGGTGGCAGCAGTTCGGGCGGAAGCGGAAGCGCTTCTACCGGTGTCAGCGGAGTCATCGCAGGCACAGGAACTACAGCCGGAACAGTTACCGAGACCATCAACCCGGGTGAGTGGAGATTTATTCCTGACATCATGGTGGGAGATGGCTTAAGAGCCATCGATGGAACAGCATATCTTCCCGTAAACGGACTCCCCGGCACCACGGGCTACAGACCTGACGGCTCAGTCGTAAATGGCGCATGGCAGTACATCATAAACAACGTGCCATTTAGCAGCGGCTGGCTGCATTTGTATAATCCTTATGCAAGGACCGAACTTGGACAGCACACAGACGGCTGGTTCTACTTTGGCGCTGACACGCTCATGCGTACCGGCTGGTACACCGACACCTGGGGCAGCACCTTCTACCTTAACACCATGGCAGCCAACACCCTCGGTGAAATGGCCATAGGCTGGAAGGAGGTCGACGGCAAGTGGTACTTCTTCGAGGACGGCACCGGAAACGGCCTGCCATCGAGCCTTGGCGTCATGCACCGCAGCTATACCACTCCCGACGGCCACATGGTCGGCGCGGACGGCGTGCGCATCAACTGACATGCGGGTGCCACGGGTGTCAGGGGGACGGTTCTTTTGACACGTTTTTGAAGTATAGAAAGACTCGAAATAAGTAAAGGCTGAACTGCGAGTTTCGAATTCCTAAATTTTCTGCGAACTGCTCATACCGCAGTGCTAAGCGCGCCCTCATACCCCTCAAGTCGAGGGGGTCGGCCGCAGCACTGCCCCAGCAGTTCTCGGAAATTTTCAGCTTGCCGGCACTTTGTGCCATTGCAAGCTTTACGGAATTCTAATATATGGAGGTTGTGATGGAAGATAAGCTTATAACATCAAACCAGACCTTTGTACAGGAGATAAAAGACACAACGGAAACAAATGAACTTGTAATTTTTGAAACCGCTGATCAAGCTGTCACATTGAATGTGCCGGTGAATCAGGAAACTGTATGGCTGAATCAAGCGCAGATGGCAGAATTGTTTTCTGTGGACAGATCGGTTATTACAAGACATGTGAATAACGTGTTTAAGGAAAATGAGGTGGATAAAAAAAGCAATGTGCAAAAAATGCACATTGCAAATGCAGATCGTCCGGTACAGTATTATAGTTTGGATATTATCATATCTGTTGGATACCGTGTTAAGTCGCAAAGAGGCGTTGAATTTCGCCGATGGGCAAATTCTGTTTTACGGCAGTACATTATGCAGGGATATGCCATCAACGAAAGGCGGCTGCAAGTTCTTCAGAAAACTGTAGATATTCAGACTCGCATGCTGGCCGATGCTCTGCAGGTAGAAGAACAGGATATTCTTACAGCTGTAACAATGTATACAGATGCATTGGAACTTCTGGACCAATATGATCATCAGTCCTTGCGTAAGCCAAGAGGTTCAGACGCAGTTTATCGCATTACTTATACAGATTGCCGCAAAATGATTGACGCGATGGAAGACTCTTTTCATTCAGATGTTTTTGGTGTGGAAAAGGAAGCCGGTAAGGTAGAGGGGATTCTCGCCACAATATATCAGAATGTGTCAAAGGAACCGTCCCCTTGACACCCCCGTGACACGTTTTGTTTACAGATAATCCCACATATGGTATAATCATTTCCAATTATACAATTTGTAGTAGAGATGAATATCAGCATATGAATAAAGAAAAAAAATTTCGTATAGGAAAGAAGGAAATAATATATATCATCAGCTTAATAGTCCTGTTGTTCTTTTCGTTTAAGGCAGCAGGATTTTGGTTGTATGGAAGAAATATAGATTTTAAACCGGGAAGCGATTATGAATTCTATACATTATCGGATATCAGGATGAATGCTAAGGATTTTGATATTGAATTCCCTAATCTTTTGGTTGCCAATTCGGATGATCCATGGATAGAACTGGATACATCTATTCCTGTCAGCACTATAGTTTTAGATGTTGAAGGTATTAGTGAGAACACAGTTGCACAGATCTTTTACTATAACAATGAGACCGGATTTCAACCTGATCAAAACGAGATAATAAAGCTTCGTCAGGGGACAAATTTTGTTCAGCTGCAGGGCAGGGAAGCAGAAGCTGCAAGGTATTTCAGACTGGATCTTACTGACAAGGCACTCACTAAAATTAAATTAGAAGATATCATTTTGTGCAGTTATACCATATTCCCAATTACCTTCTGGATCATTGTGGGAGTAATGTTCCTGACGCTTGCAGCAGCTTTATTTTGCTTGATTTATAAACGTGACAGGATAAGTGAGCTTATCACAAAAAATGTTATCAAACATGGTGAATACAGAGTAGGACAGGTCATACTGCTTGCCCTCGTTTCTATTTCGATTTTTCTTATCTATTTCAGAATATTCTATTCAGGATATCAATATGTCTACTATGACATAGGAGGGGGCGACGAACCGCAGGCATACTTCCCTATTCTTGTTTCCTATATCAGCAAGCTCGCAAACGGAGAGTTCAGCTTTTGGAACTTTAATAACGGGCTCGGTACCTCATCCATCGGTTTCTTCTTCCTTATACAAAACCCATTCCTGCTCCTAACCATAATAGCCGGAGTATTATTCGGAATACACACGATCAATTTCATGGTATTCATAGCGCAGGTACTCAACATACTTACCTGCTCACTATTATGTTACAGATACCTTAGCAATTTCAGAGCCACAACGGCTTCACGGGTTGCGGCAAGTTACCTGCTTGCCTTTAACTCATTCATCGTCCTTTATTCACAGCATTATGTACATGCTCATTTCAGCTTTTATTTGCTGTTAATGCTGATATTAATAGAGGAGATCATTAAATCAGAACACTTCAACAGATATTATGTAGTTTTTGCATTGGAAATATTTATCCTGGCGGCAGGATATTTCTATCTGTGTTACATGATATGTCTGTTTGCTTTTCCCTATTTTATTATCAGGCTTCTTTACACATCCTCTTCTAAAGACCGCACCGCTGCGATTAAGAAGCTTGGCTTTGTGATAAGCTTTGGTTTGGTAGGGGGCATATTATCGTCACCGCTCATGCTTCCTCAGCTTTCGGATATTTTATTTAATTCAACAAGAGTAGCCAGTGATCAGGGAATTATACAAAAATGCATTGGATTTTTGACAACACCATATAAAGCTGAAGCATTAAAGACTATTTTTTACAGACTTCTTTCAAGTAATCTGCAGGGCAGCGGCAATGATTTTTTTGGATCGATGGGAGATCTGAACAGTGATTATTATGTTGCCCCGGAATTATTTTATTCGATGTTTATTCTTCTTTTTGTTGTAGTTTACTTTATTACCCTGCGTAAGCGCTCAAACAGCAAAAAGGAGACAATACTAAATATTATCTCCGGATTGTTAATAGTCTTTATTATATTCAACAGACTTGGGTCCGCTGCATTTAACGGATTTGTAATGCCATTTGGAAGATATACCTTCCTTATAATGCCTGTCTTAGCATACATTTCCATGATAGCGATAGATGAGCTAAAGGACCTTACAAAATTTGAACTTGCAGCGGCTCTTGGTGTACTTGTACTTAGCTTCGCATTGATACTAATGCAGCTTGGCGAGCTTAAAGAAAATGGAATTGATAAACTCTCTGTATTTGTTTTCATTAATCTTATACTTATCATTCTTGCTGCAGTATTGCTCATAGCAAATGACAGAAAAATAATCAGTGCAGCCTGTTTTCCGGCAGCGTTTTTCGTACTCCTTTTTGCCAATACAGTGATAGAAAGCAATATTACCGTGAATGAAAGGGTATTATGCTCTTTCAGTGAGGATCTGACAGATGAGGACGACACTGACACTCAGGATTCCCTTGACTATATCAGGCAGAGCGATAGCGGCATGTACAGGACTGAAAAAGATTTTTATGATCTGATTTATTACAATGATGCGATGTTCCAGGATTACTATGGGGTATCTACCTACAATTCCACACTCAATGGAAATGTCAAGGAATTTTACAGACAGTACTGCAATCCTGCAATAAATTACTATGGATATGATAGCTTCTGGTATTCATTCATGAATGTCAGCAATGACATAGTTCAGAATTCTCTTATTGGAGTAAAGTATATCATTTCGGATAATTATTATTATCCTGACGGTATTTATAACAGGGTTTATGAAAATTCAACAAAGAAGGTATATGAAAATCCATATGCAGATGGATTCGGACATTTCTTTACCAAGGCAATAAACAAAAGTGAAATAGGAGATGCGGACTACATTGGAAGACTTGATGTAATATCACAGGCGGTCGTTCTAGAAGATGGAGTTCCAATAACAGCCGGCAGTCACGTTTCATACGAGGAGCTGGAGAACAGCATCAATAAGTCAGAGTGTATCGATATGGACACACTTTATGACAGTATGTTGTTTAACAACTGTACCGGAGAACTCAATGATGATATTATAACGCTTTCATCAGAAATTGCTGACGGTGAGGAATCATTTTATAATATCGATGCATACCTTGACCTTACGTCCGATATAAATTCTGACAGTCAAAGAGAGCATTATCTTGAGTTTGAAAGCGATATTGATTATCTGTCTTATATTAATATATGTTTTATAACCGACAACGTGTCTGAGCTGCTTAAGCCATATTATTTTCGCGGAGGACCGGGAGACGGATGGCAGCAGGCCAAGATCCTTATTCCCGAAGGCACAACGCACATAGCTATTAAGTCGTCTGAGAAAACTATCAATATCAGGAATTTGAGAGTTGAGTCTGATGACAATTCAATACTTCCGGTGAACAGTACTCTTAAAGTTATCCGGGAAAATGATAGTGAACTAAGCGGTTCTATTACAGTTGATGAATCCGGATACCTCTTTATGCCTATCCCATATGAGACTGGATGGACTGCTGAAATTGACGGGGCAAATACCGAACTACTTCGGGCTGATAGTGGCTTTATGGCTGTGGCATTATCAGAGGGTGAGCATAGCTTTTCCTTTAGCTATAGGTATCCGGTTATAGAAACGATAAACAGACTGATGGGTATATAGGTTTTGTATTTTAAATACTTTTAAGTTTTGTAATATTAGCTTAATTGTATACATATTAACCGC
>JAUNNP010000126.1 GCA_030531385.1 Eubacteriales bacterium
GGGGGTGTCAGGGGGACGGTTCTTTTGACACCCCACCATAAACTAGTTCCTCATAGATGGCGCCGGGACTCTGGTCAGTATCTCAGCGAGGATATCGGCTGCGCTCTTTCCCTCGATTCGCGCCTGGGGCTTAAGCAGCAGGCGGTGCGCGCATACATCCTTAAACAGATACTGCGCATCCTCGGGGATGACATAGTCGCGCTCCTTAAGTACAGCCCGCGCGCGCATCATTTTGGTAAATGCTATGATACCTCGGGGGCTGACACCTACCTCGACGAGCGGGTGTACTCTAGTCTGCTCGCAGAGCACCGTAACATATCTTAAGATATTCTCTGAAACCATTACCGAAGAAAGATAGTTCTGTATCTCCAGGATATCGTCACGCGTCACAACCTTTTTTGCCTCATCGAGCGGGTTGACATAGCGTCTCTGCTCGATAAGCCTTATCTGGTCCTCCGTGGACGGATACCCTATGCTGAGGCAGACCATAAAACGGTCAAGCTGCGAATCCGGCAGCGCCTGGGTGCCGATCGAGCCCGACGGGTTCTCCGTCGCTATGCAGATAAACGGCTTCGGTATAGCATGGGTAATGCCGTCGACCGTAACATTTCCCTCTTCCATTACCTCGAGCAATGCCGACTGCGTTTTGGATGAGGTCCTGTTTATCTCATCTCCGAGCAGCAGGTGGCAGTTTACGGCACCCGGCTTATACTCAAGCTGGCCTGTCTCTCTGTTGTAAACGCTGAAGCCCACGATATCCGAAGGCATGGTATCCGGCGTAAACTGAATACGCTTATAATCAAGTCCCATTACCTTGGACATTGCAACCGCGAGCGTTGTCTTGCCGACGCCCGGGTAGTCCTCAAGCAGTATGTGTCCTCCGGCATAGATGGTCATGAGCACCTTCTCGATGACCTCCTGCTTTCCGACAATGACCTTGCTCACCTCTTCAATAATGTGTTCCGACTGTTCTACTACCATAGCTCGATCCTTTGTAAGTGATTTTAGTTTTCGTGGTGTCAGGGGGACGGTTCAGCCCGTTACCGTCATAGTGTCGATCTCACGGCTGGCTTTCGACCCTGTTGGTATGTCAACGAATTCCGTTTCCTCGTAATCATCGTCAGCTCTGTCTTCCTCCGCCATGTCGGTCGCGCTGGCCTTCTTCATATTTGTGGCTGTAGACGAAGCAGGACCTGTGCCCGCGCTCATATCCGTTTCCGTCGACCGGCCTGTACCTGAGGCTTCCGAAGAATAAGTATTCTGCGGCGGCGCGAATATAACAGACGCCCTCTCAGCCGGAGCACAAAGCAGCATAAACGGGGTAAACGCAAGGCTCGTCTGTGAAGCCAGTTCCGCTGCAGAGGCCTTGTCCGCCTCTGAAAGCTCGTATCTCAGCCACTTTGCGGTAATGTCATAATAATCGCCGCGGTCAAGCTCTCCGTACTCATCGTCAAGCTGGTGATAATACTCAAACCAGTACATGGTCTTGTAATTCGTATCGCCCGCGGAGGCCGCCGGAACCTTGATCCTAAAGCCCGCGTCATCGCTGCTGCCGTCTCCCTGCAGGAGCGCACTTCCGTCGCCGAATATATAGTCACCGAGCTCAGGAAGACTGTACTGATCTGTTGTGTTAAAGGTAAGTAATTTAAGCGGTACGCCTGCAAATGCTGACGCCCCTATTTCACTGATATTTGCTCCGAGCGTTACATCTGTGATACTCGTGCCCTCAAAGGCGCTCACACCTATATAACCGGTGCTTTCAGCAGCTGACGGATATATGCGGACCTCATTCTTAAGGAAGGCTGCATCCTTGAATTCACCGTCCTTAACATCCCTGTAGATATAGTAATTGTTTACGGTCGCATCTGTAAATACCTCCCCAGTAACGACATCAAGATCATTATACTGGAATACATAGTTAAGTCCGCAGCCCTTAAAGGCATCTTTACCAATAGTCGTCAATGCCTCATTGAACCTGTATACGGTAAGTCCCGTGCAGTTTTCAAAGGCCGATGTTCCGATTTCGGAAAGTGCCGTAAATGAGCCGCCGCTGTTTCCTCCGAGCCTGTTTGTGTAATTTCCGGGCGTAAGCAGTGTGCAGTTTCTGAAGGCATAATCGCCTATTCGCTCAAGGGAATTTGTATTCGCCTGAGTACCGAAGCCTATGGTGGTAAGCGCCGTGCAGTTTTCAAAGGCCGACTTTCCGATGGAAACAAGCTTCTTCGTTATATTAGCGGAACTGTAATTAAAGCTCGTAAGCTTAGGACAATTGTAAAATGCATAATCTCCGACCGCTGTGACGCCTCCGTTGTAGGAACTGTTCTGTGTTATAGTCACCCTCTGAAGGGTCTGGTTCTCTGCAAAGCTGTAGTCACCAAAGACTATGGTTCCGTATACGCTTATGTTGGTAAGTGCGGTAAGCCCCGCATAGGTATCAAAATGGTCCGGAACCGTAAACGAATCCTGGCAGAGCGTAAGCGTCGTGACAGGCGTCCCTGTAAATGCTCCCTCACCTATAACATTGGTATATTTGCCTAAGTTTATTGCCGTTACATTTGCACGGTCCGCGCATGCTCCGGAAAGCACCTCGTCTGTTTTATTGGACTGGAAGCTCACTGTGCCCTTTGCCGTACTTAAAACATAGATCGCCGTCTGATGGTCATCAACTGCCGAGCCGTAAACTATTTCATTTGAAGAGCTGTCCTTTTTGATCTCATAGCTCTCGCCGTTTTGCTGCGGAGCCTTCGGGTATCCGGCATTTGCCGCGCTGTATGCCGCAAGCTTTGACGCGGGCACCTCTATCTTAAGAGAGGCATTGTCCGCTCCGGTAAGCGCATCTGCTGCAAATGCCGGCGCCCCGCCGTTAAATGCAAGTACCCGTAAGCTGCTGCAACCGTCAAGCACCTTGCTTCCGACCTTTGTTACAGTATCCGGGACTATAAGCACTTCAAGGTCAGTCTTTCCCTTAAGTGCTCCATCCTCTATCTCTATAACCTTATCGGAAAGCGTGATTGTCCCCGCCGCATCCGCTGTATACGAATGCAGGCTCCTTGTTCCGTCCGTATGCAGTGTATAGATAAGATGATCATCCGGATCTGTGTAAAGATCACCCTCACTTACGAACAGGCTGTCTGCCGTGCCCTCTCCGTACAGGCTGTCAAGCACGCCTGACCATGCGGTCACATAGGCATCCCGCTGTCCTATAGGAGTATATATCTTAAGGTCTAAAGGGATCGTGCCTCCAAACGGGTCCCCGTCAAGTGTGATGAGCTTAGATGCATCGCTTCCCGTGTTTACAAGGTAAAGCTCAGTAAAGGAGGCTCCCTTAAGCGCGCCCGGCATTATGCTGTCAATTTTGGCACTGTCCAGGATCTGATTCGCAGTGACAGCAGCGCTTATCCTTGCAAGCTTATTTTTGGCTGCATTTAAAGCATAGCCGGTGGCAGGATCATAATAATAATGCGCATAGGCTGCCCCTGAGCTCTTTGATACGGTCGAGATATATTTCACAAAGCACTCTGTAAGCTGATCCTCGGTCGGAGCATCACCGTAAGCTGCTGCAGCCTCCTTCTTAAAATCGGAATTACCAAGGTACTTCGGCCTGTAGGCAAGAAGATAATCAAGGTATACATTATCATTTGCGCTGTCCGGTACGACAAAAGACGGAAGTCCGTATGTGAAGCTTCCAAGGCCAGGAGGAACAGTCTGCTTAAGTACGACCGTTATACTGTTGTCTCCCGTATTATTTATAAATGCATAGTCGCCAAATGAAAGTCCCTCGGTAGCTTCAAATGTAACCTTCTTTACCGAAGACTTGTAAAATACTCCATCATAATTTCCGGGAGCAATAGCAATATCCGTAACCCCTGCAGGCACAGTGACCTCAGTCATATTGACCATGCCTCCAAAAGCATCGTCTGCTATGGATGTGCAGTTTGACGCCCACTTGGCGACGGGGAATTCAGCAACCCCGTAAGGCACCCTGTAAAGTTCAAGTGTGCCATCGGTACTCTTTCTGTAGAGTATGCCATTTTCCGAATAATACTTTGTGCTCGTATTGTCGGGATCTATATAATTGATTTCAACAAACTCGCTGTAATCTGCACCGGAGTAAGAAATGTACGTTGACGGAAATGTTATCGATGTCACTGAAGACGGAATATTGATCACCGTCGGATTCGGTGAGTTCGCTCCCTGATGGAAGGTCTCAAAGCTTACAGTAGTGACAGGTACTGTATACGGATTTCCATCTCCGTCAGTTCCCGTGTATTCTGCCGGTATATTGATGATACTGCCTGAGCCGTAATATCCTGAATATTTGGCACCGCTTGAGCTTGATCCAGCTGACATTATATAGTCGCCATCTTCGGTAAATACAGATGTGTCACTTACCGGAACACTGCCTCCGCCTGTATCCGAAGGTGGGTTTAAAGGATCAAAAGGTGTAGTTTCACTTCCGCCGCTTCCACTGCCTGAGCCCGAGCCGCTGCCGTTATCAGGTGTATTTCCGCCGTTATCTGCCGGTGCGCCTCCGTTATTGTCGGCGGGAGCACCGCCGTTATTTGCCGCGCCCGGATCTGCTGCCGCGCCGTTCGTTCCGGGATCTGCAGCTCCGCCTCCTCCGCCGCCGGAGCCCGAGCCTGTCCCAGAAACAGATACTAAGCCTGTCCCGCTGTCTCCCGATCCTGAATCAGAATCATAGCCATAGCCTGTTCCCGTGCTGCCGGCATTGGAATTATTTGCGCCGGCTGCCGGGTTTTCTCCCGCGTTAATATTTCCGGGCACCTGGTCATTCTGAATTCCGGCGGCCGCATTCTGCTCACCGACAAGGCCATAAGAGTTGGCTGCGTCAGCATTTGCCGTGCTTACTGTGGTCTGCCTGCTGACCTGATTCGTGTCCTGTGTAAGCTCGTTTGGCGCGTTATCCTGCGGGACCTCACTTAACAGCTCATTATCGGCGGCTGTCTCGTCCGGACTTCCGCCTTTATTGTCACTCTCGGTATTATTGTCTCCCAGGGTCCTGTCGGCCTCGCCGTTGGCGCTTCCGAACACTGACTTTGCGAAGGAAGAATTCATTTCGTTATAACGGTCGGCAAACTTGGCCGAATTAAAGGAAAGGGCCGAGCGGTCCGCAAAGCCGAACACACCCGTTCCGACCGCGATCGTTATCACAAAAGCCGCCGCAAGTATCCTGCCTGATACTATTCCTTCTATTATTTTGGCTCAATCACAAATTTTATGTGATGGCTGATTCCTGACATACTCCTTC
>JAUNNP010000127.1 GCA_030531385.1 Eubacteriales bacterium
GTAATAATCCTCGGCGATGCCGTCCCCGTTTCCATCTATCCAGTGCCAGCCGTCGTTTAAAAAGCTGCCGTCGTCATTTTGATATTTCCAGCCCGGCCCGTGCTGTACCCACTGACCCGCAAGGCTGCTGAGCGACACAGCCGCTATGGTCATTACGGCAAATGCTGCCGCCGCGAATGCTTTGATTTTTGATTTCATTATGTCATTCCTCTTAATTTATTTAGTTCGCCTTAACTATTTTCGGAATCTTCGGTATCTTGATTGGATTTATGAAAAATATATCACTTATCCTCGCAATTTACCATTAAATCAAAAAAGGCGTCAGGGGAAAAAAATTGATTAAAGAGTTTAAATCAAAAAAAGGCGTCAGGGGAAAAAAATTGATTAAAGAGTTTAAATCAAAAAAAAGGCGTCAGGGGAGATTTTTGATTAAATAGTTATAATATTGGGGTGGAATTTAATTTTACAATTTATACGATGAAACCGGCTGGTATGTACGCATGAATGGCGATTGAACCAGATCAGGCAAGGTGGTATAATATCCCTAACCAATTGGACTTTGCTTTAGAGGGAGTCCCGATGGGGCTTCCTCTTTGCAACATAACAGCGATTATCAGGAGAATATTGCACTTCTGCAACGGATTAAAGGAGCAATATATGTCGGACGTAATTTATACAAATGATGAGATTATAGAAAGACTTCATCCGGTCTTTAAAAATTATGGAGTAAGAAGGGCGATTCTGTTTGGCTCTTACAGTAATGGAACGGCAGATTCAAACAGTGATGTCGATCTGGTCGTCGACAGCGGACTGAAGGGACTGAATTTCGTTGGGTTTATTGAAGATATCAGCGAAGCACTGGACAAAGAAGTGGACGTGTTCGATGTGACGCATATTATTAAGGATTCAAAGGTAGACCAGGAGATACTGAGGACCGGACGGGAGATTTATGCGAAATAAGATCATTATTCAGAAACTATTAAAGTTCGCTGATACAATATTGTCTTATTGTGAAACTGACGACCGTGATTCCTTTGTCAACAACAGCATGCTTGTGGAAGCGTGCGTTTTTAATCTCAGTCAGATGGGAGAATTGGTCAGGCACCTCGATGAGGATTTCAAACAAAAATACGGTTACGTTAAATGGCATCAGATTTATGGATTAAGAAACAGAATCGTTCATGATTATGAAGGTGTTAATTTGAATCTTGTTTGGGAAATCATAGAGGCTGACCTTCCGGACTTCAAGGAGAAGATGGAACGAATTCTTGTTGATATACAAGAGCGGGACACGGAGAAATAGCAACTCGTTTGATTTTAGTCAGATAAGTATATTTTACCAGCTGTGTGGGCAGGAGTCATTTAACGTGTAGGCTAAACCGCCAAAAATCAGCCATATTCGCTGACAGAGCCAAAAACAAAACAAAACAAAACAGATCCTGACTGTTATTAAAAAAACATTATTGACACGTCAAAACAAATCTGCTAGTATAACCAAGTATGCCGCATAACAAGGGTATAAGTGTGTCCATAGGACGTCAGGCGGGCCGCAGCAAAAACAGCAGCGACTACACCACCGGCAGTTGGACGCCACCCGCAGTAGCGAGTTTTTAAAGAAGGAGGTACCTTAAATGTACGCAATTATCGCAACAGGCGGAAAGCAGTATAAGGTAACCGAGGGAGACATCGTAAGAGTTGAGAAGCTTGAAGTTGCCGAGGGCGACAAGGTTACTTTTGATCAGGTTCTCATGATCGGCGGAGAGGATACAGTTATCGGTAATCCTACAGTAGCCGGTGCTGCAGTAACCGCTACAGTAACTGCTAACGGAAAAGCTGACAAGGTTATTGTCTACAAGTACAAGAGAAAGACCGGATATCACAAGAAGAACGGTCACAGACAGCTTTTCACAGAAGTTAAGATCGACAGCATTACAAAGTAATTTTGTGACTATTCGAAGGAGGTAATTTCATGGCTCATAAAAAAGGTATGGGATCCACCAAGAACGGCAGAGACAGTAATTCCCAGCGTCTTGGTATTAAGAGATCAGACGGTCAGTTCGTACTTGCAGGAAACATCCTCTACAGACAGCGTGGAACACGTATCCACCCTGGTACAAATGTAGGTATTGGTAAGGATGATACACTTTATGCCAAGGTTGACGGTATCGTAAGATACGAGAGATGGGGCAAGGACCGCAAGAAGTGCTCAGTATATCCTGAGCAGGCTTGATCGAGGCCCGGGGCATAAAGTCATCACGGCATAAAGGCAGCTCCCTTTGCGGGAAATGCTGACGCCGCGGCTACTTGACCCAAACATTGTTATTTAATTATGGGAAGGACTGTGTTATATTTAGCATGGTCCTTTTTGTTTCGTCGGGATGTTTCAAAACGTGTCAAAAGAACCGTCCCCCTGACACCTCACTGACACATAAATTAATTGGAGTATATAATGGCTATATCATTTGCAGATACAGCAAAAATCACTATAAAGAGCGGCAGAGGCGGCGACGGCCATGTTTCCTTCCGCAGGGAGCTTTATGTTCCGAACGGCGGCCCTGACGGCGGCGACGGCGGCAGAGGCGGCGACCTTATTTTCGAGGTCGACAAGGGCATGAACACGCTGAACGACTTCCGCATGAAGAGAAAATATGTCGCTGAAAGCGGAGAAGAAGGCGGAAAGAAGCGCTGCCACGGCAAGGACGGCAAGGACCTCATCGTAAAGGTCCCGTACGGCACGGTCGTAAAGGAAGCCTCCACGGGCCAGGTCATCACGGATATGTCAGGCGACAACATCCGCGAGGTCATTCTCACCGGCGGCAAGGGCGGCCTTGGCAATATGCATTTCGCCACATCTGTCATGCAGGCTCCGAGATTCGCCCAGCCCGGCCAGCAGGCCCAGGAACTCGAGGTCATCTTAGAGCTCAAGGTCATCGCGGACGTCGGACTCGTAGGCTTCCCCAACGTTGGAAAGTCCACGATCATCAGCATGTCCTCAAATGCCAGACCACAGATAGCAAATTATCATTTCACGACTATCCAGCCGCATCTTGGAGTTGTAAATGTCGGCGACGAGAGCTTCGTGATGGCGGATATCCCGGGGCTTATCGAGGGAGCGGCTGAAGGCCTCGGCCTTGGCCATGATTTCCTCCGCCACATCCAGCGCTGCCGCGTGCTCGTGCATGTGGTCGACGCTGCCGGCACGGAAGGCCGCGACCCGCTCGACGATATCGAGAAGATAAATGCCGAGCTCGAGCGCTTCGATCCCGAGCTTTTAAATAAGCCCATGCTCATCGCAGCCAACAAGATAGATGCGATCTGCGATTACGGGCCTGCCGCGGCAAATGCTGACGCCGCAGCCACAGACACTGCCGAGGGCAGCATTGGCAGCGCAGGCACAGTCGGAGCCGGTGACGCACCCCAAAATCCGGTCGACAAAATCAAGGCCATCTACGAGCCGAAGGGCATAAAGGTCATACCGGTCTCGGCAGCGACAGGCCGCGGCATAAAGGAGCTTCTTTTTGCGATTGCGGAGCTCCTTAAGACAGCGCCTAAGGACACTCTCATTTATGAGAAGGAATATGACATAAAGGCCCACATGTTCGAGGAGCTCCCTATAAACATTTACAGGGAATCCGGGCATGTATACGTCGTGGAGGGCCCGCGCATCGACAGGATGCTTGGCTACACAAACTTAGAGGACGAGAAGGGCTTCAAGTTCTTCCAGAATTATATGAAGGAACAGAAGATAATCGACCAGCTTAAAAAGCTAGGCCTTACTGAGGGCGATACGGTTCGCGTAGGAGGACTGGAATTTGATTATTACGAGTAAACAAAGAAGCGTGCTCAAGGGCATCGCGATGACTACAGACCCGATCTTCCAGATCGGAAAGAGCGGCCTTACGGATGAGTTTATCGCTGCGATAGAGGAGGCTCTTGTAAAGAGAGAGCTCATCAAAATTCACGTGCTTAAATCAAATGATGATGATAAGATGGAAATTGCGAATGCTATAGCCGAGGCGACTGACTCTATCGTCGTTCAGGTCATTGGCAGCATGATCGTTTTGTTTAAGTATCAGCACGATCCAAAGAAGAGAAAGATAGACATCTAAACGCAATGGGCACAATAACAATAGACACGATAAAGGAAATACGTGAGAAGGTACGTGAAAAGCAGACGCAAAAGCGCTTTGAGCATACGCTTGGCGTTGCTTATACCGCGACCTGCATGGCATTTTTAAATGATGTGGATCCGCTTAAGGCCGAGCTTGCGGGGCTGCTTCACGACTGCGCGAAGTGCTATACCGATAAGGAGCTTATCAGCATGTGCAGGCGTGACGGTGTTTATGTTAGCGAGGATGAGCTCGCGTCACCTGCTGTTATTCACGCACGCTACGGAAGATATATGGCAGAGAAGGAGTTCGGTATTACCGACATAGACATTCTCAATGCCATAGATTCACACACGACCGGGCGTCCGTGCATGAGCACGCTTGAAAAAATAATTTTTACGGCGGACTATATTGAACCGCTCAGGGATAAGGCTGACGACCTTGGCATTGCCAGAAAGCTGGCCTTTACCGACCTTGATGAATGCGTTTATGAGATACTGCATTCCACTATCGGGTATCTTGGCGGCAAGGGGGCGCCGATCGTATCGGGCACGATAAGGGCACACGAGTTTTACGGGGACATTCACGATAAGCGTGTCAAGGGTGTCAAGGGGACGGTTCCTTTGACACCCCTGACACCACCTGACACCAATTATAGAAAAAAAGGAGATAGGATGAATACTGAGCTTACAACAGCAGAGATAGTTAAAGAGATATATAAGGCGCTTGAGGATAAGAAGGCGTCCGACATTTCCATAATCGATATCAGCGAGCTTTCGGTGGTTGCGGATTATTTTATTATCGCTTCCGGCGAAAATACGCGCCAGACCGCGGCTATCGCGGATAATGTGGAGGAGGCTCTCGGGAAGCTCGGCATAGACTATAAGCAGATCGAGGGACGCGATTCGGCAAACTGGATCCTCATGGATTACCGCGATATTATTGTGCACATTTTTGATAAGGAAAACCGCCTTTTCTACGATATAGAGCGCATCTGGAAAGACGGAAGAAAGATCGTTGATGTAAGCGAGCTCTGATACTTTTCAAGGATTCGTAAGCGGACTCAGACTCTTTTGGAGGATTCGTAAACG
>JAUNNP010000128.1 GCA_030531385.1 Eubacteriales bacterium
GACTTCTACTCTACATTGACCCTTTTCCCATTTTTAGAAAAATCTAAAAATCGGCTAAAAGACAGGGTCCGATAAGGTAAGACATTTAGCGACAGCGACGGACACAAAACGGCTCGAACCTTTAAAAAGTTCAGCAATTACCGACAAAAACCGACTTACATAGCAGCAAGTCGACAGTGAAGCGTTTTGCTCCTAAGCGAAAGGTTGTGCGTTCGAATCGCATCGGGAACAGCCGAGAAAAGCTCGTAGAAAATGGCAGAAAAGCCTTATTCTACGGGCTTTTTTTATTCCTAAAAACTCCGAACAGCTGACCGACATTGCTAAGCAAGGCCGATCCAACCCGAACTTTTGTTAGCAGAAAGGGCAATTCTGTTAGCAAGAAATCATCTCTGGGATTTTCAAAAAGACAAACTTGATTTTTCAAAAAAAGGTCCAAATCTGCTAACAGGCTGCAAACAAAGCTCCTTTTAAAAGCCGATCAGCCTTCGATAACGGAGCAGGCCAGGCGGTTCCATATTATTACAATTGGCCGGCACAACCAAAGTTGGTTGTTGATCGATTCTATAGTCACACAAGGGAATTAGCTAGAATGCATAAAAAGGCGGCAATGCTATCCGTGGCATGGGAGGATACAGATATCGTTTTTCAAGTATGCGAGGCATATTATCATCAGTTATGCAGCTATATGCAGTTTGAGAATATAGGAATGGTATTGGGCTCCGGGAGCAATTCCGAGGCTTATTTTGTTTGCACAGGGAAGAAAAAGCAGTGTATAGTATGATATATTAAATGCTTTAAAAGATAACCTAGTGGCATCCTGCAGAAGCTGAACTGCAGGGCGCAGTGGACTTTTTTGAAGGATTACAGGGGTCAGTTAGATGAAGATACTGGTACTAAAATCAAGCGGTAACAAAAACGGATCGTCCGCCATGCTTGCGGATGAATTCATGCGCGGAGCAAAAGAGGCCGGGCATGAGGCCACGGAGTATGATGTGATACATAAGGATATACGCGCCTGTCTCGGATGCGGACACTGCGGGATGAGCGGCCCATGCTTGCAGAAGGACGATTACGAGAAGGAACTTAAGGAGCTCATCAAAGAGACGGATATGATAGCATTTGCATTTCCGGTCTATTACTATAACTGGCCGGCACAGCTCAAGACTGTCATCGACCGTTTCTATAGCTATACCTATGAGCTTACCGGCATGCATAAGAAAACGGTAATGCTCTCGGTGGCATGGGACGATACGGACACGGTATTTGCCGTCTGCGAGGCCTATTACAGGCAGATATGCAGCTACATGGATTTTGAGGATATGGGCATGATCTGCGGGCGCGGCTGCGGCACTCCCGCGATGACGAGAAGGACGCGGTATCCGCAGAAGGCTTATGAGCTCGGAAGGTCACTGTGAATGGAAGGACTTAAAGAAAGAGCCGCCGGGCTTAAGAAGGATATCCCCGCGGTGTTCCTGGCACTTAAAAGGAAAGATACGCCCTTTCCGGCCAAGATGACAGCCGCGCTTGCGATAATTTATGCGCTTTCGCCGATAGACCTTATTCCGGACTTCATCCCGGTCATCGGGTACCTTGATGACCTTATACTGCTCCCGGTGCTGATAGCACTTACAGTCAAGCTCATCCCGGGAGAGATATTTGAGGAATGCCGGAAAGAGGCCGAGGGCATGTGGCAGGACGGAAAGCCTGTGAAATGTTACTATGCGCTGCCTTTTATTGCTGTCTGGCTGCTGGTACTGTATTTGGTGTTAAAGACCATTTTTACGCATGGGTGATCATTTGCAGAGGATATCATGTTGACTTTTGAGGCGTTTAAGCGGAGGGAAAACAAGAGGATGCCTTTAACACGATCTATGATCTGATAGATAATGACACAAATTTTGATCCGGAAGATTATTAGCAGGAGTTATAAGTATGTTTGTAAAGGATATTGAAGAAGACGAAATACCGGCGGTCATAAGGTACTGCCCGTTCTGTGGGGAGAGCGTAAATGACAGGGACTCTGACGGTTCATGCCACTGTGAGTCCTGCGGTAAGCGTTTCAATGTGATAGATATAATGTGAGGGCATAACGGAGATGAAAAATATTTTATTTATCGTGGGTTCGAACCGTAAGGGGTCATTCAATCACCAGCTTTCACTTTCGGCTGATGACAATGCACGCCTCAGGGCACAGGCTGAAGCGCTCATGGTATTCTTGGGATAAGCAGGCAGAAAGCATCAGCGGAGTATATCTGACAGGAGGATACAGGGATGTTTTATTACAATAATCAGTCATATTATCCGGGTACGAACGGCAAGGCGGTCCTGTTCATACACGGGATCACTTCCGGTTCGGCACAGGGGATACCATACGCGGAATATCTCAATGATTACGGCTATGGTGTCTCACTGGTAAATCTCGCCGGACACGGCACCTATCCGGAGGACCTGCTTCATACCGAAGCAACGGACTTTATCTACAAGGCCGAATTCGACTATAAGCAGCTAAAGGCAATGGGCTATGAGAAGATATTCATTTCCGGCCTTTCAACGGGCGGCCTTCTTTCGCTCGTCCTTGCGGCAAGGCATCCTGAGATCGCAGGCATCATACCGATCTCGGCGCCCATGGCAATGGTTCCCGGGAACTTTATCAGTGATGAGTATCCGCCTGACCAGGTCTACTACCACAGGGATCCGGGCGGCAAGACCGGCGTGGCAAAAAAATACCATGTACATTATGAGGATATCGCGGTCAAGGCATTTCAGTCGCTGCGTGACCTTATAGACATCGTCAGAAACGGGGATATACTGCCTGAGGTCAGATGCCCTGCATGCATCATTCAGGCAAAGGATGACAACATGGCGGAGCCTGACAGCTCGGTCTATATCAATGAGCATATCAGTTCAGACGATAAGATGCTCTGCCGTCCTGAAATTGGTGGACATAACATCATACTTGGCGAGCAGCGTTTTGCCGCGTTTGAAAAGGCACTGGAGTTCCTGGAGCAGCACTGAATGTGATAAATAATGAAAGATAGGGGAGAAGGACATGTTAGAGGTCGGAACAAAGGCACCGGAGTTTGAACTTCCGGACCAGAACGGAATCATGCATACGCTTTCAGAATATAAGGGGAAGAAGGTCATCCTTTATTTTTATCCTAAAGACAGCACGCCGGGCTGCACCAGGCAGGCTTCGGGCTATTCGGAAAGATACCATTTATTTTTGGAAAAAGGCGTGACAGTAATCGGGATAAGCAAAGACAGCGGCAGAAACATTGGATTATTTCAGGGAACTACACGAAAGCTGATAACTAATAAAAAAGAACTGGCGGCAGCATTGGCATAAGAAAGAGTGGGAGCGATGATCAAACCAGGACGGTATAGGCATTTTAAGGGAAATGAATACGAGGTCATAGGCGTGGCGAAGCACTCGGAGACATTGGAAGAAATGGTAGTCTATCGTGCTCTTTACGGCGAAGGCGGCCTGTGGGTAAGGCCTGCTTCCATGTGGGATGAGACCGTGGTGCGTGATGGAGTCGAGTATAAGAGATTTACCTATATCGGGGAGTAAGGAACTACCGCATGCCAACGATCATCCAGACTTTAGATAAACTGCAGATGTCAAAATTCAGGTCGAGCTTTTACCTTACGAAGAAGGAGAAGGCCTATGTCGCGGAGAAGGGCATGGACACCGTGCGCCGTCACGCGGCGGATTTTGTGAGGATGAAGCTGGCTGCGCCTGCTCAGCCAAATGATGGAAGACAGACTCCTATGCACGGACATCCGGCATTTAAAGCGATGCATGCAACCGCGTGCTGCTGCAGGGGATGCCTTTATAAATGGTATAAGGTAAGACCGGACAGGGAACTGACCGAGGATGAGCAGAGCCGGATCGTTAATCTGATGATGGCATGGATCGAGAGAGTTTATTAAGCGTTTACTGACAATTACCTTGACAATTAGCGCTATATGCAAAATTCAGTGGCAGTAGCTGACATTTTGTGATAAAATCATGATAAAATTATGATAAAGAATGGGGATAAGGCAATGTTGTAAATCAAACCTGTTTCTGATTTAAGAAATAAATTTTCTGATATTGAGAAGATCGTTAATACGGGTGAGCCAGTATTTCTTACAAAGAACGGTTACGGCTCCATGGTGGTCATGAGTATTGAAGCATATGCAGAGCTTACGGATACCACAGAAAGAGCACTGGATGAAGCTGACAAATACGCTGAATCAAACCCGCAGAGAATGAGCCACACCGAGGTTTTTTCAAAGTTGAGGGAGCGTATCCATGTCTGATAATTACATACTGAGATATCTTCCGTTGTTTTATGATGATCTGGCGAGCATCCTCTGAAACATATGCGCGCGCGGGCTCATCGTTGCCCGTCATTTGTCCATTCTGCTCATGGACACGATAATAGTTGAAATTATAAATAACAAAAAACGTCCGCACCAGTCACACCTCACAGACTCGTACGGACGTTAATTTATATACCTGTTTGCCATATTCAGTTGTTCTTTCGTCAGTAGAATAACGGTATCAAAACTTCCATAGCGTTTACCCCGATCGCTTTATTTGAACATCCTGTAGTACTCTTCTAAGATTGCTGTTAACTTCATGATCTTTCTCCTTTCTTTGTTCCTTTCGGAAGCTTGTTTTCTTTTGCTGATTAAATCATAACTCGCAGATTGTATTTTGGGAAATACATGTTTTGGAGTGCACACGATACCCTGAGGGTATTAAACAAAATCCACAATGCCAAACCAGTATCGTTTCCTCCCTTCAGAGGGAACTTTTTGGGACTTAAAAAAAATTATTATTAAGCCATAGCAGGCTGGATGTGCACTAGTCAACAAAAGCAGAAAGTGAAAGCGGCATGAAGAAGTATTCGATCTGTTAGCATTGGCAGAAGGAAGGTAAGGAAAAAGGAGGACGGGATGAACAAGGTCATACTTATGGGAAGGCTCACGAGGGACCCGGAGGTGAGATATACGGAAGGACAGGGCAGCAACTGTGTGGCAAGGTTCACGCTTGCAGTGGACAGACGCCAGGCAAGGCAGGAGAATGCGCAGAATGCAGACTTTATCAGCTGTGTTTCATTTGGAAAGACAGCTGAGTTTGCAGATAAGTACCTGCATAAGGGGACGAAGATAGCCGCGACGGGAAGGATACAGACCGGAAGCTATG